>NZ_JBFAQA010000032.1:0-121705 GCF_040677005.1 Nonomuraea sp. NPDC049421
CCCTTCCATGGCGGTGTGTCTCGTGCCCTCATCACACCGGGAAGGGCCCGTCCGAGGCAGTGCCGTACGACCGTCGCACGAAGGACCTTGGTCCTCGGCCGGTCACGCGGGAAGCGAGCCGGCCTTCGCCTGGAGGAGGTCGGGTCTGTGGTGGCGGACGGCCTCGCCCATCGAGCCGAATTCCCACTGGGGGTCGATGGCGCCGAGGGGGATGGTGATTCTCCGGAGGCCCGATGCCGGGTCGATGGGCAGGCGGGCGCGGTGGGCCGAGAGCCAGGCGGGGGCGTTGGGCGGGATGTCGTACGTGCCCCAGCCTGCCAGGCCGACGCATTCCCTGGCGCCGGTCCGAACGGCCACCCTGCCGTCCCTGGTGATGGTGCGTGGGCTGGGGATCCGGCTGTCCACGACGGCGACGCCCTCGACGTCGTCCCAGGCCAGCCGCACGCGGGAGCCGTACCAGTCCTGCATCTCGACGCCCTCGGGAGAGAGGCGGGCGACCGTGGCGGCGGACAGCTGCCGCCACCTGACCGATCGCACCGCCGCGAGGGACACCGTCGCGCCCGCGGCGATGAGCACCAGGTCGAGCCGATGGCGGTCGGGGATGACGGCGATCATCACCAGCCATACGGGGATGAGGAGGATGGAAGGGAGAATCAGCCGGACGATGGTCGCGGGTGAGAAGGCGCGCGCCATGCGGAACTCTTCCATGGCCCCAACCTGGGGCCTCCGCGTCGTCGCGTCAACGCTGACCGGCGATGGTGTCCAGTTCGGCCAGGTCCTCGGGTGAGAGGGAGAGGGCGGCGCCGGTGATGTTCTCGCGCAGGTGGGTCACCGATGAGGTGCCGGGGATCAGGAGGATGTTCGGGGAGCGCTGGAGGAGCCAGGCCAGGGCCACGGACATCGGGGTCGACTCCAGGCGGGCGGCGACGGCCGAGAGGGCTGAGGACTGGAGCGGGGTGAAGCCGCCCAAGGGGAAGAAGGGGACGTACGCGATGCCTTCTGCGGCGAGGCGGTCGATGAGCTTGTCGTCGTGGCGGTGGGCGAGGTTGTACAGGTTCTGCACGCACACGATCGGCGCGATGCCCTGCGCCTCCGCGACCTGCTCCTCGGTGGCGTTGCTGACCCCGAGGTGGCGGATCAGGCCCTCCTGCTGCAGCTCGACGAGCGTTCCGTACGCCTCCGCCAGCGAGCCGGGCTGGGGGCCTTCGGCGTCGCCGAGGCGGAGGTTGACCAGGTCGAGGACGTGGAGACCCAGGGACTTGAGGTTGTCGTGGACCTGGCGGCGCAGGTCCTCGGGGCGCCGGGCGGGAGGCCAGCCGCCCTGCTCGTCGCGGGTCGCGCCCACCTTGGTCGCGATGTGCAGCGACTCGGGGTAGGGGTGCAGGGCCTCGCGGATCAGTTCGTTGGTGATGCGCGGGCCGTAGGCGTCGCTGGTGTCGATGTGGGTGATGCCGTGGCCGACCGCTTCCCGCAGGACGGCCAGGGCGCCCTCGCGGTCGGCGGGCGGGCCCATGACCCCCGGGCCGGCCAGTTGCATGGCGCCGTACCCGAATCGGGTGACGGTCAGGTCTCCCAGGGTCCAGGTGCCGCCGGGAAGGGATGTGCTCATGTGGGTACCTTTCGTGGTTGCTCTGCATCATTATTGGGAAGCAGCTTCCTTTCGGGAAGTAGGCACTCAGAAGTGCGTAACCCACCCGCGGGTGAGAGGTGTGAGCGGTGGCGACGATGAAGGCGGCCCAGCAGCGGGCTCAGGCCAAGGCGGAGTACAACGCGTTCCTGGCGGGGTGTCCCAGCCGGCAGCTGCTCGACCGCATCTCGGACAAGTGGGTCGTCCTGATCCTGTGCGCGCTGGGCGGCGGTGAGGACGGCCCGAGGGCGATGCGGTACTCGGAGATCTCCCGCATGCTGGCCGGGGTCAGCCAGAAGATGCTGACCCAGACGCTGCGGTCGCTGGAGCGTGACGGGTTGCTGACCCGTACCGTGACGCCGACCGTCCCCGTCACCGTCTCCTACGAGCTGACCGACCTCGGCCTCTCCCTCCACGACCTGACGCGCGGGCTCAGGAGCTGGGCGCAGACGCGCATGAGCGAGGTCCTCGCGAACCGCGAGGACTACGACTCCAGGTGAGGGCCGCGAGCGCCGACATGGTGGCGGCCAGGATGAGGGCGGCCGTGAGCGACCAAGTGGCGAGCGGGCCCGCGATCGCCGCGCCCAGGGCGAAGCCGGTGATCTTCAGGCTGGCTCCGGTGGTGAAGATCTGGCTGCGCAGCCGCTCCGGGGCTTCGCGGTGGCGGATCGCGAACAGGGCGGTGAGCTGGGGGCCCTGGCCGATGCCGACCAGCAGCATGGCGGCGACGAGCACGGCCGCGTGATCGACGGCGGCCAGGGCGAAGGCGGCGGCCTGCAGCAGGGCGCTCGCCCAGACGACGGTGTCGGGGGAACGCGGCCGCCGGGCGAGTACGGCGTTGGCGGCCAGGGCTCCGGCGGCCGCGCACGACAGCAGCAGCGCACCACGGTCGGCGTCGCCCAGCACCCGTAGCCCGAGCAGCGGCAGGCAGCCCACCAGCATGCCTTCGGCCGTGCAGCAGATGACCGAGACCAGGGTCGCCCGGAACAGCGGCCGGTTCGCGATCATGACCCGTGCTCCGGCGGGCAGGGAGCCCGCTTCCCGTGACGGTGGACGGGCGGGCAGCGTCCACGCGCTGGGCACCGCGAAGCCGATGAGCGCCACGGCGACGACCACGGCCGCCGGCGCCCCCAGCAGCTCGGCCACTCCCCCGGCCAGCGCGGGACCGGCCAGGCTCGCCACGCTGAAGGTCATCGCGTCGAACGCGTTGGCCCTGGACAGCCCGGCGGGCGGCACCACGCGGGGCAGCTGGGCCGTCCAGCCGCCCGACAGCGCAGGCCCCAGCAGCCCGGTGAACAGCGCGATCACCACGCTGATCGCGATCGGCAGATGCCCGAGCCCCATGAGGATGACGCCCAGGCCCGCCGCGTACAGCGCCAGCGCGCAGGCCAGCAGCCGGCCCGGCCGCGCCGCCCGGTCGAGCAGCGCCCCGAGCAGCGGGCCGCCGACCGCCGCTGCGGCGGTGATCCCCGCGAGCAGCGACGTGGCGTCGGTGGCCGAGCCGGTGACGGCGAATCCCGCCAGCATCAGGGCGGGCCCGGACATCTCGTCGCCTGCGCGGGCGGCCACCGCCCCGGCCAGGTAGGACCTGATGGAGTACACCCGCGCGACCCTAGCTGCGTAACGCAAAACATAGCAATATGCGTTACATTGCCAGGATGCCGCACACCGACGACTGGTCCACCCGGCATTCCGTGCTGACCATGGCCCGGCGCACCGCCGCCCTCGTCAACGCCCTCACCGCCGGCGCCTCCCCCGAAGGCATCGGCGAGGTGCTGCGCGCGTACGGCGAGCTGGACCCCATCGAGGTGACCGAGCAGGACGTCGCCGCCATGCGGACGGCCGCCGCCCTGCTACGGGACGTCTTCGCCGCCACCGACGCCGACGCCGCCGCCACGGCGCTCAACCGCCTCCTGCGCGAGCACACCGGCCCGCTGCGCCTGACCTCGCACGGCGGCACCACGCCCTGGCATCCGCACCTCGACCGCGACGACGACGGCCCCTTGGGCGAATGGTTCCTGACCTCGTCCTGCATGGCGCTGACCGTGCTCGTCTGGGACACCCAGCGACCGCCCGGCAAGGTCTGCGCCTCGACGAACTGCCGGAACGTGTTCATCGCCCAGGGCAACGGCCCGGAACGCCACTACTGCTCCCGCCGCTGCGCCACCCGCGAACGGGTCAGGGCCCATCGGGCCGCACGCTAGGAGCGCCGCAGGTCGCAGGCGGCCCTGGCGTGCTCAGCCGCGACCTCGCCGTCCTCCAGGATCTCGACGCAGAACGCGGTGACGAGCGAGTTGCAGGCGTCGATCCTGGCCTGGGTCGTCGGATAGCCATGACTATTGAGGTAGGCGAGGCAGTCCTGCGGCGACCCTCTGGTCGAGCAGGGCGTCCTCGAACGCCGCCCCTACGACGCCCGCCCCCGCTACGAGTACCACCTCACCGGCAAGGGCGCCGACCTCGTCGAGATGCTCATGGTGATGGCGCGGTGGGGCGACCGCTGGCTCGCCGGCGAGGCAGGCCCGCCCGTCCTCTACCGCCACCATGCCTGCGGGCAGATCGCCCACGTCGAGCCGGCGTGCAGCCACTGCGGCGAGCCGATGCACGCCGGCGACGTCGACCCCCTGCCGGGCCCCGGCTCGGCCGCCGGGTGAGCGCCGTGGACGTGTACGAGGCCGTGGACGGCCGCCGGGCCGTGCCGCGAGACCGTCGGCCGCATCGTCGGAGCCGATGACACGCTCACGCTCCTGTGCGGCGTGCCGGTGGGGTTCGAGCGGGAAGGCGTGCCGGCGCTGCGTACCGATCGTGCGGACATGTCGGAGATGATGACCTTCGTCGGAGCGTGACTCAGGGTTCGCGCAGTGCCGCGTCGAGGAGTGAGTCCAGGGCGTTCTGCGAGGTCTGGAGCTGTTCGATGGTCTTGGCGATGCGGGTGCGTTCGCGGCGCAGGTCGTCGATGAAGGTCGGGCAGTGGGACGGGGTGATCAGGCCGTCGGATCCCTGGATGCAGTCCAGGACGCGGGCGATGACGGCGGTGGGGAGCCCGGCGGCGAGCAGGGCGCGGATGTGGCGGACGGCGGCGACGTCCGACTCGCGGTACTCGCGGTAGCCGTTGCCCAGCCTGATGGGCCTGAGCAGGCCCTGTTCCTCGTAGTAGCGCAGCAGCCGCCTGTTGACCCCGGTCCTGTCGGCCAGGTCCCCGATCCGCATGCCTTGACCTTCACATCGATGTGAGCCCTTACCGTCCCGAGTATCGCCGAAGCGAGGAGGAGATCAGATGGCGGGGGTTGTGATCATCGGGGCGGGTCCTGGGATCGGGCAGGCGGTGGCGCGCAGGTTCGCCAGGGAGGGGATGCCGGTCGGGCTGATCGCCCGCAGCGAGCGTACGTTGCGGGGCGCGGCTGGCGCGGTCACCGGCGAGATCGTCACGTGCCGGGCCGACAGCACCGACCAGGCCGGGCTGAACGCGGCGCTCGACGAGGTGGCACGCGCGCACGGCGTCCCCGATGTGCTGGTCTACAACGCGGCGATCATCCAGGCGGACGCGCCGGGTGAGCTGTCCGTACGCGGCCACATGGAGGCCTGGGCGGTGAACGTCGCCGGCGCGCTCAACGCCGCCGCCCACGTGGCGCCCGCCATGGCGGCACGCGGCCACGGCACGATCCTCATCACCGGCGGCATGCCCGAGCCCAAACCTCAGTACGTGAGCCTCTCCCTGGGCAAAGCCGGCGTCCGTACCCTGGTCACGCTGCTCGACCAGGAGTACGGCCCCGCCGGCGTCCACGTCGCGAGCGTCACCGTGGCAGGACCGGTCGCCCCTGGCACCGACTTCGACCCCGACGACATCGCCGAGCACTACTGGCGCCTGCACACGCAACCGCGCGGCCGGTGGACCCACGAAGCCCTGCACGCGGCGCCGTAAAACCCGGAAACCGCTCCTGCGCGCCCGGACTCCTGCCTACGCTGATCCTGACCATCGGATGTAGAGGAATCGCGTCCCCATGGGCAGAGCTCGCCGCAGCAAGCGCACATCGGCCGGTCGTGACGTCGCGCCCGAGCGGCAGCAGGACGGTGAGGGCCGGCCGAAGGGGCTGGTGGGGTGGCTGGCGGGCATCGTCAGCGCCGTGATCCTGGCCGCGTTCGGCGTCGTGTTCACCGAGTGGTACAACACGCATGGCTCCGACACGGTCGAACGCGTACGCGGCACCGCCGCCATCACCGTCGGCCACGTCAAGGTCGACTACTCGGAGCGCGACACCGTCCTGCGCGAGCCCGTCACCGAGCCCGACGACCGGGCGGTCATGATCGCCACCCACGCCGACGAGCAGCGGCGGCAGGACGTCCTCGCCCGCCACCGCAGGGCGCTCATCGACCACATGGACGTCACCGTCGTCCTGACCGGCAATCGCAGCAGCGCGCGCATCGTGGGCATCGAGCCGCGCGTCCTCGCCCGCAAGCCGGTGTCCAGGGGCGCCCGCCTCATCGCGATCACCGGCGGTGGTGAGACCGACACCGTCCAGCTGGCCGCCGACCTCGACCGTCCCGCTCCCCGGTTCACGACCGCCAAGGGCGCCGCGTACTTCAAGGAGAAGCAGATCGACCTGAAGCGGGACGAGCCGGTCACCTTCACTCTGCGCTTCATGGGGAAGAAGGCGTACTACGAGTTCGAGTTGCGGGTGACGGTGCTCGCGGACGGACGTACGGAACAGGTGACCGTCAAGGCCCCGGACGGCGGGCCGTTCCGGCTGACCGGCAAGGCGTCCCGCTACCAGGCGTACTACCGCGAGCTGCCGCACGGAGGGTGGCGGCCGTGCGACGGGCGCCGTCCATGCTGATCGGCCGCTGGCTGCGGGCGCTGGCGGCGCTCGTGGTGACCGCCGCGCTCGCGGTCGCCGCCGACGGGCGGCCGCCTCGGGACCTCATCGGGTGGAAGGAGGCCTGGTCGGTTCCTGCCGGGAGCATGGCCGCCCTCAACGCGCTGGTCGGAGACCACCTGCTCATGGCGGCACGGGACGGCTCGGTCACCGTACGCGAGGCCGGCACGGGCGCGGTGTTGCGCACCATCGCCACCGGCGTCACCTCCCCCACCGAGATCTCCGCCGATGCCGGGATCGTCTTCCTCACCTCCTCGACGGAAGGCGTGACGAAGTGGGTCGTGCACGCCCACGACCTCACCTCCGGCCGTTTCTTATGGCGGCACACGGTGCCCACGTCAGGCGGCCGGGGCCTCCCCCAGGTGCAGGCGGTTGGGCCCCTAGTCGTCCTCCACCAGAACGGCCACGGGCTGGTCTCGCTCGACGCGCGGACCGGCGCCGTACGGACGCGTACCGGCGACCCGCCGGGTTGCCACGGGTGGACCGCCGGAGCCTCCAGGTCCGTGATGCTGCTGACCCGCTGCGAGCGCGGTGGCGTCCAGCTCGCCTCCTACGACCCGCGCACGCTGCGCGGAAACTGGACGCGGACGCTGCCCGCCACCCCGGACGCCGACACCCTGTTCGTGTTCGAGCCGGCGCCGGAGGGGTTCGTCGCCGTGAAGGTGCAGGACGAACGCTTCCTCTTCGACGAGGACGGCACGCGGCTGCCCCTTTCCCACTGGCCCGGCGACGACCTGCCGTTCTGGGTCGGCGCCCACCCCGACGCCCACTTCCGCCCGGGATTCGACTTCAACGGCGCGTGGCCGCTGCCCGGCTTCCTCCTCTCGCGCGAGCGGGGCACCGGCCGCCTGGTCGGGTTCCCGCTGGACAGGCCGCTCGCGCACGCCACGACCTTCGTGGGTGCGACCTCGCGTTTCGCCTTCGTCCACGATGACGAGCGGGTCACCGCGTTCCGCCCCGTCTATGGACGGCCCGAAGGCCCGGTCGCGCTCGGCGGCGTCCCCTTGCGCGATTGGCCGGACGCGTGCTCCTTGCTCACTTCGAAAGACCTCGGCGAGGACGTCCGCCGCGTCCCGGCCACCAAATCTCTGGGGCGGCTCTCCTTGCCCGCGGCCTGCGACTACGTGCCGGATGACGGCGACGTCATCTCGCTCGCCGTGAGCTGGGTTTCCCAGGACGCCGGCGCCGTCTTCGCCGCGACGACCGGGCAGGTCAAGGGGCGCGAGAGCTTCGACTACGACCCCACGTCCGAGGCCGAGGGCATCTTCTCGTACACCTTTCACGGGGCCGGCGGCACCGGCAGCGCGACGCTCGTCAACGTGGGCCCGGTCATCGTGCATCTGACCTCGCAGTCCCGGCTGCTGCAGCGCCTGGCGGCGGGCCGGGTCCGCGACAACCTGATGGCCCGCTACCGGCCAGGCGCGCGCGTCCCGCCCCGTGAGCGGACGGGCGGCTGGACCCACCTCGCGGAGGCGGGCGTCCGCGCCGATCCCGTGGTGGACGGCGACGTCGTGTACGCCGGGGCCGACGACGGACTGTACGCCCTGGACGCCGTCACCGGGCGCTTCATCTGGAGGTCCGTTCCCGCCACGCCCGAACTGGTGGACGGCGTGCTCTACGGCGTGGGCAACGGCGTCGCGGCCATCGACCCCGCGACAGGACGAACCCGATGGCTGCGCGAGTTCGACGCCAGGAACGTCGTCATCCAGGACGGCGGCGTGTACGCAGGCGCCGGCTTCTCCCACGTCCTCGCGCTGGACGCCGCCGGCGGTAAGCGGCGGTGGCGCGTCCGTGTCCCCGGCTCTCTGGGCGACGTGGCCGTCACCGCCGGCACCGTCTACGCGACCAGCCGCAAGGGCCCGAACGGCGACGAGCGAGGCGTACTGTCCGCTTACGACGCCGCGACGGGCGCGCTGCGCTGGCGTTCATCCACGGGCACCGCCGACGCCGTCCCGACCGGGCACCTCATCGCGGCCGGCAAGACCGTCTTCGCGGTCTCCGACGGGCGGCTGACCGCGTTCGACGCCGCGACGGGGAGGGCGCGATGGCGGAGGGAATCCGGCCACATCGCCCTGAAGCCCGTCGTGATCGGCGACACCGTCTACGTCGGTCACTACGGCGGGCTCACGTACGCGCTGGACGCCGCAACCGGCAAGGAACGCTGGCGGCTCACCCCCGAAGCCACCGCCGGCTCATGGAGCGTCACCGAGTCACGGGGAACGCTCTACGTCGGCGGCCAGAAGCTGCACGCCCTGGACCCCTCGACCGGACGCGAACGCTGGAGCAGGCCGATCACCGCCACGGCGTCGGTCCACGGCGACACCGTCTTCGCCCAGGACGACAACGGCACCCTGCACGCCCTGGACGCGGCGACCGGGGCGTCCCGCTGGAGCTTCCAGACCGGCAGCCACTTCCAGACCCGGCCCGCCGTGGCCCATGGGCTGGTGTACGTGGGCGGCTCGAACGGCAACCTCTACGCGCTGCGCGCCAAGGACGGGGTCCCCGGGTCGTACGTGGCCGGTCCCTGATCGGCGCGTGAGAGCGACTTTTCCCGAGATGTCATCAAATTTCGTGATCTTTGTGATATCCACGACGCGAGATCCAGCACTCCCAGAAGGGAAGCACTACGTGCGACTGATCACTCACGCGATCGCGCTGGCCATGACCCTGACGGCGTTATGCGCGGCCCCCGCCACGGCCGCCGCCCCCGAGCTCATCGTCAACGGCACCTTCACCAGCGGCACCGCACCCTGGTGGAACTCGGCCAACACCACGATGGGCACCGACAACGGCAGGCTGCGGGTCGGCGTGACCGGCGGCACCGCCAACCCGTGGGACGCGATGGTGGCCCAGAACGACATCCCGCTGGCCCAGGGCAGGACGTACACGCTGTCCTTCACCGCCTCCGCCGGCACCGCCGTGAACGCCGTCGCCACCGTGCAGCTCGGCGACGCCCCCTACACCAACACCCTCACCGCGCCGATCTCCCTCACCGCCAGCGGCAAGCGCTTCAGCCTTCCCTTCACCTCGTCCCTGAGCACCGCGGCCGGCCAGGTCACCTTCCAGCTCGGTGGCGGCGCCGCCCACACCTTCTTCCTCGACGACGTCTCCCTGACCGAGAGCGGCCAGTCCTCCGGCGGGCCGCTCGACCTGACGAACGGCTTCTACGTCGATCCCGAGTCCAACCCGGCCAAGTGGGTACGCGACAACCCCGGCGACGCCCGCGCCGCGCGCATCCAGTCGGCGATCGCGTCCAAGCCGATGGCCTTCTGGGTCGGCGGCTGGTTCGGCGACGTCAGCGCCACCGTGTCCTCCTACGTCGCCGCGGCCGACGCCGCCGACCGGCTGCCGGTCCTGGTGGCGTACAACATCCCCGGCCGCGACGCCTGCGGCGGCCACTCGGGCGGCGGCGCCGGGAGCGAGAGCGCGTACCGGACGTGGATCTCCGCCTTCGCCTCCGCCATCGGCGACCGTCCCGCCGTCGTCGTCATCGAGCCCGACTCCCTTGGCGACTTCGCCTGCATGGACGACGCGGGCATCGCGGCGCGCAACCGCATGCTGACGTACGCGACCGAGCAGTTCCGCGACCACGCGCCCAACACGTGGGCCTACCTCGACGCGGGCAACGCCGGCTGGGTCGCCGCCGGCACCATGGCCCAGCGGCTGCAGGACGCGGGCGTGGGCAACGTCCGCGGCTTCGCCGTCAACGTCTCGAACTACTACACGACCGCGCAGTCGGCGGCGTACGCGTCGGACGTCAACGCCGCCCTGGGCGGCGGCGCGAAGTGGGTGATCGACACCAGCCGCAACGGCAAGGGCTCCAACGGCGAGTGGTGCAACCCCGCCGGCCGCCTGCTCGGCACGCCGGCGCAGGTCGGTGGCGACGCCGGCACGGAGCTGCTGCTGTGGGTGAAGGTCCCCGGCGACTCGGACGGCAACTGCGGCATCGCGCCCGGCACGCCGGCCGGGACGTTCAGCCCTGAGCTGGCCATCCGCCTCATCGACGGCTCATAGCCGGAAGGGGTCCGCCTGTCAGGCGTAGTGGCGGGGCAGGCGGACCCCGCTCAGGGGGACCACGCGATCCGGCGTGCCCAGCCACTTCCGGCTTTCGCCGGACGGCGGCCGATCCAGGACGAAAAAAAGGACGAGCGTGCTGTAACCGTTCGGAGAATCTCAGTGATCCTCTTGCCTGCTTCGCTGGCATCTGCCTCGAGTGCTCGAGGTCTTACGTCGCCTCCACAGGCGTTTAGCGTCTCCGGGGAACTGCCCGGCGACGTGGAACTAGGCCGCGGCCTGCTCGAGCGTCATGGCGTTCAGCAGGTTGCGGGCGGCGTTGACGTCACGGTCGTGCTTGAGCCCGCACCCGCACGACCACACCCGATCCGCCAACGTCAGATCCCGGTTGATCGCTCCGCAGGCGCCGCAGAGTCTCGAGGACGGGAACCAGCGGTCAGCCGCCCACACGCTCGAGCCGTACCACTGCGCCTTGTATCGGAGTTGGCGGAAGAACTCGCCGAACCCGAGATCACTGATGGTCCGGGCGAGCCTGCGGTTAGCGACCATGCCGGTCACGTTCAGCGTTTCGACGGCGATAGCCCGCTTGGATCTCGCGAGCATCGTCGTCGTCTTGTGCAGAAAGTCGGCCCGCTGGTGGGCCACTTCGAGGTGAACGCGGGCGAGCCGCGTGACGGCCTTGGCGCGGTTGCTCGATCCGAGCCTTTTCCTCGAGATCGCCTTGTCCGCCCTGCGGAGCTTGCGCAGTGCGGCCTTGAGCGGCTTGGGGGCATCGAGTTCGGTGACCGTGCCGTCGTCGTCCACGATCGTGGCGAACGTCTTCACCCCGACGTCGACCCCGCACGCCGGCGCGTCGCTCGAGACCGCACGGCGTTCGTTGATATCGGTCCGGTCGATCTCGAGCTGGAACGACACCCACCAGTGGCCCGCCTGCTCGCAGACGGTGGAGCCGACCACTCGAGCACGACCATCCGCGATGCGGTCAGTCAGCCACGACATGTCCTCGCGTGTGCGCACCTTGCCGACCATCGGCAGGTGCACCGATCTCGAGGTGTGCGGACGGGCGGTCTGAGCGTCGTAGCGGAATCTCGAGCCGTGCTTACGCTTACGCCAGCCGGGGAAACCGACCTTCCGGCCCTTGCGCTTGCCGGACCTGAAGTCGAAGAAGTTCTTGAACCCGGCCGCCCGGACGCGGCACGCCTCCTTCGGCACTCTGGAGGACAAGCCCTCTTCGGTGAACCACGGGTAGCGGGCGCGGTGCTCCAGACGCCACAGCCGCTCAAGCGCCGGGGCCGACCATGGAACCTGGGTCAGGTCCGGCTCCTGCACGCCGTAGCTCTTCTCTGCCATCCGCTGCTCGAGTGCGGCCTTCACCTTCTCGAGGCAGAAGTTCTCCACGACCCGCGACAGTCCGGCGTGCCGGCCGAGTCGGGCGCGCTGCTCGAGCGTCGGGGCGAGTTCGACGCGGAAGCCCTGCCGGGAGGTCATGCCGCGTCCCGTGCTGCGCGCACCGCCGCCTTGGCGCGGCGCGATGCCGAACGCCGCCCGTACAAGCGAGCACACAACGACGTGAGAACTTCGGTCATGTCCCGTATCAGATCGTCGTCGAGTTCAGCGTCGTCGATCACGACGATGCGGCGGCCCACCGCCTCGAGCGCAGCAGACAAATGCTCGAGACCGAACCTCATCAGCCGGTCGCGATGCTCGACCACAATCACCGACACGGACGCGTCCCGCAGCAGCCGGGCCAGTTTCGGCCGCCTGCCGTTCAGCCCGGACCCGACTTCGGTGACCACCTCGGAGACCGTCAAGCCCATCCCGGTCGCGGCGGTGACGACTCGCCCGGCCTGGCGCTCGAGATCCGCCTTCTGGTCGGCACTCGACACCCGGCAGTACGCCACAGTCCGGCCGTCCCTGCCAGCGGACGGCTCGAGTACCAGGTATCGGCCGGTTGCGGTCTTGACGACAGGGACGGGCATCTTGCCGTCCCGGGCCCACTGCCAGGCGGTCTGGTAGTGGACGCCGTTCCGCCTGGCCCACTCAGAGAGCTTCACACACTAATGATCTCACATAAAGACTGATGAAAACTGATGATTCAGCTGATAACTGAGAGCCCTCTCTCCGCAGCTCGTAGCAGAGCGCCTCGCCCAGCCGGGCGAGCTGCCGGGGGCGACGGGGCCTGGCCATGCGGAGGTAGCGCAGCTCACAGGCGTCAGGAGCGGGATGTCCGAGCACGGCGCCGACGACGCCGATCAGCTCACTGTGATGGTCCAGCCCGAGGACCATCAGGAGGCGCCGCTCCCCCGCCCCGGCGTCCTGGAAGATCTCCCTCCGCAGCTCGTCCACGCTGCGCGCGCCGGTCAGCGCGGTCACCAGCGGTTCGTCGTACGGCTCGTAGTCGCGGACGCGGTCCGCCTCTCCCAGCCGCAGGTCCAGGTACGCGTCGTGCGTGCAGGGCATCATGAACCCGTGCCGGCGCGTGCAGCCGGGATCCCAGTGGTAGGCGTGGTGGATGAGCGAGGCGGCCAGGTCGGGGTGCGCACTCGCCCAGACGTCGTCGAAGGCATACGCGTGCTCGTAGACGGTGCCCTTCCGCAGGACCATCTGCACCAGGTGCTCTCCGACGTGAATGAGAGGCTCCCCCTCCGCACGGCCGAGCCGTTCGAGTGCGGGCGCGATGCCGGCCTCGCCCGGCCCCACCAGCGCTCGGAGCTCAAGGAGATGCTGGGGCCAGGCATCGGGATCGTGCGGGGGCCGTCGCAGCGCCGTGCCTGCTCGGGGCAGCCGGACGCCGGGGAACACGTACGTCTCGTCCCAGCCCAGAGTGTCGTGCCGCGCGTTCAGGCTCGTGAAGAGCAGGTAGGTGGCACCGGTGTCCCCGGCGGGCGCGAGCTCCACGCAGGGAAAGGGCGGGACGAACGGCTCCGGCCCAGGAGCGGCGGCATCGGGCAGCGGCCACGAGGGGTGGAGCGGGTAGGCCCACCGATCGGGCTGCTCGGCGACGCGCGCGTCATCGACGAAGCAGAACGCCTCCTCCAGGTCGATGCCCATGCTCCTGATCCGGACACTGTGATCGTCGATGTGCAGCTCGTTGTCGGCGCCCGCAGGCAGGCCATGGTCGCGATCCTGTGCAGCCAGTGGTGCGGCGGCGCCCGGCCCTCGTAGCCGGCCAGCCCGCGCCAGGCCCGCAGCAGCGTCTCCTGCGTCGCGTCGTCGGCCTGGTCGATCGAGCCGAGCATGCGGTAACAGTGCAGGTGCAGGGCACGCCGGTGCGGCGCGACCAGGGCGTCGAAGGCCGCGCGATCGCCGCCGCGGGCGGCGGCCAGCAGGTGCGCCCGACCGGCGCCGGTGTCCTCGACCGTGCTCACGGTCGCGAGCCTAGCCACCGGGTCCGACACGAAGCGCCGAGTACGCGGCGGCCCAGGTCCTGTCAGACGGTCTCCGCGGAGAGGTCGGGGGTTCCGGTCTCCGTGGTGGGGGCGGGGGACAGCCGGACGCGGACGATGGCGAGGCCCTCGACGGCGAGGACCTGCAGGCGCCAGCCGCCGGTGACGACGCTCTCCCCCGGAGCCGTGGGCACGTGGCCGAGCAGGGTCAGGACGAGGCCGGCGACGGTGGTGTAGTCGCCCTCCGGGCGTTCCTCCAGGTGCACGTCGATGTCGGGCAGGTCGTGCACGGGGAAGGCGCCGGGCACCACCACGCTGCCGTCGCTCTCGCGGACGGCTTGGAGGACGTCCCGGTCGGTCTCGTCGTAGATCTCGCCCACGACCTCCTCCAGGAGGTCTTCGAGCGTGACGATGCCGTCGATCGAGCCGCGCTCGTCCACGACGAGGGCGAACTGCTGGCGTTCGGCCTTGAAGCGGCGCAGCGCCTCGGCCACCGGCAGGCTGTCGGGCAGCAGGAGCGGCGGCCTGGCCACGTCCGCCGCGGTGACGGCGTTCTCGTCGGTGAGCAGGTCGCGCAGGTTCACGATGCCGGTGACGTCGTCGAAGCCGCGGGCGCCCACGACGGGGGCGCGGGAGTGGCCCGAGCCGGCCAGCAGGCGGCGGGCCTGCTCGACGGGGGTGCCGGCGTCGAGGGTGAAGACCTGGCGGCGGGAGACGAGCACCTCGCGCAGCACGCGTTCACTGATCTCGACGGCGCCGGAGATGATCAGGCGCTGTTCCGGGGTGAAGCCGCGGTGGGTGGCGACCAGGTCGCGGATCTCCTCTGGGCTGATCTCCTCCCGGTGCCGGCGCGGGTCGGCGCCCATCAGCCGTACGGCGAGGTCGGTGGACTTGCCCAGCGCCCACACCACCGGCCGGGACACGGCGGAGATCGCGCTGAGCGGCCGGGCCGCCAGCATGGCCCAGCTCTCGGCGCGCTGCATGGCCACCCGCTTGGGCGCCAGCTCGCCGAAGACCAGGGTGAGGAACGTCAGCACTATCGTCACCAGCACGATGGCCACCGGGCCCGCCGCGTCGCCGAGGAAGCCCAGCAGCGGCACCAGCGGCTCCGACAGCGTGACCGCCGCCGTGGCGGAGGCGAGGAAACCGGACAGGGTGATGACGAGCTGGATCGTGGCCATGAACCGGTTGGGGTCCCGAGCCAGCCGGACGAGGATCCGCCCGCCCTGGCCGCGCTGCTCCAGCCTGCGCAGCTGGCCATCGCGCAGCGAGATCAGCGCCAGCTCGCTACCGGCGAAGATCGCGTTGACGATGATCAGTACCACGACCAGGCCCAGTTGAACCCAATAGCCGTCCACGGCAGACATACTCCTCGACACGAGAACCCGGCGGCGCGCCGGTGATGGGGGAAGCCGGCGCGCCGACGCTGCGGGGCCGGCGTGTGAGGCTGCGGGACGTCTCGTTCACGGCGATCGGGACGACGGCGCCCGGGCACGGCCCGCCTTCCGGATGGGCGCATGGGTGACGGGACGCCGGGCGGCGGCCCGGCCTGCTCCTGCACTCTTCCACTGAAGAGCCGTCACTCCACTCGTTCATGATCCGTTCACACAGCTATGTTCATGAACGCGACATAGGTCAACAAAGTTCCCATAGCCACAGTGCTCGTTTGCGCGCGTGCACCATCGGGAAGCAACGCAATGCCGACGTGTCTCTGCGACCTGCCGCATCAATGTCAAGCAACCACCAGAAGGGCGGCGCAGCATGGAAGTCACCGGTATCATTTCGGCGCTCATCATCGGCCTGGTCATCGGCGTTCTCGGGCGCCTGGTGGTGCCCGGGCGGCAGAACATCCCGATCTGGCTCACCATCGTGATCGGCATCGTCGCCGCCCTCATCGGCACGGCCCTCGCCGCCGCGGTCGGCGTCGCCGACACCCGGGGGATCGACTGGATCGAGCTGATCATCCAGGGCGTGCTGGCCGGGGCGGGCGTGGCGCTCGCCGCCGCCCTCTACGGCAAGCGCGGCACCACGTAGAAGAGGAGCCGGGCCAGGCTCAAGGGCAAGGGCCTGGCCCGACGATCGTCACCTCGCCGCGGGCGCGGCCTGGAGGACGGTGACGGAGAACGGCCGGTGGCTCTCGATCTCGACGTGGTGCAGGATCGGCGTCATGCCGCTGATGTAGGTGTAGAGGCGTTCGGCCTCGGGCCAGGGGTGGACGAGGGCCAGCAGGCCACCGGGGGCGACGAGCTCGGTCAGCCGGGCCGAGGCGAGGCGCAGGCGTTCGCCGCGGCCCAGGTAGTAGAGGGTCTCCGCGCAGAAGACGAGGTCGAAGGCGCCGGGCGGGGTGTAGGAGATCAGGTCGGCGCAGGTGAACGTCAGGCGTTCGCGGGCGGGACGTGCGCGGGCCCGGCCGAGTGCGCGCTCGGAGACGTCCACGCCGGTGACCTCGGCGTCGGGGTATGTCGTGGCCAGCATGTGCGTGAAGACGCCCTCGCTGCAGCCGACGTCGAGGATGCGGTGATAGGGGCGGGCGGGCAGGAGACGTAACGTCGTGGCGTATTTGTGCTGCTCGTAGTCGTCGGTACGGAGCCGCCAGGGGTCGGGTGAGCGGTGCCACCAGTTGAAGTAGCGCCGCAGCAGCACCGCCTGTGATCGGGGCGGGAGCAGCGACACCGCCTTGAAGAGGGCTCGGTGGAGGAGGTCGGGAAGGGGCTGCCGGTCAGCCTCGGGCGGGCGCGGAAGCATGCTTCGAATCTAGGTGCGTGCCTCCTGATCGTCATGAGCCTCAGGTCGGAGTTGCGATCTCGTACTCAGGAGGGAGGACCCCTGAGTATCAGGTTACAAGATTTGAAATCTGTCACCGATGGGCGTAGGTTCGCCGCGTGGAGCAGAAGCGCACCCCGCTGGACGCGGACACGATCCTGGCGGCCACCGAGGAGATCCTGCGCCGCCACGGACCGGACAAGGCGACGGTCGTGGACGTCGCCAGGGCCCTCGGGGTCAGCCACGCCGCCGTCTACAAGCACTTCGCCTCCAAGCAGGCGCTGCGCGAGGCCGTGACCCGGCGCTGGCTCGACCACAACCGCGACACCCTCGCCGCCATCGCCGCCGACCAGGGGATGCCGCCGGCGCGCCGGCTGCGTACGTGGCTGCACGCCGTCCTGGCACTGAAGCAGACCAAGATCCGCGAGGACCCCGAGCTGTTCGCCGCGTACGGGCACCTCGCCGCCGCCCACAGCACCGTCGCCACCGACCACGTCGCCGAGCTCCTGGGCCAGCTGACGGCCATCATCGCCGACGGCGCCCGCGACGGCGGCTTCCACACGAGCGACGCGGAGGCCACCGCCCGCGCGGTCCTCCACGCCACCGCCAAGTTCCACCACCTCGCCCATGCCGCCGAATGGCGGGAGCCCGGCATCGACACCGAGCTCGACGAGGTGTGCACCCTGCTGCTCGAAGGCCTCCAGCCGTAAGGAGTGACGCATCACCATGGTGTACGCAATCGGAGCAACCCAGCTGGGCGGACCCGACACGCTCGTCGAGTTCGACCTGCCGCCGCAGCCCCTCGGCCCCGGTCAGGTCAGGATCCAGGTCACCAGCGCGGCGGTGAACCCGGCCGACATCATGGCCCGGTCACTTCCGCGGCAGAACGGGGACGACACGGTACGGGTGCCGGGCATGGACGTCGCCGGCACGATCACCGAGGTCGGTCCTGACGTGGACCGGCCGCTGACGGCCGGGGACGCGGTCATGGGCATCGTGGTGCCCTCGGGTGAGCACGGCGGCTACCGGGCGGACCTGGTCCTGTCGGCACGGTCGGTGACGAAGATCCCGGCCGGGCTCTCGGACGCCGAGGCCGCCACCCTCCCCATGAACGGCCTCACCGCGCGGCACGCACTCGACACGCTGGCGCTCCCCTCCGGCGCGACGGTCGCCGTCACGGGCGCGGCCGGCATCCTCGGCGGCTACTTCATCCAGCTCGCCAAGGAGGCCGGGCTGGTCGTCGTGGCCGACGCCGCTCCGCAGGACGAGGACTTCGTCCGCTCGTGCGGCGCCGACGAGGTGGTGCCACGCGGGGACGCGTTCGTGACGGAGGTCCGCCGCCTCCACCCCGACGGCGTGGACGGGCTGCTCGACACGGCCGTCCTGGACGCCGCCGTGCTCCCGGCCGTCAAGGACGGCGGCACGCTGGTCACCGTACGCGGCTGGCAGGGCGACGGGACGGACCGCGTCCGCGTCGCCCCCGTCTTCGTCCTCAACTACGCCGAGGAGGCGGAGAAGCTGGACCGGCTCGCCGACTTCGCCGGTCAGGGACGCCTCACCCTCCGCGTCGCCGCCCAGTTGCCCGCCGCCGAGGCCGCCGAGGCCCACCACGCACTCGAACGGCCCGGCGTCCGCGGCCGCTACGTCCTGACGTTCGCCTGACCTGGGTCACCAGCACCCTGTACGGCAGGTGGATCAGCGAAGTCGGCAAGCCGATGCAACCCCCTTCGTCCGCCCTCTCCCGCCGGTTCGAGCGGGAGAGGGCGGACGGTCGTTCAGGCGGTCGCCGGGGCGGCGGCCGGTTCCTCGTCGGCGGCGTGCCACAGGCGGGTCGCCATCCACGCGACCCCCACCGCCGCCACCACCAGGCCGGTCAGGTAGACCGGGAGCGGCACCGCGTTCCGTAACGAACCGGGGATCATCCCCGCCGCGTACAGCACGACGCCGATCACCGGCAGCATCCCCGAGCGCAGGGCGGCCACGCTGAAGGTCAGGACGCCTGCGAGCAGCACGATCGCCGTGATCATGAAGGCTTGTCCCGTGCTTCCCGCCAGCAGGCCGGTCACCGCGCCGCCGCTGAGGTAGGGGAAGACGAAGTGCAGGATGTACTCGATGGCGAAGGCTCCGGCCAGGCCGGCGCTGTTGAGCACGTACCCGATCAGGCCCAGCGTGCCCGACTCCGGACGGATGAGCAGGTAGAGGCCGGTGATCGCGAGCAGCCCCGCCAGCGCCGCGAACGGTGCGATGGCGTGCGTGAACGCCGTCTCCGGCACGATCCCGCCCCGCCGGGCGGAGTTGACCACGAGCAACACGGCGCAGAGGAACCCCGCCGCCGCGGTGACCCGGTAGACGCGCATTTCGTCGGCCTTTCTCTCGATGGCTGTGATGCTCGTCATGATGCGCGCCGCACCGGGCCGTGCGGAGAGGGCGGCGGGAGCCGTAAGCAGCCCGAAATAGGTTGTCTGCCGTCCGGGGCCTACGTCGTTCGGTGTAGCGGGAGCGTCATCCACGGGCGGACGTCGTACGGGGGCGAAGTCGCGACGATGGGCGGTGAGTGCTGGAACCCCGAGGTGAGGCGAGATCATGGCACCCCGCATGCGTAAGACCCTGTTGGTCGTTCACATCGTCGCGTCCGTGGCGCTGGTCGGTGAGGTGTGGGGGCTGGTGGCGCTGAACACGGCCGCCACCTTGGCCGACGACCTCGCGCTGGCGCACATGGCGTACCGGTTGATGCCGGTCATGGTGTTCGCGGGCGGCATCCCGCTGAGCCTCATCGCGTTGGCCAGCGGCATCGTGCTCGGCCTCGGCACCCATTGGGGGCTGATCCGGTACTACTGGGTGGCGATCAAGCTGGGCCTGCTCGTGGCCGTCGTGTGCGTGGGGATGTTCCTGTTCGACCCTGAGGGCATGGCGGCCGCCACGGAGGGGGCCAGGCAGGCGGTGACGTCGAGTCAGTGGGCCCAGGTCTGGGTGCTGGGGGCGCAGGTCGTCATGCTGCTGGTCTCGACGGCGCTGTCGGTGTTCAAGCCTCGCTGGAGGCTCCGGGCGCGATAGGTCGGACGGGCGCGACGGCTGCCTCCCTGGTCGCTATTTTTCGGATATGTCGGGTGGCGAGGATGGGGACCGAGACGCCGATCAGGTTGCAGTACGCCACTGCGGTGTAGAAGCCGTCCGCGGTGCTCGTGGTCGTCGCGCCCACCGCGACGATCAGGGCGAAGTAGATGGCGTTGAGGATGATCGCGCGGAAGCCGCCGCCGGTCTCCTCCATGACGGTGAGCGAGGCGAGCACGGGGCCCTGGACGGCGTACGTGAGGGCCACGGCGCCCAGGTAGGCGCTCGCCTCCGCGGCCACCCCCGGGTCGCCGCCCAGCAGGTCGGCCAGGACGTCGTGGAGCGACGACACCAGCACGGCGATCACCACGTAGACCATGACGGTGACCTCGATGCCGCCGCGCATCGACGTACGGATGCGCCGCCATTCCCCGGCGCCGCGTCGCTGGTTGATGATGATCGCCGTGGCGGTGCCCAGGGCCATGGCGGGCAGCAGCACGACGTTCTGCAGGGCCGAGACGACGGTGAAGGCGGCGACGGCGTTCTGTCCGTAGGCGCCCAGGACGGTGATGACGGCGAGGTTGTACGCGGAGATCACGAGGAAGGACAGGGCGATGGGCACGCCGATGCGGCGCAGATCGGTGAGCACCTGGCCGCGCCAGATCCGTACGGCTCGCGGATGCCACAGCTCGGTGCGGCGCAGCAGGACCAGCCCCATGGCCAGGCCGGTCACGGCTGCCGCGGCTTCTGCGACGGGCACCGCCGCGACGCCGAGGCCGGGGCCGAGGGCGGCGACCAGGGCCACCCGCACGCTCGCCGTGCAGACGACCAGGGCGGTGGCTCGGCGTACGTACCCGTAGCCGCGCAGGCTGGAGGCGCACAGTTCCTCGCCGAGGATCAGCAGACCGGCGGCGCCGGCCCAGCGGAGGAACGAGGTGAACGTGTCCCGCAGCCCGGCGTCCACGTGGAGGAGGCCGGGCAGGTAGGGCGCCGCGATCGTGAGGGCCAGGTAGAGGGCCGCGCCGAGCCCGAGCCATACCCGGGCCAGGCCGGCGGCGTTCGCCATGACGTCCTGGGGACGCCCGGCTCCCCTGCTGATCGCGGCGGCGACCTGGTTGCAGACGGCGAAGCCCACGCTCAGGGCGAGGATGATGAGGCTGACGGGCTGGTACAGGGAACGCACATAAATGGCCTCGCCGCCCATTCGCCCGAGAATGGCGATGATGCCGAGCTGGGACGCGAGATTGAGCGATCCGGCCACGAAGAGCGGAATGGCGAGGCCGGAAATTTCTCGCCATGCCTCCTTTCTTGCCAACATTCGAACCCCCAGACATTCATCGGCCTGTGGGACGGTAGCGACATTCATTGAGAAATGTCCAGCACGGCGAGGGCGTCAATCTCGACGAGCAGGCCGGGAGGGAGTTGCACGCTGACGGTGATGCGGGCGGGGAACGGGGCTTCGACGATCGGCTCGTACGCCTCGTTCATCTCGCCCATGTGGGCGGGGGGTTCGCGGTGGTGATGATCATGTCCAGATCTCGCGCTCTTCGGGGCGGGGGTCGTCGTGCTGGGTCCACTCGGTGTCGATGCGCATGGTGGCGCGGCGGCCGGTGTCGTACGGGGTCCAGCCGGGGTCGCCGGTCCTGGCGAAGCGGATCCAGGTCTCGTGGACGCGGGTCGCGAGGTCGGCGGGGGCCTGGCCGGGGCCGAGGAGGGCGTTGGGGCCGTTCAGCTCGGGCCGGTGCGCGAGGTCGAAGACGAAGGGCACCTCGACCGCGTGGGCGGCGCCGAGCTCTCCGTCCAGCGCCTTGGAGCGCCAGGCGAACTCGTAGACGTACGTGCCGGAGCCTGGGTGGGCGGCGTGCGCGGCGGCCAGCGCGCGGCTGCCGGCCCCGAACAGGGCGTCGCCCATGATGGCGGAGCGCAGCTCGGCGTACGACGCCCCTGGACGGGATCTGCGGTAGGTCTCGACGAGGCGCTCAGGCGACGGGTGCGAGCGCGCCGCCGTCGCGTGGACGTCGGCGGCGGTCGAGGTCGCGTACGTGCCCACCGGCACCAGGTAGAGGTTGCCCTCCTCGGCGTTGGTGCCGACGAGCAGATCGACGCCGGCGCCCGGCCCGGCGGTGACGGCCTCGGCGGGCTGGGTGTCGAGGACGAGGCTGAACGGGCTGAGCCCGATGAGCGGGTCGGTGCGGGTCTCGGTGCGCAGATCGATGCCGGCGAGCTGGGAGGCGGCCTCGACCAGGCGTTCGTCGGGGATGCCGGCGAAGGCGTCCGCATGGGGTTCGACGCCGAGGACGTCGGCCGCGGCCTTGGTGACGCGGGCGGCCTGCTCGGTGCTGAACGCGCCCAGGCCGCTGCCGCTCTGCACGATCGCCCGGCGGAACAGCCCGGCGGCCGAAGGGGTGGCGAGGACGCCGCCGACGATGGTGGCGCCGGCCGACTGGCCGAAGAGGGTGACGTTGCCGGGGTCACCGCCGAAGGCGGCGATGTTCCGCTGGACCCAGCGCAGGGCGGCGAGCACGTCGAGCAGGCCGCGGTTCGGGGGCGCGCCGGGCAGGTCGAGGAAGCCGGCGATGCCGAGCCGGTAGTTGAGCGTGACGAGGACGACGCCGTCGCGGGCGAACGCGGAGCCGTCGTACATCGGGGAGCGCGTGGACCCGGCGACGAAGCCGCCGCCGTGGACGAACACCATGACCGGCAGCGCGTCACCCCCTGCGGCGGGCGTGTTGACGGTCACGGTCAGGTAGTCGTCCCCGCGGCTCCAACCGGCGCCGAAATAAGGGGACATGTCCACGTTCCCGAGTCGGCGTTCCGACTGCGGCGCGTTGGGGCCCGGCGTGGTGGCGTCGCGTACGCCGTCCCACGGCTCGTGCGGCTGCGGCGGCGCGAAGCGGCCGGCGCCTCGGGGCGGGGCGGCGTACGGGATGTTCATGAACGTGCGGACGGCGCCCCGGAGCAGGCCGCGGACGGCTCCCTGCGCGGTGGTGACGACGAGGTTGCCCATGGTGATGCCTTTCAGACCTGCTCGGTGTACGGGGCGAAGGGCGCCCAGCCCTTGACGGCGAACTTGTCCCCCTCGCGGGCGACCTCGGCGGCGCCATGGCCGCCCAGGTGGGCCGGGATGAGCAGGGCGTTGGTGTCGGCCGCCCGGCCCAGCAGCTCGCGGCGGGTGGCGATGGCCGCCGCCGGATCCTCGCAGAAGCAGCTGTTGACGTCGGGCTCGTGGATCTGGAACGGGTTGTGCAGCAGGTCGCCGACGAACAGGGCCCGGTCGGAGCCGGACTCCAGCGTCAGCACCGACGAACCGGGCGTGTGGCCGGGGGCGAGGTCGAGGCGCAGGTTGCGGTCGATGCGGTGGCTGTCCTCCCACAGCCGGGCCTGGCCCGCCTCGTGCACGGGGGCGACACTGTCCTCGAACACGTTCTGGTTGCCCCGGCCGAGCCGCGCCTTGTGGTCGTTGGCCGGGTTCCAGAAGTCGAAGTCCGCCTTGGGCATCAGGTAGGTGGCGTTGGGGAACGTGGGCACCCAGGTGCGGCCGTCGAGGTAGGTGTTCCAGCCGACGTGGTCGATGTGCAGGTGGGTGTTGACGACGATGTCGACGTCCTCGGGGCGGACTCCGGCGCGGGCGAGGTTGTCCAGGAAGCTCGTGTTGAGCCGGTTCCAGACGGGCGCGTACGGGCGGTCCTTGTGGTTGCCGACGCCGGTGTCGACCAGGATGATCGTGCCCTCGCTGCGCAGCACCCAGGTCTGGATGGCCGAGTTGACGATGCGGGTCCGCGCGTTGAGGAAGTCCGGCACCAGCCAGTCGCTGTGGCTCTGCCACGCCTCCTCCGGGCTTTCCGGGAAGAAGACCTCGGGTGTCATGTCGACGGGCCCGAAGTACTCCTGGACGCGGGTCAGAGTGACGTCACCCAGGGTGATGGTGTCCATTGATGCGTCTCCAGTTCGGTGAATGTCGGGGGGCTCAGCCATCGTGCGGCGGCCGGTCATGGTCGCGGTATCCGTCACGTGACTGCAGTCGCGCGGCGAGAACGCCGCAGCAGGCGCCGAGCGCGGTCTCGTGCACGCGCAGGACGAGCACGTCCGCCGAGAACGTGTCGAGCAGCGCGAGCAGCATGCAGAGCATGCCGGTGATGAAGAACGTGACCGCCCAGTAGGCGTCCGGCGAGGTGAAGAACATGCCGAACATGCAGGCCAGCAGCAGGACGAGGAGCAGCGGGCCGTAGGGCGCAGCCAGCGTGGCCAGGCCGTAGCCGGCCCCCGCCCCGAGGACGGTGCCCACCAGCCGGCGCACGCTCTGCCGCAGGACCTCGCCGGTGCTCTCGGTGTTGATGAACACGACCCAGGTGGTCACGACGGCCCAGTACCAGTGGTCAGGGGACACCAGGTGACCGCCGGCGATGGCCAGCGCGGAGGCGGCCGTCACCTGGAGGGCCTGCCGGGTGACGGCGCGGGGCGGCTCGGCCGGGTTCGGGACGCGGACGCCCGTGCACAGGACGGCGCAGAAGGCGACCACCACCGCCACGCTCAATTGCGGCACGTCGGCCGCTCGCGCCTCGGTGAACTGCGCGAGGAAGAAACCCATGAAGGCGAAGACGCCCGCACCGTGCCCGATGGGGCCGTAACGGCGGGCGTGCACGGCGGCGTAGATCAGCGGCAGGAACACCAGCGCGGCAGCGACCGGGTACGGCCCCGCCACGGCCCCGGCCGCCAGGGCGGCGAGGTAGAGCGGGGCCCCGAGCGCCAGGGTGCCGAGCCGGTCGACGGCCAGCGCGCTCGTCATCACGGTGAAGCCGCCGGCCAGCAGCGACGTGTCGGGCTGCCCGAGGGCCGCCAGGACGGTCAGGGTCGCGGCGGTGCCGAGGACGGCGCGCGTCGCGGCGGTCAGCCGAATTCGTGAATTGTTCGTCCTGCCCATTCCGGTGCTCCGATGGTCGCTTTTCTGCTCACCATCGTGGTTGTTTCGAGCGCCGGCCGGTATCCGTCATCCGACTGCACATTGGAATAATCCCGGCAGCTCCTGTGTTGTAGCGCACAGTTTTCGAGATCGGCGCCCCCATTTCCTGGAGCATCAGTGCATCACCGCGGAGACCATTCGATAGTGGGCCGGGAAAACGAAATCGCGGAAGTTCTGCGGCGCCTGGAGTCCGGCCGGGTGCTGGTGCTCGCGGGCGATCCCGGCGCCGGGAAGAGCGCGCTGCTCGACGTCGCGGCCGGCCACGCGGGCCGGGTGCTGCGCGCGGCCGGCAGCGAGTCCGAAGCCTGCCTGGGGTTCGCGGGGCTTCATCAACTGCTCCGCCCGGTGCTGGGCGAGCTGGACGGCCTGCCGCCACGGCAGCGCTCCGCGCTCAGGGCCGTCCTCGGCTTGGACGATGGAGCCCCCGATGGCATGCTCGTCGGCTCGGCCGTCCTCACCCTGGTCTCGAATCTGGCGCCGCTGCTCATCGTGGTCGACGACGCCCAGTGGATCGACCGCGCATCGCTGGACGTGCTGTCCTTCGTGGCCCGCCGCCTGGACGCCGAACCCGTCACGCTGCTGCTGGGCGTCCGCTCCGCAGCGCCGCTGCCCGGCTTCGGCGACGAACGCCTGGAGCTCGGCCCGCTGAGCGACGAGGCGGCCAACCGGTTGCTCGACCGCCAGCCGGCCCCGCCCACCGGCCGGAGCCGGGTGCGCATCCTCCAGGAGGCGGCCGGCAATCCCTTGGCCCTGATCGAGCTCGCCCGCGCGACCCCGCAAGAAGGTGTCGAGGGCCCGCTGCCGGTCACCGAACGGCTGGAGCGGATCTACGCCGACCAGCTCCAGTTCCTCCCTGAGGCGACCCGCCGCTCCCTGCTGCTGCTCGCCGCCGCCGACGCGACGGACGTACGGACGGCCTCGAAAGGGCTCCCCGAGGCCGACGACAAGGCGTGGACGCCCGCCGAGCAGGCCGGCCTCGTCCGCCAGGACGGCGCCCGCATCGCCTTCCGCCATCCGCTCGTCCGCTCGGCCGTCTACCACGCGGCCTCCTTCGACGAACGCAGGCAGGCGCACCTCGCGCTGGCGGAGCTGAGCGAGGAGCCCGACCGCCGGGCCTGGCACCTCGCCGCCGCGACGATCCGTCCCGACGCGGAGGTGTCGGACGCCCTGCGGCAGACGGCCGGCCGGGCTCGCCGGCGGGGCGGCTACGCGGCCGCTGCCGCCGCCCTCGAACGCGCCGCCGAGCTGAGCCCGCACCCGGCGGACCGGGCCGGGCTGCTGGCCGAGGCCGCCGCCACGGCGGTGTTCACCGGCCAGCTCGGCTGGGTGGAACGCCTGGCCGCCGAGGTGGCCAAGCACAGCGACGACCCCGCGCTGATCGGCGACGCCTGGCTGGCCACCGGGCGGCTCATGGCCCTGCGCAGCAACCACGCGGCCGCGTTCGCGGTGCTGACCCGCGTCGCGGACGAGCACCCGTCCAGGGCCATGGACGCGCTGGCCGCGGCGGCGGTGGTCCGCTACTACTCGGGCGAGGAGTCGCAGCGGCAGCGGATCGAGCGCCTGCTCTCCGCCTCACCCGACGGCGCCCCGCCCGACGGCGCCCTGCCCGACGGCGCCCTGCCCGACGGCGCCTCGCCCGATGACGCCCTGCCCGATGACGCCCTGCCCGACAGTGGCCTGCCCGACAGTGGCCTGCCCGACAGCGGGCTGCGTGTCTGGGTGGAGGCCGTCTCCGACCCCCATGGTGCGGGTGCCCGATTCGTCCCTGCGCTGCCCGGGCTCATCGCCGAGGCCGCGGGCGACGCCGGCCGGCTGACCGCGCTCGCCATCGTGGCCTGGCTCCTCGACGAGACCGCGCTGGCCGCCAGGACCTTCGACGAGGCGTACGACCGGTGGCAGGCCGGTGGCGCGCTGCCGGCCGGGCTGGGCAGTGCCGTCGGGTGGGCGTACCTGGAGCAGGGCCGGTGGGCCGAGGCCCGTACGGTGGCTGCCGAGATCGCGGCGACGGCCACGACGGCCGGGCTCGACCACGCCGAGGCGTGCGTCCACGCGCTCGACGCGACGGTGCTCGCGCTGCGCGGCGACGCGGACGGCGCGCGGCGCGGCGCCGGGCGGGCTTTGGCCCTGGTCGATCCGCTGGAGAGCCGGTCCATCGCGGTCGCCGCTCGCCGGGCCCTGGGGTTCGCGGCGGTGGCCGAGGGCGACTACGAGACCGCGTACGCGCAGTTCCGCGCCGCCTTCACCGACGAGGGCGAGCCCGTTCACTACCACGTCTCCCCCACGGTCCTCGCCGAGCTCGCCGCCGCCGCCGTCCGCCGCGGCCGCCGGGAGGACGCCGCCGGCCTGCTGGACCGCGCAGCCGGCCTGAACCTGTCGGTACGCATCACCGCGCAGCTCAACCGGGGCCGGGCCCTGCTCGCCGAGCCGGACCACGCGGAGCCGTACTTCCTGGCCGCGCTGGCGGACGACGCGGGCGAGCAGTGGCCGTTCGAGCGGGCGCAGACCCGGCTCGACTACGGCGAGTGGCTCAGGAGGCGGCGGCGCATCGCCGAGGCCCGCCCCCTGCTGACCGCGGCGCTCGAGACGTTCCGGCGGCTCGGCGCGCGGCCCTGGGCCGAGCGGGCGGAGGCGGAGCTGCGCGCCGCCGGCGTCGAAGCCACCCTGAACGCGCCCGGCGTTCTCACCGAGCTGAGCCCGCAGCAACAGCAGATCGTCCGGCTCGCCGCCCGCGGGCTGACGAACCGGGAGATCGGCGACAAGCTCTACCTCTCGCCGCGCACGGTCGGCTCCCACCTTTACCGCGTGTTCCCCAAGCTGGGCATCACGGCCCGCTCCCAGCTCCGCGACGTCCTCGAGAGCGCTTAGACGGTGATCACGATCTTGCCGCGCACGTGGCCGCGCTCGGCGTAGGTGTGCGCCTGCGCGATCTCGTCGATCGGGTACGCCCGCTCGATGCGCGGGGTGTAGCGGCCCTGCCGGCCGAGGTCGCTCGCTTCGGCGAGGAGCGCGGGGTCGTTGGCCGCGTTGGCCAGGTGCACGCCGAGGCGCTGGGCGTTGGCGTAGTCGGCGACCGTCGAGACGCGCTCGGGGTCGCCCGCGATCGCGATGAGGTCGGGCAGGGAGCCGGAGCCCGCGGTGTCAAGCACGATGTCCACCCCGTTCGGGGCCAGGGTGGCGAGGCGGTCCGCGAGGCCGGCGCCGTAGGTGGTGGGGACGGCTCCGAGCGAGGTGAGGAACGTGTGGTTGCGCTCACTGGCGGTCCCGATGACGGTGGCGCCCCACGCCACGGCGATCTCGACTGCCGCGCTGCCCACGCCTCCTGCCGCGCCCTCGATGAGCAGGGTGCGGCCCTTCACGGGGCCGAGCGCGTTCAGGCCGTTCATCGCGGTCACGGCCGCCAGCGCGGCGCCGGCGGCCTGCTCGTCGGTCCACGTCTCGGGCGCGTGGGCCCAGGCCGACAGCACGGCCAGCTCCGCTGTCGCGCCGGTCACGCCGCCCAGCCCGAAGACGCGGTCGCCGATGCTCACCCCCTCCACGCCCTCGCCGATCTCGTCCACGACGCCGGCGGCGTCACGTCCGGGAACGGCGGGCAGGTCCACGGGGAGCACCTCGCGCACCGCCCCGGAACGCACCTTCCAGTCCACGGGGTTGACGCCGGCCGCCGCGACCCGGATCCTGACCTCGCCAGGCCCGGGATGCGGGTCCGGCGCCTGCTCGACCACCAGGGTCTCCACACCGCCGTACTGGTGATAACGAACTGCGCGCATGACGTACCGCCTTTCACTGTGATCAGTGGGTCGATGTCCGCCTTACGCTAAAACCTGACGTCAACGTCAACTGCAAATCGAGCCCGGGAAGGCCCCCATGCGCACCTTGTACGTCGTCACCCATCCGGAGGCGACACACCACGTCGAGAAGGTCGTCGGCGGCTGGCACGACTCGCGGCTGACACCGGCCGGACTCGACGCGGCGGCCTCGATCGCCGAGGCGTTACGCGCCCGCATCCCGGACGGCGCCGACGTGGAGCTGTTCTCCTCGGATCTGCTGCGCACCCGGCAGACGGCCGAGAAGATCGCCGAGCTGTTCGGCGTGCGGGCCGTTCTGGATCCGAGGCTCAGGGAGAAGTCCTACGGGGAGGCGGGCGGCAGGCCGCAGGAGTGGCTGGACCAGCGCTTCATCCCGCCGCCGGCGGCCGGTGAGCGGCTGCGTCACGACGAGGGCGTGGCGGGCGCCGAGACGAAGGCGATGCTGGCGCAGCGCGTGTACGCGGCCATGGACGAGATCGTGCGGCGTCCCTGCGAGCACCAGATCGTCGTCACGCATGGCGGCTCGCTGACGTTCGTCGTGACGTCATGGATCAGGATGCCGATCGAGGCGGCCGGCTACGCGGCCTTCCAAGTGGCGTCCGGCAGCATCACCACGTTGCGCGAGGACGATCGCTATCACAATCGCGCGGTGGTCAGCCTGGGCGACATCCGGCATCTCGAGCGGAAGAGGCGGTTTCTCGTTCTGCACGACTCCGGCATGGGCGCGATGTGGTGGTGGATTCGTGCGCGGTCGGCCAGGGAGATCGTGGAGACGTTCGCGGAGGTCGAGGTGGCCCACGGTGCCCAGGCTCCGGACGAGAACGTGCCGGAGGTAGACATCGACTCCCCCGCGCCGCCCGGCGGTCTCGGCGAGCTGCGGGCGAAACGGGATGCCCAGCGTGCCCTGCCCGGCTTCGGGGCGTTCGCGGGCAGGGACGTGGTCCACCTCCGGCGCCGCTGGGACGGCGAGGACGGCGTGCCCGCGGCGACCTACCTGATGGAGGTCGGCTCCGACGGCCGGCGGCTCCGCCAGGTGGAGCAGCGCGACGACGGAGCCGCCTTCAAGAGCGATCAGGACGACTGGGCGTTCAACCCGCCGGTCGTCGATCTCTTCGATCCCGAGCTGGTGGAGATGGAGATCCGCCGGGAGGACTTCGAGGCGGCGTGGGCGCGGGCGAAGAGCTCATCCCTCACCTGAGCACGTGCTGGGGCAGCCGCCGGATGACCAGGGCGGCGACGATGAGCCCGATGACCGCGAGGCCGGCGGCGGTCACGAACGGGTTCGCCGAGTGCAGGGCGGGAGCGAAGCCGATGCCCACGTAGACCGTCACCCCGGCGGCGCCGCCGAGCTGGTCCACGCCCCGCTGGATCCCTGAGGCGATCCCGGCGTCCTGGTCGGTCGCGCCGCTGACCGCGAGGTACTGCAGCCCGATGAGCCCGAAGCCCATCCCGGCGGCGATCAGCACCATCGCCGCGATCAGCCACGGCGCCCCGGCGTCGAGGACGGCGACCAGGGCGATCACGGCCATCGCGCCCGTGGTGCAGCCGAGGCCCGCCAGGACGCACACGCGCGCTCCCCACCTGCCGAGCAGCCGCGGGACGAGCAGGGAGGCCACGACCATGGCGACGCCCATGGACAACATCGTGAGCCCGGCCTCCAGCGGGCCGACGCCGCGGACGTCCTGCAGGTAGAAGGTGAACAGCAGGAAAGACGTGGACAGCGCGCCGCTGAGCAGCGTCGTGGCGATGTTCGCGGTGACCCTGGCGCAGTGGGCGAAGAAGCTCAGCGGTACGAGCGGATGCGGGGAGCGGGCCTCGACCCGTACGAACGCGGCACCGGCGAGGGCCGCGCCGGCCAGCGCCACCACGCTCACCCACGGGCTCGCGCCCGGCTCACCGGCCTGCACCACGCCATAGACGAACAGCAGCGGGCAGGCCGTCAGCAGCAGCGCCCCCGGCAGGTCCAGGGGGCCGGGGCGGGTCACCGGCCGGTCGGATTCGACGAGGAGCAGCGCCGCCACGATCACGACCAGGATGACCGGCACCGAGATCAGGAACGTCCACCGCCACCCCAGGTGTGCGGTGATGACCCCCGACAGCACGAACCCGAGCACCAGCCCGCAGCTCGCGACCGCCGCCCACACGCTCAGCGCCCGCGACCTGCGCGGCCCCTCGGGGAACAGCAGGACGACGGTCGCCATCGCGGCCGGCAGCGCGACGGCCTCACCGGCGCCCTGCAGCAGCCGCGCCAGCACGAGGACGGGGAACGACGGGGCGAGCCCCGCCAGCAGGGACGCCGCGCCGAACAGGACGGTGCCGGACAGCAGCACGCGGCGGCGGCCCAGCAGGTCGGCCAGCCGGCCGCCGAGCATCAGCAGCCCGCCGCCGGCGATCGTGTAGCCGACCACGACCCAGGTCAGGGCGTGCCCGCCGGCGCCGAGGTCCGCGCCGATCGACGGAAGGGCGATGTTGACCACGGTCACGTCGACCGCGAGGAGGAACTGCAGCATGGACATCGCGCACAACACCAGCCATGCGCGCGTGGAGGAAGAGGAAGCCGGGCCGTGCCCGGGTGCGGAAAGCATCTAGCGCTCCGGTGCTCGAAGGTGAATCCGAGCAGCACGAAGGTGCCGCTCGGGACGGATCACGGAGCGACCGGACGTTCGCGATGGGTTGGTGTGACGTGAACGCCCCGCCGCTAGCGGGACGTCCTGGTCACTGCCGCGCAGGCGGCCGAGCACGAAGCGGCAGACATGCCCTGCAGCTTACCAGCCCCCTGTACCGAGGCCGGACGCCCGGCCTCGGTAGGGCGCGGGGACGTGTCAGGCGCCGTCGTCCTGCTGGTCGGCCTCGGGGTGCTTCTCCTCGCCGGCGAAGCGTTCCCAGGCCGACTGGCGGGTGACGCCGAGTGCCGCGCCGATCCTGGCCCAGCTCACGCCGCGATCCCGGAGCTCGGCGACGCGGCGGCGGAGGCTGACGTCGACCTGGGCGCCGACGCGGTCGATCCTGGGCAGGGCGCGCAGGATCTCCTCGTCGGACATGTTCGCCCATTCCGGAAGCTCCGGCTGGGCGGGGCCCACGTCGGCGGCCAGGATCTCATTGCAGGCGGCGACGCACTCGTCGCAGATGTAGATGCCGGGGCCGGCGATGATCTTCTTGACCTCGGCGGCCTCCTTCCCGCAGAAGGAGCAGGTGGGCAGGGGAACAGCGGGGCTCATAGGCCCTCCTTTTGTCAGGGTGACTCTGACACGAACCTTAGCCCGTCAGGAGCACCCTGACAACCCGGTCACCGGTTGATCGCCTGGCCGGGGAGACAACGCTTGCCGGCGGACGCGCACGAACTCGCGGAAGCCGTCGTGACGGTCCAATGCGATCTCCTCTCGCCCGTTCAGAACGCCACCCACGGGACGAAAGGCTGCACCCGGCTCGGAGATCGCTCAGCCGTCGCCCGCGCGCAGCACCTCGCTCAGCCGCCGGCGGCGCCGCACCGCCGCCTCGACGGGCACCACGACAGCGACCGCTGCCAGGAACGTGATCACCACCAGGCCGAGCGCCCACCACGGGGGTGCCGGGGTCACGGCGGCTCCGGTGAGGAGGTGGAGGTCGAGCGAGCCGAACGTCAGATGGGCCAGCACAAACCCGAGCAGCGGGCCGATCACGGCGGCGAACGCCACCGGGGGTAGCAGCTCACCCGCCGCAACCCACCGGGCTTCGCGCGGACGCAGCGCGAGCGTCCGCAGCCGGGTCAGCGTCTGCCACCGTTCCGGCGCACTGGCCGCCGCACCCAGCGCGAGCCCCAGCAGTCCCAGGACCGGCAGCGTCACGCCCACCACCCAGGCCAGCCGCAACAGCCCCGCGGCCAGCGGCCCGGCCGCGATCGCGTGACCGAGGGCGGCTCCGAGGGTCAGTGCGTACGTCGTCAGAGTCGCGGAGGTCACGAGTGTTGTCAGGGGGAGCACGTGGATTGAGGCCGCCATGGCTCGGGCGGCTCCGAACACCGCCAGTGGGCGGCGGGAGCGAAGCAGGCGCTTGAGTGCGAAGCGCGTCCCCAAGGGCAGGGCCCGGGCCAGCACGAGCGCGCCCACGCATGCGCACAATGCCGGGGCGCTGGCAGGTAGCACTCCCCCGCTGATCCCGCGCTGGTAGAGGGCGACGACGCTGCCGGTCGCGGCCAGCAGCACCCCGAGCTCCGCGGCGGCCCGCCGTAGCCGTGCGGTGTCGCGCATCCACCGCCGTGCGCTCCGGTTGGCGGGGACGCGGCGGTCGCGGGTGGCGCGGGCGGCGGTGAGGGTGCCGAACGCCGGTCCTGCGACGACGGCGACGATCAGCACGGGTGTGCTCCATCCCCAGGAGAATCCCAGCGCGCCGCTGAGGCCCGGTGTGACGAGCCAGGCCAGAGCGAGCCCCGAAGCCGCGGCGAGCAGCGCCGTCACGGCCGACTCCAGCAGCAGTTCGCCGCCGATGGCAGGGAGGGACATTCCGCGTTGGCGGGCGGCGGCGAGGGGGCGGGTGCGGCGGCGTACCAGGAGGTCGGCGGCGAGGAGCAGGACCAGGGCGGCGACGGTGAGCAAGGTGACGAGCAACAGGGACGCCTGCGCGAACGCGGCCTCGACCTGGGCGCTCACGTTCCGCAGCACGCCGTCGAGCCGGGTCTCCCACTTCAGCGAGCCGTCCCGCGCGCCGGAGGAGCCTGAGGCCGCCTTGAGCGCGACCACCTTGGCGGCGACCGGCGGCACGACGTCCCAGGAGAGGCGGGCCGGGTCGGGGGTGAACCAGGCGGTGCGCCGCAGTTCGTCCGGTCCGAAGGCGAGGCGGGCGTCGGGCAGGGATTCGCGGGACAGCAGCCCGGCGAAGCGAGTGCTTCCCCTGCCGTCCGCCCCGTCCACCGGTTTCAGCAGCGCGGGGGCCGGCCGCCATGCGGGGTCGGCGCTGTCCGACGGCCGGAAGATGCCGCTGACCTGCACCTTCTTGACGTTCCCCTGGTCGTCGGCGAGCGGGATCTCGGCGCCGGGCCGGAGCTGGAGAGCGGCGGCGTCCGCCTCCGACAGACCCACCTGCACGGGCCACGGCGGCGCGCCGTAGGGGACGGACGCCGTCTCTGAGCCGGTGGGCTTGGGCGGGCCGCCCGCGATCCAGGTGACGGCGGGGCCGCCCTCGCGGGCGAGGTAGGCGAGCTGGAACGTGCGCAGCACGCTGCCGTCGGTGATCTTGAGGGCGGGGCTGATGACGGTGGCTACGGGCGGGTGCAGGGCGGCGCGCAGGCCGGGCCCGAGCTCGTCGGTGGCCCTGGCACGGAAGTCGTCCACGCTCTCGGCCAGGCGCGGGTGCCGGAGGCGGCTGGCGCGCGGCCCGCCGTCGTCCTCCATCCGGGCGTGCACCCGGAGGTCGCCGCCGTCCCTGCGGACGGCGTCGCGTACGGCGGCATCGGCGGTCGCACTCAGCAGTGGCGGGATCGCGGCGGCCAGCAACGTGACCACGGCCACCACGACTGCGGCCAGCAGCAACGGCCCGGCATCCGCGCGTGCGCGGCCGGCGACGCTGGGCCAGTGCGGTGCCGGGAGCCTCATGACACCACCCACCACGCGTGCGTGCCGACGATGCCGGGCCGGTGGAGCTTCATGACGCCGCACACCACGCGTGCGTGTCGCACGATGCCGGGCCCGTAGAGCTTCATGACGCCACCCGCAGGTGGGCGGCGTCGGCGCGGCGGGCCTGGATGGTGACCACCATGCCGACCGCCAGGACGCAGGCGGCCAGCAACCCGGCGAGCAGGGTGGACTCGGCCGCCCAGGGCCAGACGGGCAGGACTTCGGGTACGGGGGCCGCGCCGGTGTCGGAGCGGATCTGGAGGGGGGCCACGAGATGGGTGGCGAGGGCGCCGACCGCCGCGCCCGCGGCGAGCAGGGGCAGCAGAATCCCGATGTGCTGGGCGAGCAGCACCCTGCGGATCTCGCGCCGGGTCAGCCCGAGCCCGCGCAGGCGAGCCACCTCGACCGCGCGGGCCCGCAGGTCGAACGTCACGTGCAGGACGATCCCGGCGAGCATCAGCAGGACCGCGGCCGGGACGAGCAGCCGGAGCACGGCAGGGAGGCCCGCCCGGAGCGGGCCGCCGGTGAGCCGGGCGGTCTCGGACGCGCGCGTGGTGGCGCCGGGGGCGTCGGCGGTGGGGTGGCCGACCCACCAGGCGTCCACGGGCGCCTCGAAGTCGCCGCGCACGGCCAGGGCTCGGGTGAGAGCGTCGAAGTCGGCCAGGACGGCGGCGGCGCCCGGGGCGGACGGCACGGCGGGGAGCACGTCGGCCACGCGGACCGGTACGGGGGTGAGGCCGACGGTGAGGTCGAGCCGGGAGCCGGGACGGGCGCCCACCTCGCCGGCGAACCGCGCGGAGACGGCGACCGGCACCGGCCCTGGGGCGGGGAAGGCGGTGGCGACCAGGCTGGCGGCGTCGGGCGGGCCCTGGAGCGAGACGGTGGTGGTCATCCGCAGCTCGGAGCCCTTGGCGGTCACGGCAGGGTTGGCGAGCTGGCGGGGGATCGGGCCGGCCGAGGTGGCGGTCCACGGTCCTTGCGAGGCGTCGGAGCCCGCCACGCTGAGGGTCACGGCGACGCGGCTGTCGGCCGCGGAGGTTCCGTAGAGGGTGTGGCCGGTGCCGACGTTCCCGGTGTCGATCTCGAACGGCAGCGACACCGCGACCAGCCGGAGCCCTTCGCCGCTCGCGCAGTCCGGCAGCGGGTGCGGCTTGCCGTCGAGCGGGATGGGCGGTCCCGTGCAGGGGGTGCGCAGTCCGGTCGGGTCCTGGAGCAGCAGCCGGGGCGTCGTGGTGAGCGGGGTCGAGCCGGTGGCGTTCCCGGTCAGGGAGAGTGCGGCTCCGGCCGGGATGGCGATGCCCGCCACCCGTGACGGCGGCGCGAGGGCGGCGCCCACGGTGCTCCAGGTGCGGCCGTCGTTCAGCCGGCCGCGCAGCAGCGCATCGGCGCGGGTGGCGTCCACGGCGACCAGCCTGGGCGGGTCGCCGGCGCCGCCGAGCCACTGGCCGACGGCGATGCCGCGGTCGGTGGCCGGGCTCACCTCTCCCCCGGCGGCCGTGCCGACCGCCGGGCCCTGGCCGACGGCGGGCGGGGCGGTGAGGGCGAGCGCGAGGTCGGTGCCGACGGCCAGGTCGGCCTGGTCCTGCTGGGAGCGCTGCCAGGTGGCGTCGAACCCGATCCCGTACGTGGCCGCCGCGCACCCCAGCCCGACCAGCAACCCGGCCGCGACCGCCTGCGGCCTGCGGGCGGCCTCGAACGCGGCCAGCGGCACCAGCAGCCCGCGAGCCCGGCGGGCCAGCCGTTCCACGACGCGCAGGGCGGGCCACACCAGGCGCAACGCCAGCGCGGATCCGGCGATGAGCAGCAGCGCGGGGGCGAGCACCCGTACGGCGTCGATGGGCGAGCCGGAACCGGCCGGCTGGTCGCGCAACTGCCACCAGCCGACGGCGGCGAGCGCCACGAGCAGCACGTCGGCGCCTGACCTGGCGAGCAGCTCCCGCCGGCGGCGCAGCGCCGTCGCGGGGGTGCGCAGGGACGGCACGACGAGCACCGCCGCCAGCGCCAGCGCGCCACCGGCGACGGACAGCACCTGGGCGGCGTTCACCCCGAACGGCGTGGCGAGCCCGGCCCCGGACATGGGCGCCAGCCGGGTCAGCGTGGCGTGCAGCGCGGAGGAGGCCGGGATCGCGACCGCGGTGGCGAGCACGGCGAGCGCGCCCGCCTCGGCGACCGCCGCCCCGGCGAGTTGCCCGCGGCCGACGCCGAGCGCGGACAGCAGCGTGGTCTCCTCTCCGCGCACGCCCGCGCTGAGCCGGCCGGCGAGGGCGAGGGCGGTCGCGGTCAGGACGAGCCCGATCGCGGCGACGGCGAGCACGGCGGCCGTGGTGACCCGCTGCTGGTCGTGGGCGGACAGCAGGGTCGAGGGGAGCTGGGAGGCGACGCGCTGGATCCGTACGCGGTCGCCGAGCGTCTGCCCCAGCCTGCGGTCGGCGGCGAGCACGGTCTGGATGACGGTGTCGAGGTCGCGGACGTCGGGGGCGGACAGGTCGGGGTGGGCGGTGATCTCCAGCCGGTCGAGGGTGGAGGCGCCGGCGAGCAGGTCGTGGAGGTCGGCAAGGAACGGCCCGTACGCGTGCACCGGCTGCGCCGAGCGGCCGTCGCGGTAGGCCAGGTCGTAGCCGGCGGCGGCGAGCGGGTCGCGCTCCCAGCCGGCGCCGGGCAGCGGGCGCACGACGCCGACCACGCTCACCTCGATCCCCGCGTCGGGGTCGTCGGCCAGCTCCCTGCCGAGACTGACCCGGCTGCCGACGGTCAGGCCGAGCCGTCGCGCGGTGCTCTCCAGGACTACGGCCTCCACCGGCGTGGCGCCCGCGCGCGGCAGGCGTCCCGTCACCGGCTGGGCGCGGGACCGCAGGTCCTCCACCGCCGACAGGTACGCCACCGCCTGCGTCCCCGTGCCGGGCAGCCAGCGCATCACCGACGACGTGCGGGCGGCCGTCGTCGCCTGGAAGGGGGTGAGGGCCGAGGTCAGCGCGGCGCGGGTGTCGTCGGCGACGGATCTCGCGTGCTCGCCGCGTACGGTGACGGTGTAGGCGGTGACGTCGATCTGGTCGGCGGTGGCGCGCGCGGCGGCGGTCTCACGGGCCTGCTCGGCGGTACGGGTGAGCAGGAGCGCGCACACGCCCAGCAGTGTCGTGCCGACCACGGCCACGGCCAGGAGCGCGGCCAGCATCGGCCACTGCGCACGGGCCCGCCGCGCGACCAGCCTCAGCACGAGCGGCCCTCACCACTCACGAATCGCCCCGCCCATCGGAGGACGCCCGCCGATTCCCGTCAGGCGAGGAGCGCGCGTCGGGGGGCTCGTCGAGGTGGCCGGCGGGGCGCGTGTCGGAAGGCCCGTAAGGCTCGTCGAGGTGGCCGGCGGAGTGCGGGTCGGGATGCTGGTCGAGGTGGCCGTCGTTGATGTGGATCACCCGGTCGGCGAGGGCGAGCATCGTGGGGTCGTGGGTGGAGACCAGGGCGGTCACGCCCTCCGACTCCACCACGCCGCGCAGCAACGCCATCACCGACAGGCCGGTCTCGGCGTCGAGCTGGCCGGTGGGCTCGTCGGCGATGAGCAGGCGAGGGGAGGCGGCCAGGGCGCGGGCGATCGCCACCCGCTGCTGCTGCCCGCCGGACAGCTCGCCGGGCAGTTGCTCGGCGTGGTCGGCCAGCCCGACCAGGTCGAGCAGCAGCGCGACCCGCCGCTCGCGTTCCGCCGGCGAGAGGCGGGCGAGGCGCAGCGGGGCGCCCACGTTCTCGGCGGCCGACAGCACCGGGATCAGGCCGAAGGTCTGGAAGACGTACGAGACCTTCTCCCGCCGCAGCAGCGCCAGGCCGTCCTCGTCGAGGGCGGTGACGTCGGTGCCGTCGACGTGGACCGTACCGGCGTCGGGGCGGTCCAGCCCGCCGATGACGTTCAGGAGTGTGGTCTTGCCGGAGCCCGACCGCCCGACCAGGGCGGTCATGGTGCCGGGCGCGAGGTCGAACGTCACGTCCCGCAGTGCCTGCACGGCGGTCGCCCCGCTGCCGAAGCGGCGGTGCACGCCGCGCACGCTGACCAGCGGCCCGCCGCTCATGCGGGCCCGCCGCCGTCGGGACGGATCGCCACGTGATCCGACTCGAGCACCAGCCGGACCCGCCTGGTCAGCGCCAGCGCCTCCCGGTAGTCGCGCGGCACCTGCACCCGTCCCGCCCGGTCCATCACGGCGTACTCCTCGGCGATGACCTGCTGGGCGCCGTCGTCGTCGGTGGCGGTACGCCGCAGGACCTCGCTGCTCGTCCGCCCGTCGCGGATGGCCACCGTCCGCTCGACCTGCCCGCTGACGGCGGGGTCGTGGGTGACGATGACGACGGTGACGCCCAGCCGCCGGTTGACCTCCCGCAGCAGCGCGAACACGGCCGCCGACGTGGCGCTGTCCAGCTCCCCCGTCGGCTCGTCGGCCAGCAGCACCTTGGGCTCGTTGGCGAGGGCGACCGCGATGGCGACCCGCATCTGCTGCCCGCCGGACATCTGCGCGGGCCGCCGGTCCGCGCAGTCGGCGACGCCGAGCAGGCCGAGCAGCTCGGCGGCGCGCTCGCGGCGGGCGCCGGCGGGGGTGCGGGCGGCCGTCATCGGCAGGTCGACCATCTGGCGCGCGGTCAGGTACGGGATGAGGTTGGCGGCGGTCTGCTGGCGGACGAAGCCCACGGTGTGCCGCCGGTAGCGGACGCGGTCGGCGCGCGACATGTCCAGGAGGTTCCACCGGTCGACCCGTACGCGGCCCGCGGTGGGCGCGTCCACCCCGGCCAGGATGGACAGCAGCGTCGACTTCCCCGACCCGGACGCGCCGACGACGGCCACCATCTCCCCGGCGTCCACGACCAGGTCGAGCCCCTGCAGCGCCTGCACCTCGACCGAGCCGGTCTGGTAGATGCGCACCAGGCTCTCGCAGGCGATCAGCGCGTCGCGGCCGAACTCGGGTGCCTTCGCCGGCGGCTCAGGCAGGGACAGCGGCGTGACGGCCATCGCCCTCCTCTGTCCCGGTACTGATCTCGGGGCAAGACTCTATCCTCCGGACAAACCTCGGCCCAACCCTCGTTCCGCCGGGTGATCGGGCGTATTCCCTTCGTATTCCAGGCTGCTGCCGGCGCGTGCCACGATCACGCCGAATGAGCCTCGGCCGGCGAGCCGATCTCCGGCCGGCGAAGGAGAAGACATATGCATCTGCTGAAGAAGGTCACCATCGGCGTCGCCGCCGCGGTGGCGAGCGTCGCCCTGGCCGCACCGGCCCACGCGGAGAGCTTCAAGCGCGACGTCGGGGACGGGATCGTCCGCTACAACGACGCCACCAACGAGCTGTGCGTCCTCGCGGACAACGTCACCGGCACGGCCTGGGTGGAGGTGACGCTCACCCGTCCTGGCACGATCGGCCGGCCCATCGTCATCAGGGACGACAACGTCAAGCATCCTGACGCGGTCTGCGGCCTGCTCACCGGCTTCGACGGCGTCACGTTCAAGGCGGCGTACGAGAGCTACTGGAGCGGGCGCGGCACCATCCTGCGCGGCTCGTTCGAGTTCCGATCCTGACGCGAAGGTCTCTCATGAAGAAGCTGGTGAAGACGGCCATTGTGGCGGCGGTCGCCGTGAGTTCGACGCTCGTCGGAGCACTGCCGGCGCACGGGACGCGCTCATGACGTGCAGGGCCAAGGACAAGCACCTCTAACAGGGCGCCCCGGCTCACCCGCCGGGCCGAAGGGGGCGGGCCGCCGAACGTGACGCCGTCCCTGGTGCCCGGCTGCAAAGCCGACGAGGCGCTCATCGCCTGGACTGCGGTGATGAGCGCGCTCGTCGCCGCGCCGCTGATCACCCGTTGCGGGTCCAGCGCTGGTTGGCGCCGCCGTTGCAGGGCCAGATGGTGAGCCCGGTGCCGTTCGCGGTGGCGTGGCCTGGCACGTCCAGGCACTTGTTCGCGCCGACGGCGGTAATCGTGCCGTCGGTGTTCATGCGCCACTTCTGGTTGTCCTGGCCGTTGCAGGTCCAGGTGATGACCGCGGTGCCGTCGGCGGTGCCGCCGCCGTTGACGTCCAGGCAGCGGTCGCCGTGCATTCGCAGCTCGCCCGCCTCCGTCAGGGTCCACTGCTGGTCCGCCTGGCCGTCGCAGTCCCAGATCTGGACCTGCGAGGCGCCCGCGTCCAGGCAGCGGCCTGACTCGACGCCGCGCAGCGCGAACGTGTCCGCGGGCGTGCCGTCCCCCGTGCCGACGCCCTGGCCGTTGAAGGTGATGGAGTCGAGGTCGAACGCGTTCGCGGACGGAGCCTTGAACACGACGTACAGGTTGTGCGTGCTGCCCGGGTCGGTGACGGACACCGCGGGCAGTGACACGTAGGTGTCCCAGCCGCCGGTCGCCGGCACGGTCCTGGTGGCGACGAGAGCTCCCGTCGGCGAGCCGGCGCGCAGCTCGACGGAGGCTCCGGTGGCGGACGGCGCCGAGACGCGGAAGGTCACCGAGTCGATGCCGGACAGGTTGACCGGGGTGAAGGAGATCCAGTCGCCGTTGGAGATGTCGCCGATGCGCCTGGCGCCCTCGGCGCCGGACTGCTCGACGACGCGGACCCCGGACGAGCCGGTGAAGTGCTCGGCCTGCTTGTGCTTCGGTTGCAGGGTGATGCCGGCGGTGCCCTTCAGGCCGCCGGAGTCGGTGTGGTCGGCGGTCAGGGCGTAGTAGACGTTCGCGGTCTCGTCGTGGCCGGAGGCCGTGGTCGTGACCGTCCCCGTGCATCCGGTGTACTGGCCGGTGTCGTGGGCGTGCTGGTCGTGGCCGAGCGCGGTGGTCACGGTGACCTCGGCGCAGTCGGCGGCGCCGTCCTCGGCGTCGGTGGCGACGACGGTGTAGTCCACCTCGTCACCGAAGTCGATGAACCCGCCGTCGGGCGGCGCCGAGAAGGCCACCTCGGGACGGGTGTTGCCGACGACGACGGGCACCGTGACGCTGCCGGTCCTGCCGCCCGTGTCGCGGACGGTGAGCCTCGCGGTGTAGGTGCCGTCGGCGGTGTAGGTGTGCGAGGGGTTGGCGGCGGTGGAGGTCGCGCCGTCGCCGAAGTCCCAGGCGAAGGTGATGGCGTCGCCGTCGGGGTCGGACGAGCCGGCCGAGGAGAAGGCGACGGTGAGCGGCGCGGTGCCCGAGTCGGGGCCGGCGCTCGCCTTGGCCAGGGGCGCGCGGTTTCCCGCCACGTAGTCGATGCGGTAGATGCTGTCGTCGGTGTTCGCGTGGCCGAAGCCGTTGCCCCAGTCGGCCATGTAGAGGGCCCCGTCGGGGCCGAACTTCATGTCGATCGGCGCGCGCGGCGCGATCTGCGCCACGAAGGGGCTGATCTTCAGGAGGTTCCCCGAGGAGTCGAGGCGGAGCTCCTTGACGAAGTTGCGGCTCCACTCGTAGAAGAACGGCGTGCCGTCGTAGTAGGCGGGGAACTTCCGCTCCGAGCCGGAGGCCGCGTCGTAGCGGTAGAAGGGGCCGCCCATCGGGGCGGCGCCGCCGCAGCAGTCGATCTCGGGGAACTCCTCCGAGGCGTGGTAGTCGTACCACACGGTCGCGGGCTTGGCGGCCGGGAGGTTGGTCAGGCCGGTGTTGTTGGGCGAGTCGTTGACCGGCGCCGAGCAGTTGAACGCCGGGCCCGAGGCGCCGGTGGCGAAGTTGTAGTCGCGGTACGCCAGGTTGGGGCCGACGCAGTACGGCCAGCCGTAGAAGCCGGGCTCCTTGATCAGGTTCCACTCGACGGTGCCCTCGGGGCCGCGGCCGGAGTTCGCGGCGCCCGCGTCGGGCCCGTAGTCGCCCACCGAGATCCAGCCCGTCTCCTTGTCGACCGAGAAGCGGAACGGGTTGCGGAAGCCCATCGCGTAGATCTCCGGCCGGGTCCTCGCGGTGCCGGGCGGGAACAGGTTGCCGGACGGGATCGTGTAGGTGCCGTCGGGCTCGGGGTGGATGCGCAGGATCTTGCCGCGCAGGTCGTCGGTGTTGGCCGAGGAGCGCTGGGCGTCGTAGTGCGCCCTGCCCTGCCGCTCGTCGATCGGGGCGTAGCCGCTGGAGCCGTTGGGGTTGGTGTCGTCGCCGGGGCCGATGTAGAGGTCGCCGCCCGGCCCGAAGGCGAGGTAGCCGCCGGTGTGGCCGGGCTCGTCGACGTTCCGGTACGCCGGAATCTCGATGATCTTCTTCTCGCTCGCCGGGTCGAGGGCGGTGCCGTCGAAGGTGAAGCGGGACACCCGGTTCACCTCGCCGCCGCTCGCGGGCGAGTAGTTGAGGTAGATCCAGCCGTTGTCGGCGAAGTCCGGGTCGAGCGCCAGCCCGATGCCGCCGTCCTCGCCGCCGTCGTAGACCGGCAGGGTGCCGATGACGCGCGTGCCGCCGCCGTTGGCGGGGATGAGGTTCACCTTGCCGGAGCGCGAGATGTAGAAGACGCTGCCGTCGGCGGCCACGTCCAGCTCCATGGGCTGGTCGGGCGCGCCGTCGAGGGTGACCTTCTGGTAGCGGGCCTCGACGGTGCCGCCGCAGTCGCCCGGGGCCGCCCCGGCCGCCCACTGTACGGCGCCCAGCAGGTGCCGCCGGAACAGCGGCTCGCTGTAGGAGGACGCCTGGTGGCCCATCGCGGTGGCGAACACCCGGCCGCCCTCCGGCCGGTGGCACCAGGAGATCGGGTGGTCGGCGCCCATCCTGCTCGATCCCGCGTCATAGGTGGTCTCGTCGGCGGTCACCAGCACGTGGACCGAGCCCCGCATGTTGGTGTCGAAGTTGTACCACTCCTCGGTGCGCGTCCACCGGTCGGGTAACCCCTGGGTGGCGGGGTGGACCTGGTCGGCCACCTTGGCGGTGCCCGGCACGACCGACGAGTGTGCGGTCATGTGGGCGCCGGCCATGACGACCTCGTCCCACCAGGGGAACTGCGCCTCGATGTTCATGTCGGTGGCGTTGTGGACGGCGACGACGCCGCGCCCGCCGCGTACGTACGACTGGAAGGCCTGGCGCTGGGCGGCGTCGTCCCACACCATGCCGTTGGTCTGGAACATGATCACCGCGTCGTAGGTGCTCATCGCCGCGCTGGTGAAGACGGAGGAGTTCTCGCTGTGGTCGAGCTCGAAGTCGTTGTCGGCGGCCAGCTGCTGGAACATCGCGACGCCGGCGGAGATGGAGTCGTGCCGGTAGGCGCCGCCCGCCGTCTCGGTGAACAGCAGCACCTTGAACGGGTCCGCGAGCGCGTGCGCGACGGGCGGTGACGACGACAGCAGCAGCAGTCCTGACAGGGCCGCGGCCAGGGCGGTGAGCAGGCGTGATCTTCGCATGGGAGAGCTCCTGAGGGGTGGATGGTTCACAGCGTGCGCAGGTACGCCAGGCCGTCCACGGCCAGGGCGTCCTGGCTGCGCGCGAGCGGCCGCCAGATGGAGGCCGCGGTGGCGATGCTCCGGTTGTGCGCGGTGAACGACTCGATGACGAGCGGGCCCTGATAGCCCACCTGGCGCAGGGCCTGCGTGAAGCCGGGCCAGTCGAACCGGTCGGCTCCCGGCGTGCCGCGGTCGGTGCCGCACACCTGGACGTGCGCGAGGCGGTCTGCCGCGGCGAGGACGGCCAGGGCGGGGTCCTTCTCCTCGATGTTCAGGTGGTAGACGTCGAGTGCCAGGTGGCAGTCCTCCGGCAGCGTCTCGAGTGCCTGCTCGACGGTGTTGACGAGGCTGGTCTCGTACCGGTTGAGCGGCTCGACCGCGAGCTTCACGCCGCGCCCGGCGGCGTGGTCCAGGACGGGGCGCAGGTTCTCGCGCAGCTCGGCGCCGGCCTTGCCGCGCTCGTACGGCGACAGCCGCCACGTGCGGCCCACCGACGCGTACGCCGGCCCCGCGACCACCGGCGACCCGACTGTCACCGCCACGTCGACGCAGTGCCGCAGGTAGTCCTGGGTGTCGCGGACGGTCCGCGGGGAGGCGGCCACGAGCTCGCGTCCCGGGGGCATGACCAGCACCACGGACGCGGCCAGCCCGTGCTCGGCCAGCACCGCGGCGGCCTTGTCGGGGTCCCAGTCGCCGGGCCGCTCGACGGGCAGCTCGATGACGTCGAAGCCCCACCGGGCGATGCGGGGGGCGAGCCTGGCCAGGTCGTCGTCGGTCAGCGGGGAGACCCAGACCCAGGTGTTCACTCCGATGGAGAACATGGCGTCCCTCTTCGTCGTCGTTCGCGGGAGGGAGCGGTCAGCTCCGCTTCCCGCCCCAGCCCTCCGGGAAGCCGGGCAGGTCCTCGCAGCCGCACAGCGCGTAGTGCAGGGGCGGCATGCCGGGCTTGAGGTAGGCGTGCAGGGTGTCGGCGGTGATCTTCGGCTGCGGGAGGTTCCACGTCTCGGGCACCTCCTGGCCCTTGAGGATCCTCAGCGCGGCGATGACGGGGGTGCGCCACTGGTAGGTGGGGTACGTGGGCGCGACGGCGGTGAGGCCGGCGTCCTTCCACTTCTGCAGGAAGTCCTGCTGGTCCTCGCCGCTGATCGGCGGCACCGGCAGGCCGGCGTCCTCGAACGCCTCGATCGCGGCCACGGCCGTGGCGCCCGCGTCCATCCAGACGCCGTCGACGGTGCCGTGCCGCTGGATGTAGTCGCCGACGATGCTCTTGGTCTTGGCGGCGTCGCCGTCGGTGAACTCCACGCCCACCACCTGGACGCGGCTGCCGTCGAAGACCGCCTTCGCCGCCGACCAGCGCGTCTCCAGCACGTCCACGCCGGGCAGGATGCGCAGCGCCAGCACCTTCCCGCCGGCCGGCACCTTCTCGGCGAGGAACTCGGCGGCGTCGGCGCCGAAGGCGTAGCCGCCGATGGGCTTGATGAACGTCACCGGGCAGCCGGTCCGCACGCCCCGGTCGAACACGATGACGGGCACCTTCGCGCAGGCGGCCGTCACGGCGGGGGTGAGGGTGGCGGTGGTGTTCGGCGAGACGATCAGCGCGTCGCAACCCTTGTCCTGCAGCTCGGCGATGTCGGAGATCTGCTTGTCGTCCTTGCCCTCGGCGTCCAGCACGGTGAACGTCTCGATCTCCTCGTGCAGCTCGACCTCGGCCTGCATGGTCTTCCAGCCGACCTGCCGCCAGGGGTTGTCGACCGCCGCGTTGGAGAAGCACAGGTGGTAGGGCCCGTCCTTCTTGTACCGGGTCGTGTCGACCATCTTCGGGGCGATGGCCTGCTCCCACGGCTTGTCCGCGGGGCCCTCCGGTTCCTGGGAGCGCATGGCCAGCTGGGCGTCGAAGTCGGCCTGGACGAAGAACGCCGACTGAGCGCCGGTGCCGGAGCCCTGGGTGCTTGCGGCGGACGCCCCAGGGGTGGTGGTGGCGGCAGGTTGGTCGACGGTGCAGGCGGCGACGAGGGCGCCGGCCGCCATGAGCGCGGCGGCTGCGGCCTTAGGGCGCGGCATGTGCGTCTCCTCTTGACGGGAAGGGTTTCCTGGGAAGCCGGACGGCTCCTGCCGCGACCGCGGCGATGATGATGACGCCCTGCACGGCGGACTCCAGCGCCCCCGAGATCCCGTACAGGTTGAGCAGGGTGAACAGCGCCTCCAGCGTGCAGGCCCCGGCCATGGCGGCGACCACGGCGCCGCGCCCGCCGCCCAGCGCCACGCCGCCGAGCACGACCGCGGTGATGGCGGAGAACTCCAGCCCCTGCCCCACCTGCGCCGAGACCCCGGCGAACCCGCCGAGCAGGACGGCCGCGACGGCCGCCGACAGGCCGGAGAGCATGAACGCGTAGATCTTGACCCGGTCGACCCGGACGCCGGACAGCGCGGCGGCGCGCGCGTTGTCGCCGGTGGCCACCAGCGTCCTGCCGAAGCGGGCGCGCGTGAGCGCGATGGCCGCCGCGCCCGCGGCCAGCAGGATCAGCACCGACCACGGCACCGGCCCGAACCCGCCGCGGCCGAACGCGCGGAAGCCCTCCGACAGCGCGCCGCGCGGCGCGCCGCCGGTCCAGAGGAAGACCGCCCCGCTGAGGACGAGCAGCATGCCGAGCGTCACGATGAACGACGGCACCCGCAGCTTGGTGGTGAGCAGGCCGTTGACCAGGCCGACGAGCAGCCCGGCGACGATCAGCAGGGCGAGGACCGGCCAGGTGGCGGACTCCTCGCCGTCGATGAGCCGGGCGGCGACCACCACCTCGGCCGTCACCAGCGAGCCGACCGACAGGTCGAACTCGCCGGAGACGATGACGAAGTACTGCCCCGCGGCGAGGATCACCAGCGGCGCGGCCCGCTTGAGCAGCGCCAGGAACCCGGCGGGCTCCAGGAGGAGGGGGTTGGCGACCGCGATCGCGACCAGCAGGGCCGCGAGGACGATGAGGATGGGCAGCGCTCGTCTCATGTCGCCCGCCTGGTGCCGCGCCGGGCGTAGACGGCCACCGCGACGACGATGACCGCGCCGCGGACCACGTCCTTGGCGAAGGAGTCGACTTCGAGCTGGTTGAACAGGGTGTCCAGGACGGCCAGCAGCAGCACCCCGCCGACCGTTCCCGCGACGCCGCCCCTGCCGCCGGCCAGCGCGGTCCCGCCGAGCACGACCGCGGCGATGGACTCCAGGTCGTACCCGCCGTCGGGGCCCACCGTGGGCGCTCCCGCCCCGAGTCTGGCGGCCAGCAGCAGGCCCGCGACGCCGGCGCAGAGCGAGCAGAGCACGTGGGTGATCACGATGACGCGGGACGTGCGGATGCCGGACAGCCGGGCGACGTCCTCGCCGCCGCCCACCGCGTAGATCCGGTGGCCCAGCCGGGTCCGCGCCAGCAGGACCCAGGCCGCCACCGCCACGCCCGCCCAGAGCATGGCCGAGACGGGGACGGGCCCGGCGCGCGCGTAGCCGAGGAGCTGGAACGACTCGGGCACCTCGCCGGCCGGGCCGTCGTACAGGTGGTCGACGACGCCCTTGATGATCAGGCCGACGCCGAGCGTGGCGATGAAGGCGTGCACCCGGAGCCGGGTGATGACCAGCCCGTTGACCAGCCCCACCAGCGCGCTGACGGCCAGCACGGCGGCGCAGGCCGTAACGATGTCGCCGCTCCGGCCCGCCATGACCTCCGCCGCGACCAGCGACGTCAGGCTGATCAGGTACGCCACCGACAGGTCGAGCGAGCCGGCCAGGATCGCCAGCGTCTGCCCGATCGCCACGATGCCGAGGGCCGCGGAGCGCTGCTGGATGCCGACGACGCTCTCCAGGGTGAGGAACCGGCCGCCGTCGAGCGCGACGATGAGCCAGCCGGCCGCGAGCAGGGCGAACAGGGCGAGGAACACCACACGCGCCGGATCGCGCAGGTGCCCGGCCAGGCCGCCGCCGGTGCGGCCGGTGCGGGCGAGCAGGTCCATTCAGGCCACCTCGCCCGCGGCCAGGCGCATGACGGCCTCCTCGGAGGCACCGGCCGGCAGCGTCCCCGCGACGCGGCCGTCGCGCAGCACGACGATGCGGTCGCTCATGCCGATGAGCTCGGGCAGCTCGGACGAGATCATCATGACGGCCGTGCCGTCGCCGGCCAGGTCGCGCATGAGGTCGTGGATCGCGGCCTTGGCCCCGACGTCCACTCCGCGGGTCGGTTCGTCGAACAGCAGCACCCGTGGCGTCATCGTCAGCCACTTGACGAGCACGACCTTCTGCTGGTTGCCGCCGGACAGGTAGCGGACCTCCCGGTGCGGGGGCGGCAGGCGCACCCGGTCGAGCAGGCCGCTGATCAGGGTAGGGTTCCCCGCGCCGGTCGCGCGGGCGGCGAGCAGGACGTTGTCGTGTACGGACTGGCGCAGCGCGAGGCCCTCGGCCTTGCGGTCCTCGGTCACGAGCCCGATGCCGTGGGCCATGGCCTCGCGGACCGAGCGCGGGCGCGCGGGGGTCATCTCGCCCGTGGTGAACGGCTCCGCGCCGAAGATCGCCTTGGCGAGCTCCGTCCTGCCGGACCCCTGCAGGCCCGCGACGCCGACGATCTCCCCGGCGCGCAGCTGCAGGTCGATGTCGCGCAGCTTGTGGTTGCCCGCCCCGCGCAGGCTCAGGCGTACCTCGCCGGCGCCCGCCGAGCGGGGCGGGTAGTAGGTGCCGAGGTCGCGGCCCACCATCAGGCGGATCAGCTCGTCGCGGGTCACCTCGCCGGCGGGGACCGTGGTGACGCGGGCGCCGTCCTTGAGCACGGTGACCCGGTCGGCGAGGTCGAGCACCTCGCGTAATCGGTGGGAGATGTACATGACGGCGGCGCCGCGCTCGCGCAGCCGCCGGATCAGCCGGTAGAGCAGCGCGACCTCGTGCTCGGCGAGCGCGGCGCTGGGTTCGTCCATGACGAGGAGCCGGGCGTGCACCGACAGCGCCTTGACGATCTCGACGATCTGCTGCCGGGCGACCGGCAGGCGCTTGACGGTGTCGCGGGGGCCGATCTGGGTCTCCCCCAGCTCGTCGAGGAGCGCGGCGGTGGCCCGCTCCATGGCGGCGCGGTCGACCAGGCCGCGCCTGACGGGCTCGCGGCCGAGGAACACGTTCTCGGCGACGGTGCGTTCTGGCAGCAGGTTGAACTCCTGGTGGATGATCGCGATGCCGGCGCGCTGCGCCTCCAGCGGGTGGGCGAAGGAGACGGGCCGGCCGTCGACCTCGATCACGCCCTCGTCCGGTGCGTGCACCCCGCAGATGATCTTCATGAGGGTGGACTTGCCCGCGCCGTTCTCGCCGACGACGGCGTGCACCTCGCCGGCCTTCGCCTCCAGGTCCACCCCGGACAGCACCCGCACGCCCAGGAAGCTCTTGCCGATGCCGCGCAGCCTCAGCACCGGGCCGCCTGCCTGGTCGTGCGGGCGGTGGATCGTGTCCTCATGCTCCTCCTGACGGGGACGCCGGATGGTGGCCGGACCGCTTCAGGTGCGGGTCCAGCGCTGGTTGGTGCCGCCGTGGCAGGACCAGATGTGCACCTTGCTGCCGTTGGCGGTGCCGTAGCCGCTGACGTCCAGGCACTTGTTCGCGCCGACGGCGGTGATCGTGCCGTCGGCGTTCAGACGCCATTTCTGGTTGTTCTGGCCGTTGCAGCTCCAGGTGATGACCGCCGCGCCGTCGGCCGTGCCGCCGCCGTTGACGTCCAGGCACCGGTTGCCGTTCACCCGCAGCTCGCCCGCGTCCGTCGGCGTCCACTGCTGGTTCGCCTGGCCGTTGCAGTCCCAGATCCGCATCTGGGTGGCGCCGGCGTCCAGGCAGCGGCCGGAGCCCACGCCGCGCAGCGCGGTCGCGCCGCCCGGGGCGCCGGTCAGTTCCTTGACGCGGATGTTGCGGAAGGACACGACGTCGCCGGGGCCGTGGTTCTGGATGCCGATGTGGCCCTGCTGGAGCGAGCGGGCCGGGTCGGCGTTGGTGAAGTCGTTGATCTTGGTGCCGTTGAGGAAGACCTGCAGCCGCTCGCCCTCGACCAGCAGCTCGTAGGTGTTCCACTGGCCCGGCGGGTTGAGCGCGGCGTCGCGGGCGGCGAGGTCGGCGGCCTGGAAGCCGTAGACGGCCCCGGTCGTCCTGTCGGCGGCGTCGGTCGCGTCGATCTGCACCTCGTATCCGGTGCCGAGCGCCGTGGCCGGGTCGGTGGTCGCCGGGAATCCGACGATGACGCCGGAGTTGGAGTCGCCGGTCAGCTTCCAGTCGAGCTTGAGCGAGTAGGAGCCGAACTCCTTGGCGTCGTACCACAGCATGCCCATGCCGCCCTGGGAGGTCAGGGTGGCGTCGCCGCTGGTGAACGAGCCGGGGCCGGCCTGCGACCAGCCCGCGGTGGAGCCGTTGTAGAGGGCCGTGTAGCCGGTCTCGGGGCGGCAGTCGGCGTCGACGGCCCCGGCCGCGTACCGGATGCCGCCGAGCAGCAGCGCGCGGAAGTCCGGGTCGGCGTACGACGCCTGGGTGTGCCCGAGGCCGGTGTAGAACGCGCGACCCGACGACTGCGTGCGGCACCACGTGATCGGGTGGTCGCCCATGCTGCCGCCGCTGTAGCTGCTCTCGTCGAGACTCTGCAGCACCCGGACGTTCTGGCGGGGGTTGGTGCGGTAGTTGTACCACTCGTCGGTGCGGGTCCAGGCCGGCCCGAGGTGCGCGGTCGCGGCGTGCGCCCGGTCCTCGTTGCGGACGGTGGCCTGCTGGATCGCCGGGTGGCTGCTGAACCAGGCGCCCATCAGCTGCCCGTAGTAGGGCCAGTCGTACTCGGTGTCCGCCGCCGCGTGCACCCCGACGTAGCCGCCTCCGCCGTCCACGTACGCCTCGAAGGCGGCCTGCTGGCTGCCGTTGAGCACGTCGCCGGTGGTGCTGAGGAAGACGACCGCCTGGTACTGGGCCAGGTTGCCGGTGGTGAAGGCGCCGGAGTCCTCGGTGGCGTCCACGTCGAAGTCGCCCGCGCCGCCGAGGTCGCGGATGGCCTGGATGCCGGCGGGGATGGCGTCGTGCCGGAAGCCGGCCGTCTTGGAGAAGACGAGCACCTTGAAGGCGGCGGCCTCGGCCGGGACGGCGTGGACGGCCATCGCCGCCGCCGCGGTGATCGCCACCGCCGCGGCGGACAGGCGTTTCAGCAAGGGGGTCGGTTGACGCAGCATGGGGGGTCCTTTCAGACGCGGGTCCAGCGCTGGTTGTTTCCTCCGCCGCAGGTCCAGATGCGCGCCTTGGTGCCGCCGGCGGTGGCGGCTACGTCCAGGCACTTGTTCGCTCCTATGGCGGTGATCGTGCCGTCGGCGTTCATGCGCCACTTCTGGTTGTTCTGGCCGTTGCAGTCCCAGATGATCACCGCGGTGCCGTCGGCCGTGCCGGCGCCGTTCACGTCCAGGCACTTCCCGCCGTAGACCCGCAGCTCGCCTGCATCGGTCGCGGTCCACTGCTGGTTCGGCTGGCCGTTGCAGTCCCAGATCTGCGCCGGCGCGCCGTTGGCCTGCGAGGCGCCGTCCACGTCCAGGCAGCGGTTCGACGCCACGCCGCGCAACGCGCTCGTGGCGCCGGAATCGCCGGTGGACAGGGTGAAGGCGTCCACGTCGAACAGGTAGCCCTGGCCTGCCGGGCCGCGGAAGACGAGGGAGAGCGTCGTGGTCCCGGCCGGCGCGCCACTGAGTGCGGCCGAGACGTCGGTGAAGGTGTCCCAGCCGCCGGTGCTCGTCACGGTCGCGGTGCCGAGCAGCGTGCCCGTCGCCGAGCCGGCCCGCACCTCGATCCTGCCGCCCGCGCCGGCCGAGGACACGCGGGCGGTGAACCGCGTCGCCCCCGCGAGCTGGTACGGCTGGAAGGAGATCCAGTCGCCGTCGTCGATGAAGCCGGCCGTCACTCCGCCTTCCGCGGTGGCGTGCTCGGCCGTCTGGATGCCCTGGTGGGCGCCGAAGTGCTCCGCCTGGCGGTGCCGCGGCTGCAGGGTGCGGGCGCTGGTGGAGGTGAGGCCGCCGCCGTCGGTGTACGACGCCTCGAAGACCCCGTAGATGTTGGCCGCGGCCTCGTGCTCACCGTCCACGGGCACCGCGATGGAGCCCGAGCAGCCGCTCGTGGAGGTGATCTGGTGCCGATGGCTGTCGTGGCCGAGGAAGTAGGCGACGGTGACCTCGTCGCAGTCGATCGTGCCGTCCTCCGGGTCGCTGACGGTGACCTGGAAGGGCACGGTGTCGCCGAAGGAGAACAGCCGCCCGTCGGCCGGGGTGGTGAGGGTGACGGTCGGCGCGGTGTTGCCGACGGTCACGATCACGCTCGCCGTGCCGGTCAGCCCCTGCGGGTCGCGGACCGTGAGCGTCACCGTGTAGGTGCCCTCCGTGGTGTAGGTCCTGGTCGGGTTCGCCGCCGTGGAGGTGGCGCCGTCGCCGAAGTCCCACGCGTACGTCAGCGCGCCGCCCTCCGGGTCGGAGCTGCCCGCCGAGGAGAACGCCACCGTGAGCGGCGCCGGCCCTGACGTCTTGTCGGCGGACGCCTTGGCGATCGGGTTGCGGTCGGCGTCGCCGATGTACTCGATGCGGTAGAGGGCCTGGTTGTTGTTGCCGGTGCCGTAGTCGAGGACGTACAGAGCGCCGTCGGGGCCGAAGGCCATGTCCATGACCTGCGTTCCCGACCAGGGGAAGGCGGCGATCTCGCCGTACCCGCCGTCCTGCTCGACCTCGATCGCCTTGATCCAGCGGCGGCCGTACTCACCGGCGAAGAAGCGCCCGTCGAGCGACGAGGGGAACTTGACGGCCGAGTTCAGAGCGGGGTCGTAGCGGTAGACGGGGCCGCCCATGGGCGACTCCGCGCCGGAGCCGAACTCGGGCGGGCTGCCGGCGTCGCCCGCGTACCGGATCCAGGCGGGTTTCGCCGGGGGCAGTGTGGTCAGGCCGGTGTTGCGGAAGGAGTCGTTCGTCGGCCCGCCCGCGCAGTTGTACTTCGGGCCGGTGCTGTTGGTGGCGAAGTTCCACGCGTTGTAGGTCTCGGTGGTGGTGTTCGTGCCCGTGCAGTACGGCCATCCGTAGTTGCCGGGGCCGGTGACGCGGTTGAACTCCACCTGCCCGCTGGGCCCGCGGCCGGAGTTGGTGACGCCGGCGTCGGGCCCGTAGTCGCCGAGGTAGACGACGCCGGTCGCCTTGTCCACGCTCATCCTGAACGGGTTGCGGAAGCCCATCGCGTAGATCTCCGGCCGGGTGTTCGCGGTGCCCGGCGGGAACATGTTGCCGCCGGGGATGGTGTAGCTCCCGTCGGGCTGCGGGGTGATGCGCAGCAGTTTTCCGCGCAGGTCGTTGGTGTTGGCGGCGGAGCGCTGGGCGTCGTACTGCGGGTTGCGGTTGGTGCGCTCGTCCAGCGGGGAGTAGCCGCCCGACTCGAACGGGTTGGTGTCGTCCCCGGTGGTGAGGTAGAGGTTGCCGGCGGCGTCGAAGTCGATGTCGCCGCCGACGTGGCAGCACTGGCCGCGGTCGTTCGGCACCCGCAGGACCACCTTCTCGCTGCTCATGTCGAGGGTGTCGTCCGCGTTGAGGGTGAAGCGGGACAGGTGCAGCTCGCCCTTCCACTGGTCGAACTGGGACTGCGTGCCCGTGCTCGGCGCGTCGCCGCCGGGGGTGTTGAGCCGCGGCGAGTAGTAGAGCCAGATGTGCCGGTTGGCGGCGAAGCCGGGGTCGGCCGCGACGCCCTGCAGGCCCTCCTCGTCGTGGGTGTAGACGTTGAGCCGGCCGGCCACCTTCGTGGCGCCTGCGGCGTCGGTGACGCGTACCGTGCCGTCGCGTGCCGTGTGCACCACCGACCGGTTCGGCAGCACGGCCAGGGACATCGCCTCGCCCAGCTCGGAGCCGCCCGAGGCGAGGGACACCTGCTGGTAGTCGGAGGCCGGGATGTCGGCGGCGGCCGGGGTGGCGCCGAGGGTGAGCGCTGCGGGGGTGATGAGCGCCAGCGTGGTCAGCAGCGTGAGCCACGGGTGTCGGGACATGTGTTCTCTCCTGCGGCACTTCGGGGATGGTGTCAGGCGCGGGACCACTGCTGGTTGGTGCCGCCGTGGCAGGACCAGATGTGCACCTTGCTGCCGTTGGCGGTGCCGTAGCCACTGACGTCCAGGCACTTGTTCGCTCCTACGGCGGTGATCGTGCCGTCGGCGTTCAGACGCCACTTCTGGTTGTTCTGGCCGTTGCAGTCCCAGATGATCACCGCGGTGCCGTCGGCCGTGCCGGCGCCGTTCACGTCCAGGCATTTCCCGCCATAGACCTGCAGCTCGCCGCTGGGAGTGGCGGTCCACTGCTGGTTCGGCTGGCCGTTGCAGTCCCAGATCTGCACCTGCGCGCCGTTGGCCTGCGAAGCGCCGTTGACGTCCAGGCAGCGGTTCGAGCCCACGCCGCGCAGCGCGGTCACCTCGCCCGAGCCGTCCGAGCCTTCCGGGCCGGCGGCGGCGATCACGGCCTGGGCTCCGGACGGCCAGGCGCCGTTGGTGACGGTGACGTTGGTGTTCACCACGTTGCCGCGGTCGCCGTTGGTGACGTTGGTGCTGCCGTTGGTCGACCAGTTGCCGGTGACGGTGAAGTCGCCCATGTTCTCGCCGTACCAGTAGTTGGCGGTGGCCCAGGTGCCGGTGTCGGCCAGGACGTTGTTCCTGACCGTGTAGTACCGGGAGCCCTCGTCGAAGTAGATGCCGAACCAGCCGTTCGTCCGCCGGCAGTGGTTGCCGCTGATCACCGCGCCCGGGTTCCACGACAGCGTGTAGATGCAGCCGCCGTCGGTCATCTGCCGCATGACGTCGTGCACGTAGTTGCCGACGAGCCGGTTGCCCGATGCGGTGGTGGGCGTGGTGTAGCGGGGCTGGAAGTCGTACAGGCCGCGCTGGGCGTAGTGGTCGCTGCCGCCCGGCTCGTTGGCGCCCCAGCCGTACCCGATCGACATGCCGGTGTAGGGCAGGTTGTAGACCTCGTTGTGGGAGACGTCGGTGCCGGTGACGTACGTGGTCAGGACCGAGACGATGCCCCGGTGGTCGAGGCCGAGGTCGTGGATGCGGTTGTGGCTGACGGTGATGTTCCTGTTGACCATCCGCTGGTCGCTCGGGTGGTGGGCGTCGGCGCGGACACCGCCGACGACGATGCCGCCCGCCGCGCTGTGGGCGATCTCCGACCGGGTGACCGAGATGCCGGAGGCGCCGAGGCCGACCCCGCTGGCGTGGGCGTTGGCGTCGTTGCCGATGCCGATGGCCGTCTGTCCCAGGTTGACGAAGCGCGAGCCGGTGAAGGTGATGGTGTTCGCGGCGGAGACCTGGACGGCGGCGGGCGACTGGAACCAGTGCGGTCTGGTCGCCTCGAACTCGCGGCACCCCTGGTGGCAGGCGCTGAAGGCGGGCCGGTTCCAGTCGCCGGCGATGTAGGCGCCGGTCTGCTGGTCCACGAAGCCCTGGTCCCTGCCAGGTCCGAGCCAGCTCGTGCCGGTGAAGGTGATCCCGCTGAAGGTGATGTGGTGCGCGGGCGCGCCGTAGGTGCCGCCGACGTGCACCAGCGACTGCAGCACCGGCAGCTCCACGCTCACCTCGGCCATGTCCTGCCCGGGGAGCGGGATGTAGGACAGGGCGCCGGTCGCGGGGTTCAGGTGCCACTCCCCCGGCGTGTCGAGGAACTCGTAGGCGTTGACCAGATAGAGCGGGCCCGCCCGGTGCGGGCTGGTGAAGGTGTCGTAGCCGAAGTTGTTGTTGCCCCAGGCGGGCTGCCGCATCGTGATGAGGTTGCCGCTGATGCTCTGCACCGGCGCGTACCGGTCGGTGAAGGAGCCGACGCTCTCCATCTCGACCCGGCCCGGGTCGGCGAGGTTGTTCAGGTAGCCGAGCGCGCTGCTGGTGAACCTCATCCCGGCGCTGCTCGCGGTGAAGTCGGAGCGGTTGACGGCGGTGCGGGCCCGGGTGGCGGGCGCGCCGTCCACGTACAGTTGCCGGGTGTCGCCGCCGGCGGCGACGGTGGCGCGCCAGATGTTCCTGCCGGGGTCGGCCAGCGTCCAGCCGGTGACCGGGCGGGCTCCGCTGATGACCGGGACGGCGCCCTCGGCGGCCTGCCACCTGACGGTGTGGCCGTTGGCGCCGGAGTCGGCGGCGCTCAGCCGGAGCGGCGCGGACAGCCGGTACACGCCGCCGGCCAGTTCCACGACGATGTCGCCCGACATGCCGGCGGCCCGCTCCCTGACCGCCTCCTGGGCCGCGGCCAGCGAGCACGGCTGGGCGGAGGTGCAGGCGGTGCCGGTGCCGGCGGGTGCGGCGTACAGGGTCGTGGTGTCGGCGAGTGCCGGAGGGGCGGGGGCGATGAGGGCGAACGCCGCGATGAGGAGGCCGATCAGGGGGAGTCTCGGCGAGGGTAAGTGCACGGTTCGTTCCTTCGGGGGGTAGGGACGCCCACTCATTACCTGCGGATCTCGGGGGCCCGTCAAGAAACTAAGCGGGCCTATTTCTTCAGGCCGGTCAGTTGCGGTGCGTTCACCTGCGCGAATCTCGCCGTCTCTGCGATGAACGTTTCATATGTGTCGTACTTATCCGGAATCGGTCATACTCAGGCTGGAGCGGCGAGGAAGGAGCACGGTGACCGACACCCCCCGCGAGAGCGGATACCGGCCGGGCTACGAGGTGGCGGCCGAGCAGGTGCTGGAGCTGATCGTCCGGCTCGGCCTGCGCCCGGGCGACCGCATGCCGACCGAGCACGAGCTGGCCGGGCAGCTGGGCACCAGCCGGACCGTGGTGCGCGAGGCGGTGAAGATCCTCTCCGCGCTGGGCCGCGTACGCGCCCAGAAGGGCCGCGGCCTGTACGTGGCCGACGACGAGGGCATGCTCGGCACCGGCCGCTGGGGCTCCTTCTTCCTGCCGACCGACCTCGACCACGTCTACAGCCTGTTCGAGTTCCGCCGGGCGCAGGAGATGGAGACCAGCCGGCTGGCCGCCCGCCGGGCCACCCCCGCCGAGTTGCGGGCCGTCGAAGAGGCGGCCGGCCGGTGCCGCGAGGGCTTCGAGACGGGGCGCGAGGAGCTGTTCAACGAGGGCGACGACGCCTTCCACACCGCCGTCGCCGCCGCGTCGCACAACATGTTCCTGCAGGTCGCCGTGCGCGAGGCGCGCCGGCTGCAGGCGCAGTCGAGCCTGATCGGCCTGCGCGGCTCGGTGGGCGGGCACGCCGCGAAGGCCGTCGAGGAGCACGACGCGATCTGCCAGGCCATCCGCGCCGGCGATCCCGAGGCGGCCGCGCAGGCCGCGGCCGCCCACATCGACAACACGCTCGACGACTACCGCAGGGAGATCCAGCAGCGCCTGTTCTCCTCCCGCTGAGGCCGGGGTCACACCGGGGTGATGGTCCACTGGTTGTTGGTGCTGCCGTTCGGAGCCCACATCCCCACGGTGGAGCCGACGGTGGCGTTGCCCATGCCGTCGAGAGCGGTCCCCGTACTCCGGTTGATGATCTGGTGGCGGCCGCCGGACACCGCGTTGAGGCGCCACTGCTGGGCGGCGCCGCCGTTCCAGGGCGCCTGCCGCGCGTTCGCGCCGTTGGCGGCGTCGCCCCGGCTGTCGATGACCATGCCGTTGGTGCGGTTGACGATGCGGTACCAGCCGCCGCCCAGGTCGACGAGCCGCCACTGCAGGTTGGTGCTGCCGTCGTAGGACCACTGCTTGACCACCGAGCCGGAGGGGACGTTGCCGCCGCTGTCCAGGACGAGGCCGGTGGTGGCGTTGGCGATGCGGACGTAGGTGACGGGCGCGGCGGTCACCGTGACGCGGTAGGTGCGGCCGGCCTGGCCGGTCAGGGTGATGACGTCCGGCTCCGGCTTCGTGACGGTGACGGTGCCGCCGGTCGTGGTGTCGGTCACCTGGAGGGTGCCGGCGAACGAGCGGTTGCGGACGTTCACCGTCGCGTCGCGGTCGAAGCCGACGAGGACCTCGGTGGCCGCGCCGGACCGCCAGGTCGCGCCCACGGTGTGGCCGCCGCGGCCCCGCAGGCCCTGCACGGCGCCGTTCTGCCAGGCCGGCGGCAGGGCGGGCAGCACGTGCAGCTCGCCGGCGTGGCTCTGCAGCAGCATCTCGGCGATGCCGGACGTGGCGCCGAAGTTGCCGTCGATCTGGAACGGGGGATGCAGGTCGAACATGTTGGGCGCGAGCCGGTCCGTACGGACGAGGAGGCCGAGCAGCTGGTGGGCCCGGCCGCCCTCCTCCAGGCGCGCCCAGTAGTTGATCTTCCAGGCGAGTGACCAGCCGGTGCCGTCGTCGCCGCGCAGCTCCAGGGTCCGCCGCGCGGCGGTGTGCAGCGACGGGGTGCCGCGCTTGGTGATCTGGTTGCTGGGGTGCAGGCCGTACAGGTGGGAGACGTGCCGATGGTTCCTCTCGGGCTCGATCCAGTCGTACAGCCACTCCTGGATGTTGCCGCGCGAGCCGATCTTCATCGGCGGCAGCTGATCGCGGGCGGCGAGGACCTGCGTCCTGAAGCCGGCGTCGGTGCCGAGCTCCTGCGCGGCCCTGGCGCAGCCGTCGAACAGGTCGCGCAGGATCTGGTTGTCCATCGTGGGGCCCGCGCAGACGCTGGCGTCGGCGTGGTGGGCGAGCTCAGGGGAGTTCGACGGGTTCGTGACGAGGTGGCCGAGGGCCGGCTCGCGGACGAGGGTGTCGAGGAAGAACTGCGCGGCGCCCTTCATGGCCGGGTAGTGCCGCTCCAGGAACTCCTTGTCGCCGGTGAAGGTGTAGTGGTCCCAGATGAGGGTGGCCAGCCAGGCGCCGCCGGTCTGCCACATGCCCCAGAACGCGCCGTCCACGACCGACGTCCCGCGCCAGGCGTCGGTGTTGTGGTGGGTCACCCAGCCGCCGGCGCCGTACTGGACCTGGGCCGTGCGGGCGCCGGTGATCGCGAGGTCGTCGATCATCTCGAAGACCGGTTCGTAGCATTCGGCGAGGTTCGTGGTGTCGGCCGGCCAGTAGTTCATCGGCAGGTTGGCGTTGATGGTGTATTTGGAGTCCCACGCCGGGGTCAGCGAGTCGTTCCAGATGCCCTGCAGGTTGGCCGGTTGGGTGCCCGGCCTGGAGGAAGAGATCAGCAGGTAGCGGCCGTACTGGAAGAGCAGCGTGGCGAACTGCGGGTCGTCGGTGCTCGCGTACTGCGCGATCCGCACGTCGGTCGGCTGGTCGGCGGCGGCGGTGCGGCCGAGGTCGAGGGTGGTGCGCCCGAACAGCCGCTGGTAGTCGGCGACGTGCCGGCCGCGCAGCTCGTCGTACGTCCGCCCGGCCGCGGCGTCGAGATGGCGCCGGGCGATGCCCTGGTGGTCGCCGCCGACGTCGCGGAAGCTCACGTAGCCGGAGCCGATGGAGATCAGCAGGGTCACGCTGTCGGCACCGCGGACCTGCAGCGTGCCGCCCGAGCTGCTCACGCTGCCGCCCTGGGCGACGGCCCTGGCCAGGGCGCGGAACTTGACCGAGCCCGGCACGCCTTCCATGTCGCCGGAGACCCCGTCGAGCGCCACGGTGGCGCCGTCCGGGCTGGTGCGCGTCGTCCGCTGGGGGCTGTCGAACGTCGCGGAGAACGTGATCGAGCCCGGCCTGTCGGCGGTCAGGCGGAGGGCGATCACCTGGTCGGGGGCGCTGGCGAACGCCTCGCGCGTGTACCGTACGCCGCTCCGCACGTAAGAGACGGCGGTGGTGGCCGTGGTGAGGTCGAGGTGGCGCTGGTACTCCGAGACGCCGCCGCTGCCGCCGAAGGTGAGGCGCAGGTCGCCCACCGTCTGGTACGCGAGCTGGCCGGCCGGGGAGCCGAGCATGGTCTGGTCGATCAGGGCCTGGGCCTGGCCCCACTGGTTCTGGAAGACCAGCTGCCTGATCTGCCCCAGCGCCGCCGCCCCTCGGGGGTTGCTCTGGTCGTAGGGGCCGCCGGCCCAGACGGTGTCCTCGTTGAGCTGCAGCCGCTCGGTGTCGGTGTTGCCGAACACCATGGCGCCCAGGCGGCCGTTGCCGATCGGCAGGGCGCGCAGCCAGTCGGTGCCGGCGCTCTCGTCGTACCAGAGGGCCAGGTCGTTGGCGGCGCGCACCTCCTGAGGGGGCGCCGAGGCGGCTCGGGCGGTGGCCGTCCAGGACAGCGGCAGCATCGCGGCTCCGGCGCCGGCCGCGCCGAATCTCAAGACTTGCCTTCGCGATAGGTCGGACATCTCGCTTCTCGTTCCCTTGCGGGTCGCGGGTGTGCGGGAGCGTGGACCGGCCGTCCGGGCACTGCCTGCGGGCACGCTCGCGCCGGCGTCCGGCGCGGGGAGCGCTGCCGCCCTGGTACGGCTCAGGTCCGGTCGTCTGGGACGGGGAAGTCGTGGTGATCGGTGGTTCTGGAGGAACGTAAAGGCGCCTGACACGGCTCGTCAACCGTCGGCGGGGAGAAACTTAATCCGGCGGCACCGCCCTCATGGCCTGCCGTGCCCGCTCACCGGCAGCGCTGCCGGAGCGATTTCGCGCGGCAACTTAACATCGGACCTCTGTCACGTTACCGCTTGCCAAGCGGCTGCTTCTGTGAAACTTTCACAGGCACGGGCACCGCGCCGTGATCTCGCCCGGAGGCGAAACTCCAGGCGAGATGGCGTTCCCGCGGCGGCGCCCGGGTCGGCAGGGGCTCCCCCTCGTTGACGCCAGGTCGGACCGTCGGATGTACTCCGCGACAACGCCCCCACTGAAGGAGACCCGCACCCTCCCCCAATTGTTAGCGCTAACAGGCCGTCTCGCTGTTAACGCTAACATCCGAAGCCGAGGAGTCCCCGTATGTCCTTGAGCCGTCGCCAGCTCCTCCAGGCCGCGGGCGCGACCGCCGCGCTCTCGGTCGCCGGCCAGGTGGCCGGCGCCTCCCCCGCCCAGGCGGCAGTCCCCTGGGCCAGGCCCGACATCGGCGTGTCGGCCTACGCCTTCGACCTCGGCGAGGTCAGGCTGACCTCGGGCCGCTGGCTGGACAACCAGAACCGCACGCTCAGCTACCTGCGCTTCGTCGACGTCGACCGGCTCCTGTACGTCTTCCGTGCCAACCACCGGCTGTCCACCGGCGGCGCGGCGGCCAACGGCGGCTGGGACGCGCCCGGCTTCCCGTTCCGCTCCCACATGCAGGGCCACTTCCTGACCTCGTGGGCACACGCCTACGCCGTGCTCGGCGACACCGTCTGCCGGGACAAGGCCGCGTACATGGTCGCCGAGCTGGCCCGCTGCCAGGCCAACAACGCCGCCGCCGGCTTCACCTCCGGCTACCTGTCCGGCTTCCCCGAGTCCGACATCACGGCCGTGGAGAACCGCACGCTCAACAACGGCAACGTCCCGTACTACTGCATCCACAAGACCATGGCCGGGCTGCTCGACGTCTGGCGGCTGACCGGGAACACCCAGGCCAGGACCGTGCTGCTGGCCCTGGCCGGGTGGGTGGACGCGCGGACGTCGCGGCTGTCGTACGCCCAGACGCAGGCCATGCTCGGCACCGAGTTCGGCGGCATGAACGCCGTGCTGACGGACCTGTACCAGCTCACCGGCGAGGCCCGCTGGCTGGCCACGGCCCAGCGCTTCGACCACGCGGCCGTCTTCGACCCGCTGGCCGCCGGCCAGGACCGGCTCAACGGGCTGCACGCCAACACCCAGGTGCCCAAGTGGGTCGGGGCGGCCCGCGAATACAAGGCGACGGGCACGACCCGCTACCGCGACATCGCCGCCAACGCCTGGGCCTTCACGGTCGGCGCGCACACGTACGTGAACGGCTCCAACAGCCAGGCCGAGCACTTCCGCGCGCCCAACGCGATCGCCGCCCACCTGACCAGGGACACCGGCGAGGCGTGCAACACCTACAACATGCTCAAGCTCACGCGGGAGCTGTGGCTGCTGTCGCCGTCCCGGGCCGACTACTTCGACTACTACGAGAACGCCCTGCTCAACCACCTGATCGGGCAGCAGAACCCGGCCGACGCGCACGGGCACGTCACCTACTTCACCCCGCTCAACCCCGGCGGGCGGCGCGGGGTCGGCCCGGCCTGGGGCGGCGGCACCTGGAGCACGGACTACGCCTCGTTCTGGTGCTGCCAGGGCACCGGGATCGAGACCAACACCAAGCTGATGGACTCGATCTACTTCCACGACGACACCACCCTGTACGTGAACCTGTTCGTCCCCTCCACGCTCGACTGGACCCGGCGCGGCATCACGGTCACACAGACGACCTCGTACCCGGCGGGCGACACCACGTCGTTACGGGTCACCGGCGAGGCGGCCGGAACGTGGACGATGCGCATCCGCATCCCGGGCTGGACCCAGGACGCGACGATCAGCGTCAACGGAACCCGGCAGGACGTCACCACCACCCCGGGCAGCTACGCCGACCTCACCCGGTCATGGGCGTCCGGCGACACCGTGACCGTGCGGCTGCCCATGCGGGTGGTCATGAAGGCCGCCAACGACGACCCCGGCCTGCAGGCCGTCACCTACGGCCCGGTCGTGCTGTCGGGCGACTACGGCAGCACGAGCCTGTCCGCCGCGCCGGTCCTCGACCCCTCCTCGATCACCCGGACCAGCACCTCCGCCCTGGCGTTCACCGCCTCGGCCGGCGGGGCGGCGGTGCGGCTGGGGCCGTTCCACGACGCCCACGGCCACAACTACGTCGTGTACTGGAACACCGGCGGCGGCGGAGGAGGCGGCGGCGCGAGTTTCCGGCTGGTCAACGCGGCCAGCGGGCTGGTGCTCGGCATCCAGAACATGTCCACCGCCGACGGCGGCCTGGCGCTGCAGTGGACCGACAGCGGCACCGCCGACCACGACTGGGTCCCGATCGCCGACGGCGCCGCCCTGCGCTTCCGCAACATGCACAGCGGCAAGGTGCTCGGCGTCGAGAACATGTCCACCGCCGACGACGCCCGGGTGCTGCAGTGGAGCGACAACGGCACCGCCGACCACCGCTGGACGATCACCGACGCCGGCGACGGGTCCGTCACGATCCGCAACGCGCACAGCGGCAAGCTGCTCGGGATCAGGAACGGCTCGACGGCCAACGGCGCGCAGGCCGTCCAGGACTCCGACAACGGCAGCCGGGACAACCAGTGGCGGCTCGTGCCGAACGGGGCGCGGCGCATCCAGAACGTGAGCAGCGGGATGGTGCTCGGCGTCACCGGCATGTCCACCGCCGACGGCGCACTCGTCCTGCAGTGGGGCGACACGGGCACCGCCGACCACCTGTGGACGGCGATCGCCGACAGCGGCGGCTGGCTGCGGCTGCGCAACTCCCACAGCCAGAAGGTGCTGGGCGTGGAGAACATGGGCACCGCCGCCGGGTCGCGGGTCGTGCAGTGGGCCGACAACGGCACCGCCGACCACCGCTGGCGGCTGCGTCACGGGTCGGGCGCCACCTTCCGCATCCAGTGCGCCAACGGCGGCCGCGTCCTCGGCCTGGCCGGCACCGCGCAGGGCGCGCAGGTCGTGCTCGCCGACGACGGCGCGTCCGGCACCCTCTGGAGATTCCTGTGAACCGCGTTCCCCGAAGGAGACCTCTGGTGAGATCCGTCCTGCGTACCGTCTTATGCGTCGTGAGCCTGCTGCTCGCGGCCGTGGTGGTCCCGTCGGCGGCCCGCGCCGACAACCCCATCGTGCAGACCGTCTACACGGCCGACCCCGCGCCCCTCGTGCACAACGGCCGCCTCTACCTCTACACCGGTCACGACGAGGACGGCTCCACGTACTTCACCATGCGCGACTGGCGCGTCTACTCCACGACGGACATGGCCAACTGGACCGACCACGGCTCCCCCATGAGCCTGGCCACGTTCGCCTGGGCCGACGCCAACGCCTGGGCCGGGCACGTCGCGTACCGCAACGGCCGCTTCTACTGGTACGTCCCGGTCCGTCACCGCGCCACCGGCTCGATGGCCATCGGCGTCGCGGTCGCCGACAGCCCGACCGGGCCCTTCCGTGACGCGATCGGCCGCCCGCTGGTCAACAACAACGAGATCGACCCGAACGTGTTCATCGACGACGACGGCCAGGCCTACCTGTACTGGGGCAACCCTCGGCTCTGGTACGTCCGGCTGAACCAGGACATGATCTCCTACTCCGGCAGCCCGACCCAGATCCCGCTCACCACCGCGGGCTTCGGCACCCGCACCGGCAATGCCGGCCGCCCGACCCTGTACGAGGAAGGCCCGTGGGTCTTCAAGCGCAACGGCCTGTACTACAACGTCTTCGCCGCGGAGTGCTGCTCGGAGTTCATCGGCTATTCGACGGCTCCCGGACCCACCGGCCCGTGGACGTACCGGGGGACGATCATGCCGCGCCAGGGCGGCAGCTTCACCAACCACGCTGGGGTCATCGACTACAAGGGCGGTTCGTACTTCTTCTACCACAATGGCGCTCTGCCGGGTGGGGGCGGTTTCACCAGGTCGGTGGCCGTGGAGAAGTTCACCTACAACGGCGACGGCACGTTCCCCACGATCAACATGACCGCCGCGGGGCCGCCCCAGGTCGGCACGCTCCACCCGTACGTCCGCCAGGAGGCCGAGACGGTCGCCTGGGCGTCCGGCGTCGAGACCGAGCCGTCCAGCGCGGGCGGCATGAACGTCGGCTACATCGAGAACGGCGACCACCTCAAGGTCAAGGGCGTCGCCTTCGGCGGCGGCGCCTCCTCCTTCACCGCCCGCGTGGCGTCGGCGACCAGCGGCGGCCGCATCGAGCTGCGGCTCGGCAGCCCGACCGGCGCCCTGGCCGGCACCTGCACGGTCGGCGGCACCGGCGGCTGGCAGACCTGGACCTCGGTCACCTGCCCGGTCTCCGGCGCGACCGGCACCCGCGACCTCTATCTCCGCTTCACCGGCGGCAGCGGCTACCTGCTCAACGTCGACTGGTGGCGGTTCACGTGACCCGTTTCGTGAGGAGTGACATGCGAAGAACGTCGTTATCCCTCGTCCTGACCCTGCTGCTGAGCCTGACGGCGGGCGCCGTCGCGTCCGGGCCCGCGCAGGCGCTGGACAACGGCGTCGGCCGTACCCCGCCGATGGGCTGGAACACCTGGAACACCTTCGGCTGCAACATCAACGAGACGCTGATCAAGCAGACGGCCGACGCGATGGTCAGCAACGGCATGCGCGACCTCGGCTACGAGTACGTCGTGGTCGACGACTGCTGGTTCGACCCGAACCGCGACTCCGCGGGCAACCTCCAGGCGAACCTGTCCCGCTTCCCCAGCGGCATGAAGGCGCTCGGCGACTACCTGCACGCCAGGAACCTGAAGTTCGGCCTGTACCAGGCGCCGCTGGACAAGACCTGCGCCCAGTACTTCAACAGCTATCCGGGCGCGACCGGCAGCCTCGGCCACGAGGAGCAGGACGCCCGGCAGTTCGCCGCCTGGGGCGTCGACTACCTGAAGTACGACTGGTGCTCCCCCACCGGCAGCATCGACGACCAGGTCCGCACGTTCGCGAAGATGCGCGACGCGCTGGCCGCCACCGGCCGGCCGATCCTCTACAGCATCAACCCCAACAGCATCCACGAGAAGACGGGCCCGCAGCGCAACTGGGGCGACGTCGCCAACATCTGGCGCACCACCGAGGACATCACGAACGCCTGGAACACCGGGCAGACCAACGGCTACCCGATGGGCATCCAGAACATCGTCAACGTGAACGTGCCGCTCGCGGGCTACGCCCGGCCGGGGCAGTTCAACGACCCGGACATGATGGTCGTCGGCCGGGGCGGCATGAACGACACCGAGATGCGCAGCCACTTCGCCCTGTGGGCGATCATGGCCTCGCCGCTGATCGCCGGGAACGACGTCCGCAACATGAACGCGGCGACCTCCGCGATCCTCAAGAACGCGAACCTCATCGCCATCAACCAGGACCCGCTCGGTCTCCAGGCCACCCAGGTGAGCAACGACGGCACCCGTCGCGTCCTGGCCAAGCGGCTCAGCAACGGCGACGTCGCGGTCGCGCTGTTCAACCAGGGCGGCGGCACCACCACGGTCAGCACCACCGCCGCCGCCATCGGCCTGACCGGCGGCCCGTTCACGCTGCGCGACGCCTGGACGAACGCCGTCACCACGACGACCGGCACCATCTCGGCGAGCGTCCCCGCGCACGGCACCGCCGTCTTCCGCGTCAGCGGCGGCACGGCCCTGCCCGCCAACCGCATCCAGGGCGTGGGCTCCGGCCGCTGCCTGGACGTGAACGGCGCCTCCCAGACGAGCGGCGCCTCGGTGATCATCTGGGACTGCCACCAGCAGCCCAACCAGCAGTGGACCGCCACCCCCAGCGGTGAGCTGCGCGTCTACGGCAGCAAGTGCCTGGACGTCGACAACGCCGGCACCGCCGACGGCACCGGCGTCATCATCTGGGACTGCAACGGCCAGAGCAACCAGCAGTGGCGCTTCAACAGCGACGGCAGCATCACGGCCGTCGGCGCGAACAAGTGCCTGGACGTCGCCGGCAACGCCACCGCGAACGGCAGCCGGCTGCAGATCTGGTCCTGCACGGGCGGCGCCAACCAGCGCTGGTCCCGCATCTAGGGGCGGCATCCAGGGCGGCGAGCGGGCCGGTCATCCGGTTGCGACCGGACGGCCGGCCCGCGCGCCGGTGCGTGACAGCATCCTGGCCGGGATGGTCAGCCACCGCGACACCCGGTAGATCTTGGCCGGGCTCGACGTCACCGCCTCCTTGTACGCCACCGCCGCCCGTCCCGTGAGGAACCACCTGCCCGGCGTGTCGTCGGGCCGGGTGAACTGGATGACCGCGTCCCGGCGGCCCAGGCTGACGGGCTGGTGCAGGTAGCCGAACCGGAACGGCCTGGGCCTCCTGCCCCGCAGCCGGCGGGCGATGGCGTCGGCGGCGTGCGCGCCGGTCGGGATGCCGCTCTGGCACGTGCCGTGGATCTCGCCCCAGGGCTGCCGGACGGCCGCGGCGTCGCCCACGGCGTACACCGTCGGGTGGGAGACCGACGCGAGGCTCGCGTCCACCACGACCCGGCCGGGGCCGTCCACCTTCAGGCCCGCCTCCCGCGCCAGCGGGTTGCCCACCACCCCGGCGGTCCACAGCAGCACGTCCACCGGCATCGGCTCGTCTCCGTCCAGCTCCACCGCGTCCGCCAGCACCTTGGTCACCAGGACCCCGGCGCGCACGTGCACACCGAGCCGGTCCAGCGCCCGGCGCAGATGGCGGCGCGCGTTCGGCCCCATCATGGAACCGGGCTCGTCGCCGCCGAGCAGCACCACCCGCAGGTCAGGGTGGCTCTCCGCTATCTCGGCCGCCGCCTCGACACCGGTGAGCCCGGACCCCGCCACGGCGACCGTGCCGCCACCCCTGCGGCTCAGCTCGGTCAGCCGCGCGGCGAGCCGGGTCGCGGTGGCCGCGCTGTCCAGCGTACAGGCGTGCGCGTCCACTCCCGGCACGGTGGTGGCGGTGACACCGCCGAGGGCGTACACCAGATAGTCGTAGCGCAGCTGCCGCTCACCACCCGTGCCTGCGACACGCACGGTACGCCGTTCCGGATCGAGTCGGACGGCCCGTCCGCGGACGAACTCGACACCACTGCCCTTCACCAGCTCCGGAATCTGATAATCCACCGGCTCCTGCCCGGCCGCCTGCTGATGCAGCCGCAGCCGCTCGGTGAACCGTTCGGTCGGATTGACCAGGATCACCTTGGCGACGGTCCTGCGGGCCAGCCGGACCGCGCTCATGACGCCGGTGTAGCCGCCACCGAGCACGACAATGGTCGGGGTTTCTCGTGTCATCTCAGGTACCTCCGCCACACGGACGTGCCGAGCGACTCCCCGCGTGACACCGTCCCCCTGTGAGACCGGTCACCCGCCTATGGGGCGTGGACGACGAGCGCGGCGGCTGCTGGGGGGTCGGCCGCTATGCGCAGCTACTGGATAGCCTCGGGCGGCCAGCCAGCGTCCCCTAGCCAGGAAGCAGTGTGGTCTTCAGGTCGGGGAGTTTGTGCCACCAGCGGTCGTAGCGGCGGTAGGGGTGTGGGTCGCGGTCGGCCAGCCAGGTCACCAGGGCCTTCGCCTCGGCGGCGAGTGCGTCCCATGTCTCGTCGGGCAGCGGGTGGAGGGGAGCTGCCTCGATTCCGCCGTCTGTGGGCCGCCACACCCCGGCGACGTAGCCGTCCACGAGCAGCGTCGGGAGGACGTCGCCGTTGGCGCGGATGACGAGCTTGCGGTAGGCGGGTGGGAGGAGGCGGTCGCGGGCGGTGTGGGCGAGCAGGGTGTTGTCCCACATGGCCATCAGGCGCGGCGGAGCCGGGGTGTCCTCGGGCGGGCGGGACGCGTCCCTCAGGTCCCACAGCGGCTTGCCGTCCGGGCCTTCGAACTGCTCGACCTCGCCGTCCATGGCGCTCAGCACCTTCTTGACGCGCGCCTGCTGCACCAGCGCGAACTGCGCGACGTCCGCCACCGTGGCCGGGCCGAGCGCCTGCAGATGGCGTCGCGTCAGCACTCCCAGAGCCTCGGCCGAGGCGTCCAGGTCGAGCGTGGGCCTGGGTGAGGAGGCGACGCAGGACACGCGGCCGGTGAACGACCACGGCCCGCCGGTCGGCACCCGCACCATCGGCGTGTACGAGCGGAGGACCGCCCACACCCCCGCCGCCGGCAGCCCGCCGAGGCGTGGCTCCAGCCAGTCCTTCATCTCCTGCACCGTCCGCGGCTCATCCGTGAACTCCAGCAGCCCCTCGACCAGCGCCCGCCCCGCTTCCACGGTGAGGCCCGGCGGGGTGAAGCGGCCGTCGAGGTGGGTGGCGTACATGGTCGGCTCGATGGCGTCGCGGAAGGCCGGGTAGTCGTCGGCGTGCACGGCGTGCAGCGTCATCCGCATCGTCGTCCCCCGTACGACCCGACGGTCCGCGAAGGCGGTGTCGAGGTCGGCGGCGTCGAGGTCCGCGACGCGGTTCCAGAGCGCGATGTACGGCGAGGCCGCCTCCTGGGCCTGTAACGCCATCACCCGCCGCACCGCCTCCGCCACGTCCAGCGGCTCCCTGCGCAGCAGCAGCTGCCGATCCAGCGTGGCCCGGTTGAGCGCCCGCGCGGTGAGCTTCATGCCAGGCTCCTCTTTCGATAAGGTGTTCGGCCATGGGCGTTTTAGTCGACTATTTCACGGCCGAGTCGGACCAGTCAGCCGAGCGGGCCATGTCCGGCGGGCCGGCGCAGCTCGACCTCCCGTACGTCGATTGCAAGGGGTGGATCGACGACCTCAGTTACCTGGTGGCGGAGCTCAGCAAGCGGGACGCGAGTGAGTTCGGCGACAGCCAGGGCGTCGTGGACGACGGCGAGTCGTCGGGCGTCGATCGGGTGATGCCGGAGACGGTGGCCGCGCTCGCCGCCGTGGACGACGCACGGGTGCGCGAGTACGCCGACGACGAGCTGCTCGACGCGTACGAGGTCGAGCGCATCACCGAGCTGCGGGATCTGGCCCGGGAGGCGCTGCGGCTCGGCCACGGTGTGTATCGCTGGTCGTGCGTCTGAGCGCGGCGAACAGCTCTTCGCGCAGGGCGGGCGGCAGCTTGCGGCCCAGATTCGCCGGGCTCACCAGCGCCACGTCGTCGATCCTTTCCGGCGCGTCGGCGATGAGGAACTCCAACGTCAGTCGGGCCATGTCGCGATGCTCGGCATCCGGCCAGCCGTCGATCAGCGGCAGCACGGCTTTCGCGCGTTCCGTGAACCGGTCAAGAAGTGTGTGGCCGGAGAAGCGCTGAGCGCGCAGGTCGATGTGGGGGAAGGCGACGTCGTCGAGGCGGGCGGCGGTGACGTCGTTGCCGCTGAAGTCGTTGTGGTCTCTGCCCAGTGCGGCCTGGTCGAAATCGTACGGGCGGCCCCAGAAGTTGACGCCGCGGATCGGGCCGGCGAAGACGCAGTCGACGAACTCCGCCTCATGGGTGTTCGTCTGCAGCCGGAGGCGGGACCGCTCGCACGTGCACCCCTCGAACCTGACATTGCCGAAGGCGGTCAGCGTCGGAAACCGCGTACGGCGGAACACGCACCCGCGAAAGACGCTCTGCGGCCACACCGCACCGTCCACGGGAGCGCCCAGCAGCAGCTGGTCGAAGGCGGTTCCGGAGAAGTCGCAGCCGTCGAACTCGCTGCCACGGGAGAGAAAGCAGACGAACCGCATCGCGCTGAAGTCCACGTCGACCAGCCGCATGCGGTCGAACACCGTGTTGTCCGGGCCGGCGGGTAACGGGAACCGCTGATCGCGCATCTCGCCGCGAACGATCTTCGTACGGAGAAAGCCCTCCTGGACGACCTCGACGGTGAACTCGTCCTCATGGGCAGCAGTCATGCCCGGAGTCTCGCAGCCGGGTCCGACAAATGCGGGCGGCGGCCGCCCAGGGCCACGGTCATCAGGGCGTGTAGTCGATGGCGAGGGCGGTGGACAGGTCGCGCAGGCATTCCTCGTAGAGGGGGGCGGCGTCGGTGAAGGCGAAGTCGAGCTGGTGCAGGACCTCCATGCAGAGCAGCCCGTACAGCCGGATCCAGCAGGATAGGAAGACGTGGGCGGCCTCCAGGGGCAGGCGTCCTTCGATGGTGGCCGAGTACGCGGAGAGCTGCTCGCGCAGGGACGCGGGCAGGCCGGCGGGGTCGGGCACCGGGAACGGGCGGGTCTGCCACAGCTCGACCACCAGGTCGAGGAAGACCTGCTCGAACCGTACGGCGGCCTCGTACCGCACCGAGTCGGGGCGGCGGTCCGGCGGGGCGACGGGGCTGGCGAAGATCCAGCCGAACTCGGCCGGATGGGCGATGGCCCAGGCGCGCATGGCGCGGCAGACGGCCAGCAGGCGCTCCCCGACAGGCGCATCAGGGCGGGCGTCGCGGGCCTGCTCCATGGTGGTGGCCAGCTCGCGGTAGAAGTCGGCGGTCACCGCGCCGACCAGCTCGTCGTGCCCCGCGTAGTAGTGGTACAGGGCCGGGCCGCTCATGCCGACCCGCCGGGCGACGGCGTTGATGGTCACCGCGGCCGATCCCTGCTCGACCAGCAGCTTGCGCGCCGCCGCGTGAATCTCCTCCAGCGTGGCCCTGCGCAACCGTTCGCGCCTGCCGGTCTGTGCGGACATCAGCACCTCTCTCGTCGCCTGCCGTTGACATCTTAGGGCATCTATGTTTCCTTAATGGCTCTAAACAAACTTAGAAGCAGTAAGGAGTAGCTCATGTGGTGGATTCTTCTCGCGGTGCCGGCACTGGTCACGGCCGTGTGGTGGCGGATGTCGAGGTCCGCGCACCTGCGGCGGCGGAAGGAGTCCTGACGTGGCTCGCACGGTGCGCGACCGGCTGTTCGGCAAGTACGCCATGGACGCGACGATCACCGTCGCCGAGCAGGTCAACCCGGCCATCCGGCGCATCAGGCTGGAGACCGAGCAGCCCGTCGCCTTCTCCTACACCCCCGGCCAGCACATCAGGATCCAGCTCAAGGACCCGCTGTCGGTGTCGGGCATCCTGCGCCCTGGCGAGACGCTGCGCACGTACACGATCTGGGAGCTCACCCCCGGCAGGAGGGCGATCGAGCTGCGCGTCCACCTGTACGAGGGCGACGGCATCGGCCTCGCGTGGGCCAGGGAAACCAGGCCGGGCGACCGGGTGACGTTCTGGTGGCCGCAGGGCGACTTCTTCACCCGCGAGGCCGACTTCCACGTCTTCATCGGCGAGGAGACCGCCGGCGCCGCCTTCGGACCGATGATCAGGGCGCTGGGAGACGCGGCCGAGGTGCACGGCGTCCTGGAGAGCGAGGCCCCCGAGCACGACCTGCCCCTGCCGGGAAGGCCGCTACAGCGCGTCCACCGCCGCGGCTCCCCGGCCGTGGCCTCGCGGGTGCTGCTCGACGCCGTCGCCGCGCTGGACCTGCCGGGCAACACCGGCGCCGCCTACGTGGCGGGCGAGGCGCGGACGTGCCAGATGGTCCGCGACTTCCTCGTCCGCGAACGCAACTGGCCACGGACGTCCATCAAGGTCAAACCCTTCTGGGCCCCGGGCAAGCGCGGCCTGCACTAGCCGAGGAGACACCATGAAAGTGATCATCGTGGGCGGCGGCATCGGCGGGCTCGCCACGGCCGTCGCCTTCCACCGGCGCGGCCGGCAGGTGGAGGTGCTCGAACGGGCCGCCGCGTTCACCGAGGTGGGCGCCGGGCTGACCATCCAGCCCAACGGTCTTCGCGCCCTGGACGCCGTCGGCCTGGGCGAGCGGCTGCGCGCGGGCGGTCTCGCCGAGCCGCCCGCCGGCATCCGCGGTAGGCGCGGGGACTGGCTGGTACGCAACGACGCCGAGGACCTGAAGCGCCGCTTCGGCGCGTGGGTGACCGTGCACCGGGCGGCCCTGGTGGACCTGCTGCGCGCCGCCGTTCCGCCGGAGGCGCTGCGGCCCGGCATCGACGTACGGCACGTGCACCCCGACGGCACGGTTCACCACAGCGAGGGCACGTCCACCGCGGATCTCGTGGTCGGCGCCGACGGCGTGCACAGCGTGACCCGGCGCTCGCTCTGGCCGGATCATCCCGGCCCGCGCTACGTCGGCTACACCACCTGGCGTTTCCTGGCGCCGCCGCAGCCCGTCGAGGGGAGCGCCGAGACGTGGGGCAGCGGCGAGCGGTTCGGGTACGTGCGGATGCCCGACGGCCGCGTCTACTGCTACGCGATGGCCAACGCCCCGGCCGGCTCCCGCATCGGCCTGGACGAGCTGCGCGGGCGCTTCGCCGGCTGGCACGACCCCATCCCTGCGCTGCTCGGCTCCGCGCGGGAGGAGGCGGTGCTGCAGCACGACACGTACGAGCTGCCCGCGCTGCCCGCCTACGTGCGCGGGAACGTCGCCGTGCTCGGCGACGCGGCCCACGCCATGACCCCCAACCTGGGGCAGGGCGCCTGCCAGGCGCTCGAGGACGCGGTCACGCTGGCGCGCGCGGTGGACACGCTCGGCGTACGGCCGGGGCTGGCGGCCTACGACAGCGCCCGCAGACCCCGCACCCAGCGGATCGCCAGGCGTTCCCGCCAGGCCGGCGCCGCCGCGCACTGGACCTCCACACCGCTGACCACGCTGCGGGACGCGGTCCTTCCGCTCCTTCCGTACGCGCTCTTCGACCGCTCGCTCACCCCCGCCTACACCTGGACGATCTGATGCGACTCCCCCGAATTCTGATCATCGCCGTCGCGGTGATCACCATGGCCGGCGCGGTGCTGGCCGACCTGGTCATCCCCGACCTGGCGGCGCAGCACGCCTTCAACCCGGCCTGGCCGCCGCACGCCAAGTTCCACGACGCCCAGTACATGGTGATGACCGTGCTCCTCGGTCTCATCGGGCTGGTCCTCGCGCTGCGGCCAGGGCGGGACGCCCTGGTGCCGGCCGCCGCCGTGCTGGCCACGCCGTGGCTGGGCATGGTCGGCGCGCTGCTGTTCCCCGGCACCGCCACGTACGACCCGGAGTTCGCCGGCCGGACCGTCTTCGTTCTCGGCCTGCACGGGCAGGTCTTCCTGGCAATCGTCCTGCTGCTGGCCCTGCTCGTCGCCACGGCGGCGGCGCTGAGGTCTGCCGCGTGACGGTGCAGGCGGTGCTGAGCCCTCGATCCGAGGGCTCAGCGGTGCGCGTGTCCGCCGGTGGTCAGGCGCAGGTGTAGCCGGAGGGCAGGGCGGTGTCGCCGTTCGGCCGGGTCGCCTGGAAGCCGAAGCTCCCGGTGCTCGCTCCCGGCGCGAGCGTGCCGTTGTGTCCGACGTTCCGTACGGTGACGGTCCTGCCGCTGGTGGAGACGGTGCCGTTCCACGAGCCGGTCAGGGTGTGGCCGGCCGGCAGGGTGAACGTGACGGTCCAGCCGGTCATGGTGGAGGTGCCGGTGTTCGTGACGGTCAGGGGCTGGATCACGTACCCGGTGCCCCATTGGGACTGCACGGCCGGGACGGCCGAGCACGCGCCGCTCGTGCCACCCTCGGAGGTGGTGATCTCGACGGTGTTCGAGACCTCGGAGACGTTGCCCGCGGCGTCGTACGCGCGGACCTGGTAGCGGTAGGTGGTGTTCGCGGTCAGGCCCGAGTCGGTGAACGAGGTGGTGGCCGAGGTGCCGACCTGGGCGAACGTCCCGCTCGTGGCGCGCAGGACGCGGTAGCCGGTCACGCCGGTGTCGTCGGTGGCGGCCGTCCAGGTCAGGGTGGTGCCGCTCGCGGTGGTGCCCGACGCGGCCAGGCCGGACGGGGCGGTAGGCGGCGTCGTGTCGCCTCCCGTGGAGGTCGTGGTGAAGGTGACCGTCGCGGAGTTGCCCGACAGGTTGCCCGCACCGTCACGCGCCCGTACGTACACCTGATACTGGGTGCCGGCGCTCAGCCCGGTGAGGGTGATCGAGTTCGTGGTGGACTGGCCGAGCTGCTGGTCGGTGGCGCCCTGCTCGCGGTAGACGGTGTAACCGGCCAGGCCGGAGCCGCCCTGGTCGGTAGAGGCCGTCCAGGTCAGCGTGGCGCCGGTGGCGGTCACGCCGGACGCGACGGGGGTGCCCGGCGTGGTCGGCGGCGTGGTGTCGGCCGCGCTGGTCAGGCCGAAGAACTGGATGGCGTACAGGGCCATGCCGCCTTGCGGCAGCGCGTGGCCGGCGCCCTGGATGCTGTACGACTCCACCTGCACGGTGCCGGACGAGCCGGCGTAGCGGCTGCGGTTCCAGCCTGCCTGCGGGGTGTCGGTGCTGGTCGGGGTCTGGCTCAGCCCGAAGACGTTCGTCCACTGCTCGACCGACTCGCGCAGCAGCGAGTACGGCACCAGGGTGTCGGCGGTGCCGTGCCAGAGCTGAATGCGCGGCCGGACGCCGGAGAAGCCCGGGTACGCCTGGCGTACCGCGTCGCCCCACTGCTGCGGCGTGCGATCCATGCTGCCGCCGGTGCACCTGCTGCTGCCCGGCGGGTAGTCGGCGGCCCCGGCGAAGCAGTTGAACGGCACGCCCATGAAGGAGGCACCGGCCTTGAACACGTCCGGGTGGACGGCGAGCATGTGCTGGGTCATCATGCCGCCGGACGAGCTGCCGGTGGCGTAGACGCGGTTCCGGTCGCCGCCGTAGGTCCGCTCGACGTAGCCGATCATCGACAGGATCGAGTCGGGGTCGCTGCCGCCGCCGCGCCGTTTGGCCGCGTCCGACCAGGTGTCGAAGCAGTTGCCGAACCCCGCCGACTGCGTGGCGGTCGGGTAGATGACGATGAAGCCGTAGCGGTCGGCCAGCGAGGCGAACTCGCTGCTCTGGTGGAAGCCGGGGCCTGAGCCGCCGCAGCCGTGCATGGCGACCACGACGGCCGGCGCGGCGGGGCGTGAGTCCGGTACGTAGACGTGCATGCGCATGTTGCCCGGGTTGCTGCCGAAGCCGGTCACCTCGACCAGGCTGGCGGCGGCGGCCGGTGAGCCGAGCACCACGGACATGACGGCGAAGAGCGCCGCCGCGCAGGCACCGGCCAGCATCTTCGTTAATCGTGTCATGCGCGATTCCTCCTCTCGATGGTGTCGTTCGCTGGACCGTAAAAGGGCCGCGGTGCAGCGTCAATGCGGACCCGATCAAGATCATCCGACTGCGGGCCGTTTCCGCTGGTTATCAAGTAGCTTGTTATCAAGGACCTTGATAACGCCGTGAAACTTACATGCCGGACAGAGCGCGATATCGTCGCCTGGTGACCGATCCGGGTACCCCCTCGGCCGCCGCGCCGGACCCGCCGCCGCCCCACGTGAGCTATCTGGTGTTCCGCTTGGAACGCCTCGTGCGCGCCTGCCTGGACGAGGCGCTGGCCCGGCACGGCGTGACGACGACCGCGTACATGGCGCTCAGCGAGCTGCGCCTGCGCGACGCCCCCTCCTCGGCCGACCTGGCCCGCATCGCCTTCGTCACCCCGCAGGCGATGAACCTGGTCATCCGCGACCTCGAACAACGCGGCCTGATCCGCCGCGACCCCCATCCCCGGGGCGGCCGCGCGTTGCGCACCCGCCTCACCCCCGAGGGTCTGCGCGTGCTGCGCCGCTGCGACCGTTCGCTGGACGCGATCGAGGCGGTCATGCTGGCCGACATCGACGACAAGGACCGGGCGACGCTCGCGGAGACGCTCACCTCGTGCGCCCGCGCCCTCCGGGTCAGGGACGGAGCACGGTGAGCCGGAAGGGGGCGGCCTTGCCGGCGGCGTGGGCCACCGCCTCCACGGCGTCGTCGAGCGGGAACGCGGTGACCTCCCACTGACGCAGGTCGAGCAGGCCGGAGCGGGCCAGGGCGACCAGCCGCAGCGGGGCGTCGCGCCGGTACATCCACTGCCCGCGCACCGTCACGTTGTTGCGCATCAGCCACCGGTACGGCAGCGCCGGCTCCGCGCCGTCCAGCATGCCGACACCGCCCATGAGCACGATCCTGCCGCCCTCGCGCACGGCCATGGCGGCGGCCCGCACGGGAGCCGGCCCCGCCGCGGGCGGCAGGATGTCGAGCACCAGGTCCACGGGGCCGGGCCTTCGACTACGCCACCTTCCAGGCCAACGAGGACCCCGGCCTCCGCCTGACCGTCTGCACCCCCCGCTGACGCAGGGGGTCAGGCGCGGAGCGCGCCGATCAGGGCGTCGGCGGCGGCGAGTGCGGCGGCCTGGTCAACCCCCGCGCGGGAGACCAGGGAGAGGCCCTGAACGGTGAAGAGCAGAAGCTGCGCCTGGGCTTCCGGGGTGGCGGCCGTGGTGACCTCGCCCTCGGCCTGCGCGCGCCGCAGCGCGCCGGCGACGATCTCGATGAACCGCGCGTGCGCGCGGGCCACGACCTCGCGGGCCTCGTCGTCCTGCGGGACGAGCTCGGCGGTGGTGTTGCCGATCATGCATCCATGTGGGGCGTCGGGGGTGTCCTCCGGCGCGCCGGCCGGGGTCACGAGCACCTCGCGCAGCGCCGGCAGCACCGGCCCCTCCTGCAGTGCCGCGATCAGCCCGCGCTCGTAGGTGTCCCAGTAGAGCCGGACCGCGGCCAGGTAGAAGCTCCGCTTGTCGCCGAAGGCGCCGTACAGGCTCCCCCGTTCGAGGGAGAGTGCCTCGACGAGGTCCTGCACGGAGGTCGCGCCGTAGCCGCGGGACCAGAAGAGCATGAGCGCGCGCTCCAGCGCCTGGCTCTGGTCGAATGCGCGGGGACGCCCGGTACGTGCCATGGCCTGAGGTTATGACTTTTTGACCGCTTGCACAAAACAGCGTACGGTGGCGCTTGGCCGACTTTTTGAACGACTGCACAGAACTATGAGGAGAGCTCCATGAGTCGTCTTGCCGGGAAGTACGCACTGATCACGGGAGGGACGAGCGGCATCGGGCTGGAGACGGCCCGCCAGTTCCTCGCCGAAGGAGCGGCCGTCGCGATCACCGGCCGATCACAGAAGCGGCTGGACGAGGCCGCCCAACAGCTGGACGGCCCGGTGCTGACCGTCGTCAGCGACGCCGGCGACGTGCCCGCCCAGGCGGCGCTCGCGGCGCGGCTGCGCGAGGAGTGGCCGCGGCTCGACATCGTGATGAGCAACGCCGCCGACGTCACCCATCTGCCGATCGAGGAGTGGACGGAAGACGCCTTCGACAGGCTCGTCGCCACCGACCTCAAGGGCCCGTTCTTCCTGATCAAGGCCCTGCTGCCGCTCCTGTCGCGGCAGGCTTCGATCATCCTGGTCGGCTCGGTCTCCGCCTTCGTCGGCCACGAGAACGCGGCCGTCTACGGCGCGGCGAAGGCGGGCCTGCTGTCCTTCGCGCGCGGGCTGACGTACGAGCTGAAGGAACGCGGCGTCCGGGTCAACGGCCTGAGCCCCGGCCCCACCCTCACGGACACCTTCGCCTCGCTCGGGCCGGAACGGCAGGCCGCCATCTACGACGAGTTCCGCCGCGTCGTCCCCCTCCACCGCATCGGCACCACCACCGAGCTGGCCAAGGCCGCCGTCTACCTCGCCTCCGACGAGTCCGCCTACACCGCCGGCACCGTCCTGCGCGTCGACGGCGGCATCGGCGAACTCGCCTACTGACCTCGTGGCGGTCAGGGCTGCGAGATGAGCTGGATGCGGACGCCGTTGTCGTACGGGAGGACGATCGTCTGGTCGCGGCCCAGTCTCCACTGCGGGTTGACCAGGAACAGCCGTCCGCCGGAGGCGAGGAGGAGGCGGAAGCCGCGGTAGCGGTGCTCGTAACCGGGTTCCTTGCCGGTCGAGCGGAGCCGGGTGTGAGTGATGCCCGCAGGCACGTCGTGCAACTCCTGCTTCACGTCGATGACCACCTCGGCGCGCTGGGACAGCTCGGCGGCGTCCTGCTCCCCGAGGCCGATCCCGTACGCCCAGGCGACCGTGGTCGAGGCCCAGAACAGGCCGGCGACGGCCAGGCCCGCCACGCTCAGCACGCCGTTCCTCGCCGGCCGGGGTGACAGGAGCGGGCGGCCGCGGTTCTTGCCGTGGACGTGGATCCCGTACGCCAGCGCGGCCGGGCCGAACGCGAGGGCCAGCGGTGTCGTGCCGATGACGACGCTCGTCTGGGAGTCCTGGAGGAACATGCCGATCAGCGCGCGGGCGACCAGCAGCACCCCGATCAGCGCGATGACGGCCGCCATGAACGTGTTGAGCGGGTCGCCCTGGCGGCGGGCCAGTCGCCTGGACACGGCGGCGTGGACGGCGATGACCAGGAGCGCGCCGAGGCACATCAGGGCCGCCGGGACGTACACGACCTCGAGGCCGTAGAGGAGAAGGCTCTGGTTGGACAGGTCCGCCATCTCCAGGGAGACGCCGAAGTAGTCGAAGCGGGCGCGGGTCGCCACATAGCCAAAGTAGATGAGCACCGCGGTGGCCAGCGTCGTGGGGCCCACGGCCTCGGCGAACTGCCGCAGCCGCGTCGAGATCGGCTCCTGCCCGCCGTCCGCCGACTGCTCGGACGCGGTCTGCGCAGACGCGGTCTGCGCGGCTGGCCGCTGAGGCGTGCTCTGCTCGGGCGCGGGCTCCCTGACCGGCTGCTCGGGCGCGGGCTCCGTCGCCCGCGCGGGTCGGCGGAGGGTCGGTTCTTCGCCTGTCGGCTGCGGTTTCCGCGCGTCCGCCTGTTCGACGTCGCTCGTCATTCTCCCTCCCGCGTCGTGGCCGTGTCCTCGCTGGGTGTGGCCTCAACCTCCGTGTCCGGGGTCTCCGTGATCTCCGGGGACGGTTCCGGGGAGGCGGTCGTGTCGGTCTCGTCCCCGATGTAGTAGTCGAACTGCGGGACGTTGTTCGCGGTCGCGCCCCTGATCTCCACCGGCCGTTGCTCTGTCGGCGGCGGGCCGGCCCAGTCCTGGACCTCGTGGCAGGGCGCGTCCTCGACGTTGACGCACCTGTACCGGAAGTGGACGACGGCCTGGATGACGTACGGGCTGTCGGACGGCTCGCCCGTGATGACCGCGCCGGCGAGGCACTGGGAGCCGGCCCGCAGCGTGACGCCCTGGCACAGCGGGTCGCCGGTGGGTTCGCAGTGGCCGGGAGCCGAGCGGGCGGTGGCCCGGCCGGGGCCCGACCGTACCTCGAAGGAGACCGACTCGATCGTCGCGACGGTCGAGGTCTTGTTGATGATGGTGACGCAACCGTCGTCACCGGTGGAGCCGTCCAGGCGCACGCCGTTCCAGCGGACGCTCCTGCGGTGGTTGCCCTGGGGCTTCTCCTGGGACTTCGGCTCGCCGGCGGATGACCGCACCTCGTCAGATGCGTCCTCATCAGGTATGTCCTCATCACGTACGTCCTGGTCGGGTACGTCCTCGTCGTCCACCGGCATGCTCACCCCGGCGCCGGCCGGCGACCCTCCAGGGTCGCCGGTGGCGACGCCGACCAGCCAGACGGCCCCGGCCGCCGCCAAGAGGCCGAGCACGCCGACCATGATGAGCACGCGCACTCGCGATGACGCCATGGCTCCCCCAATGAACGTCGCCTATTGCTCCCGATCGAAGGATCGGTCGCCGGCGCGGGGGAACGCATGAGTACCCCCTACTCAAGTGAGGCGGCCGCGTGGATGAGGCCGCCCGGGCAAGTCCTGGATCTCGGCTCGTCGACGATTTGGCCGACTGGAAACAGGACTATATAGTCCAGTTCCTAAGCGCCGTACCGGGGCAGGCTCGTCATGTGGCCGCTGCTCGCGGGCAGCGGGAATAGACCGGCGCGTCCGCTCGCTGCATGGGAACGACCGGGCCGGCCGATCAGAGACCCTGTTCTCCGGCGACACCGACGACTCTTAGGAGACGACATGACCACCGAAAAGGCGATTCTCGCCGGCGGCTGCTTCTGGGGCATGGAGGAGTTGTTCCGTCACCAGCCCGGCGTCGTGTCGACGCGCGTCGGCTACAGCGGCGGCGACGTTCCCCACGCCACCTACCGCAACCACGGCACCCACGCGGAGTCCATCGAGGTCGTCTACGACACCGACAAGACCGACTTCCGCGCGCTGCTCGAGTTCTTCTTCCAGATCCACGACCCCACGACGAAGGACCGCCAGGGCAACGACATCGGTCTCAGCTACCGTTCTGCGATCTTCTACACCAACGACGAGCAGAAGCGGATCGCCGAGGACACGATCGCCGATGTCGACGCCTCGGGCCTGTGGCCGGGCAAGGTCGTCACCGAGGTCACCCCGGCGGGCGACTTCTGGGAGGCCGAGCCGGAGCACCAGGACTACCTGCAGAAATACCCCAACGGCTACACCTGCCACTTCCCCCGTCCCGGGTGGAAGCTGCCGAAGCGGGCGTCGGCCTGACCTCATCGGTGCGCGGACCTCGCTCCGCGCACCGGAGCCCTGCCCCCGCCGTCACCCGGCGAGGAACGACTTCACGTGGTCGAGCGCCATGTCGAGGGCGACCTCCATGGGCTTGATGTCGTGGGCGGTCTCGGCCAGCAGATAGCCGCCCTGGAGGGCGGCCAGCAGACCTGTGGCGAGTTTCTCCGGGTCGGCCTCGGGCCTGAGCACGCCGCTCTCGCGCATCCGCCGCAGGCCGGCGGCCAGCAGCCCTTCCCATTCCGCGAACGAGGCGGCCAGCGTGGTGCGGGCCTGGTCGTCCTGGTCGGCCAGTTCGCTCGCCAGTGAGCCGAGCGCGCAGCCGTAGGCGCCGTTCTGCAGCGCGTTACGCTGCACCAGCGCGTTACGCCAGCGGACCAGGCCGTTGAACGACCTCAGCCGCTCCAGATTCCCGCGCTCCCGCTCCAGGACCTGCGCGGCGCGCGCCTCGACGACGGCGCGGACCAGCGCCTCCTTGTCGGGGAAGTGGTTGTAGAGCTGTGACTTGCTGGTGTTGCTCGCGGCCCTTACGTCGTCGAGCGTGGTCGCGTTGACGCCCTTCATGTACATCAGCTCGAGAGCGGCCGCCACGATGCGCGCGCGGGTCGTGGCGCCACGGGACGTAAGCCTGCGTCCCGTCGGTGCGTTCTCCGGCTTGCCCACTCGCCCAGCCTACCCCGGCTGATCCCTTTTCCATGGACCAGAGAGTCCGCCCAGCACATCCCCATCTCTACGGAACGACCCCGCAAAGGACCGCTGCATGCCATCGCCCCGGTGGTATTGTTGCGGACGAAATAGTCCAAATTGACGAGCTCGCGGTCACGGCGGCGAGCACCCGGATGCAGGGAGGCATCGCATGAAGGCGATCGTGGCGACGGACGAGGCCGCAGGGACGGCCGGAATGACTCTGACCGAGCGGCCCAAGCCCGAGCCGGGGCTGAACGACGTGCTGGTGGAGGTGCGCGCGGCGGGGTTCACCTCGGGAGAGCTGACGTGGCCCTCGACGTGGGTCGACCGGTCCGGCCATGACAGGACGCCGTCGGTCCCCGGCCACGACCTGGCCGGCGTGGTCGTGGCGCTCGGCTACGGCACCACGGGGCTGTCGGTGGGTCAGCGGGTGTTCGGCATCACCGACTGGTACCGCGACGGCGCGCTCGCCGAGTACGCGGCCGTCGAAGCGCGCAACCTCGCCCCGCTGCCGGGCGACATCGACTTCACGCTGGGCGCGAGCCTGCCGATCTCGGGCCTGACCGCGTGGCAGGGGCTGTTCGACCACGGGCGCGTCCGCGCGGGGCAGAGCGTCCTCGTCCACGGGGCGGCGGGCGCGGTCGGCTCGATGGCGGCGCAGCTCGCCCGCGAGGCCGGCGCCCACGTCATCGGCACCGGACGCGCCGGCTCCCGGCAGACGGCGCTCGACTTCGGCGCGCACGAGTTCGTCGACCTGGAGAACGACGCCCTGGAGGACGTCGGACAGGTCGACCTGGTCTTCGACGTCCTCGGCGGCGACATCGGACGGCGCTCCGCCGCCCTGGTACGCCCCGGCGGCACCCTGGTGTCCGTCACCGGCCCTGTGGCGGCCCGCCCCGCCGACGGCCTGGCGATCGACTTCGTCGTCGTGTCGGACCCTGCCCAGCTGAGCGAGCTCGCCCAGCGCGTGCGCGACGGACGGCTGCGCATGGCCATCGGCAACGTCGCCACCCTGAACGACGCCGTCGCCGCCCTCAACCCGACCGAGCGCGTCAAGGGCAAGACCATCATCAGCGTCCACCCGTGAGAACCCGGCGCCACCATCGCCTCACCCGCAGCCGGGCACCTCGCCGTGGTTCAGGGACACGAACCTCGGCCGTCCCCTCGCAATGGCCAAGCTCGCTACTGGGCACTCACCGGAGGGCCGGTCTTCATGGACTTCTTCGGGCGCGGGGGATGAGGGGCAGGGTGGCCGCCATGAGGGCTGCGGTGAGCAGCAGTGCCGGCGGGTAGCCGGTGAGCGGGGCCAGGAGGCCGACGGCGAAGGCGCCCGCGGCCATGCCGCTGTCGTAGGCGGCGTTCCACAGGGCGCTGACGGTGCTGAACTGTTCGGGGTGTACGCGGGCGTACATGATGGTCATGGTGGCGTTCTGCAGGACGCCGAATCCGGCGCCGAACACCGCCGCTCCGGCCAGGACGCTCACGCTGGAGGAGGTCAGCGACACGGCGGCCAGCCCGGAGGCGGACATCAGCAGCCCCGGCAGCAGCAGCCGCTCGTGCCCGCGGCGGTCGCCGGCGCGGCCCGCCACCCAGCGGGCGAGCGCGGCGGTGGCCGACTGGGCCAGCAGCGCGGCCGGCGCGAGCCAGATCGGTCCGCCGCGCACGGCGAGCGGCACGAAGGTGGCCAGGACGCCGGTCCCCGCCGCCGACGCGGCGAAGATCGCCGCCGGCCACATCAGGGCCGGCGTACGCAGCCCGGCCCCCACCCCTGCGGCCCGCTTAACCCCTGCGACCCGCTCAACCCCTGAGGCCCGCTCCACCCCCGCGGCCCGCTTCACCGCCGCGACCCGTTCCGCCATCGCGGGACGGCCCGGCAGGAACGGGACGGTCAGCACCGACACGATCGGGACGACGGCGGTCGCGGCGAAGACGACCCCATAACCCGCGACCTGCGCGAGCCAGCTCCCCGTGGGCAGCGCCACGAGCGCGCTGACCCCGCTGACCAGGCCCACCAGCGCCAGCCCTTCACCGCGCCGCTCGGCGGGGACCAGTTCCGCGGTGAGCGCGCCGCCCGCCACGACAGTGATCGCGAAGCCCACGCCGCGCAGGGCGCTGACGGCGATGACGACCGCGGCGTCGGAGGAGGCGAGGAGGACGAGGGTGGGCGCGCCCAGGGCGAGCAGGCCGAGGCCGAGCGCCCAGCGGTAGCCGATCCTGGCGACCAGCGCGGGCGCGGCGAGTTCGACGGCGACGGTGGTCACGAGCAGGGCGGCGTTCGCGGCGCCGGCCACGGCAGGGCCGGCGGAGCGCTCGGCGTACTCGGGGACGACGGAGAACGGCAGGAAGAACCCGATCGACGAGGCCACCACGGTGGCCATCCGCACCAGCAACGCCCCGGTGACGATCGGCGGGCGGGCGACGACGCTCATCGGCGCGGCCCCGCCTTCAGGAACGTCGACTCGCCGCGTTCGATCATGGGAACCCTCCAGTGGCCGGGGGAAGAGTGACCGGGACATCCGTAGAGACCGTCCGGCCGCCGCGAACTCACCGCGAACCCACCACGAACCCGCCGCGAACCCGCCGCGGATCCGCCACAGGCTTCCAGGCCGGCCACGCTGCTCACAGCAGATCTGCCACAGGCAGATCCAGGCGACTCCGCTCCGAAGGGCCGCACATGATGGACGCATGAGCGAAGAAGAGAAAGTTCCGCTGTTCGACCGGCGAATGCGACGTGAGCTTTACGAGCGGCGCATTCTCGTTCTCGACGGCCCGCTCGACGACGACAACGGCACTTTGCTGGCGACGCAGCTGATGGCGCTCGCCACTCAGGAGCCGTCGGCCGACATCGCCTTGTGGATTCATTCGCCGGGCGGCTCGGTGCCCGCGATGCTGGCCATTCGCGACGTCATGCGTCTCATTCCCTGCGACGTTTCGACGCTCGTGCTCGGCATCGCCTACAGCGCCGGTCAGTTCCTGCTGTCGTCGGGGACCAAGGGCAAGCGCCGCGCCCTGCCGCACTCCCGCGTCCTGATGCACCAGGGCTCGGCGGGCATCGGCGGCACCGCCGTCGACATCGAACTGCAGGCCAACGACCTGCGGCACACCCGCGACACGGTGCTCGGGCTCATCGCCGAGGACACCGGCCAGCCCGTCGAGCGCATCTTCGAGGATTCGCTGCACGACCGTTGGTACACCGCGCAGGAGGCGCGCGAATACGGGTTCATCGACGCGATCGTGCAGTCCTTTGACGAAATAGCCCCGCACGCTCGTCCGCGACCCGGATTCGGCGTGGCAGAAGGAGACGCCAAGTGAGTTCCTACACGATTCCAAATGTCATCGCGCAGAATCCCCGTGGCGAGCGGATCATGGATGTCTATTCGCATCTGCTCACCGAGCGCATCGTTTATCTCGGCACCGCGATCGACGCGGGCGTCGCCAATGCGCTCATCGCGCAGCTGATTTTCCTGGAGTCGGACAACCCCGACGGGGAGATCCAGTTCTACATCAACTGCGAGGGCGGGGATCCGAGCGCGATGCTCGCGATCTACGACACCATGCGCCACATCCGGTCGCGGGTCTCGACGACCTGCGTCGGGCAGGCCGTCGCGGTCGGCGCCGTCCTCCTCGCCGCGGGGGCCGAGGGGAAACGCGCCGCTCTCCCCCACGCCCGCGTGATCCTGCACCAGCCGGCCGCTCAGGGCCGCGGCACGATCCCCGACCTCATCCTGCAGGCCGACGAGGTCGTACGGGTGCGGGCCGACATCGAGCGCATCCTGTCACGGCACACCGGCCAGAGCATCGAGACCCTGCGCGCCGACACCGACCACGACCGCGTGTTCACCGCGGCCGCGGCCATGGAATACGGGCTCATCGACCAGATCATCGAGGAGCACCGCTAGGCCCGCGCTACGCGGCCAGGCAGACGGCGCCCTGCGACGTGCCGCGCTGAGCGGACCGCACCCGGTCGGCGACGGCGAGCGTCAGATCGACCAGGGTCACATCGAGCGCGCCGGCGACCGCCGCGATCATCTCACTCGACGGCTCCTTGACGCCTCGTTCCATCTCGGAGAGATATTGCGGCGAGACCCCGGCGCGCCCCGCCGTGTCACTCAGCTTCTCGCCCCGCTCCTGCCGCATGCTCCGCAGGCACTCGCCGAGCGCCTCCCGCCACAGCGGCTCGCGAGCAGCCGGGGCGGGCTTGAGCGCGGTGCGCTCGGCGGCGGGACGCAGCGGCGTGACGGAGGCTGACTGCTGGAAAGAGGAGGCCATAGTCCCCACGATAGGGAGACGACGAGCCGCCGTCCCGCCCGCTTCGCGCACAGCGGAACCAGCGGGTCAACGTGGAGCATGTGGCGCGGCTCCAGGTGTTCGGGCTCCAGGTGTTCGAGGAGTTCGTGCGCCGGCTCAGCGGCTCCGGCTCGCACGCGGTCGCCGTTCCTCGTGCACGCCGGGGAGACGATCGACGCTTGGCGGCCGGGGGACGAGGTGCTCATCGTGTACGACGGCGGGACGCGGTTCCTTCGTAAGGGTCCATGAGTTCCTGATCGACGTGGTCGAGCGCCATGCGTACGGCGCCGTACGCGATGCTCTCCTCGCCGAACGTGGAGGGCGCGACCTCGGGCGGGTTGAGGCACATGTCGGCCAGATGTGCGCGCATGCGTTCCAGCAGGACCTCGCCGCCGCGGGCGAGCCCGCCGCCCACGACGACCAGTTCGGGGTCCACGGCGACCACGAGCACGGACGCGCCCCGCGCGAGCCCGCGGGCGAGCCGGTCCACCAGCGCGAGCGCCTGCGCGTCGCCCGCCCGCGCCGCCGCGAAGAGCTCGTCCGCGTCCCGGCCCGTCTCGGCGAGCACGGCGGACGCGTCCTCCCAGCCGGTGAGCGGCAGTCTGCCCAGCTCGCCGGCGCTGCCGGTGCGGCCCGTGCGCAGGCGGCCGTCGAGCAGCAGCCCGTGGCCGGACCGGTAGCCGGTGAGCACGTAGACGACGTCGTCGACGTGGCGGGCGCTGCCCCGCCAGTGCTCGGCGACGGCGGCGAGGTTGGCGTCGTTCGCCGCGAAGCCGGGGCAGCCGAACCAGCGGCCGACCTGCCCGGCGAGGTCGAGCCCCGTCCAGCCGGGGATGAGGGTCGAGACCGACACCCGGCCCGGCCGGTCCACGACGCCCGAGGTGCCCGCCGTGGCCGCCCACACGTCCCCGCGCGCCAGCCCGGCGGCCTCGACGCAGGCGGTGGCGGCGCGCTCGGCCAGCGCGAGGCGTTCGGCGGCGGGCAGGTGTTCGCCGGTGTCGAGCCGGTGTTCGCCGAGCACGTCGCCGTTGAGGTCGGCCAGCATGGCGAGGATGCGGCGCGGTCCCACGTCGAGGCCGACGACGTGACCCGCCTCCGCCCTGAACGCGAAGCGCCGGGCCGGACGTCCCGTGCCGCCCTCGGCCGGCGCGACCTCCCGCGCGAGCCCGCGCGCGGTCAGGTCGGCGAGCGCCACCTCGGCGGTCTGCCGCGACAGCCCGGCGGCGCGCGCGAGCCGGGTCAGCGTCTGCGGCCCGTCCCTGCGCAGGGCGTGCAGGGTGGCGCGGGTGTTGAGCCGGCGCAGCAGCGCGGTGTCATGAGTCGTCATAAGGCCCCTTGACCATAGGACTGGCGCAACTCTAGCTTTATGTCGCGTCTTTACATAACTGGAGCTGAGAGCATGCCGCACATCGAGCTGGCCCTGGTCGGGGCGGGCGACCGGGGGACGAAGTACACGAGGTACGCGACGATGGACGGTCGTGCCAGGCTCACCGCCGTGGCGGAGCCCGATCCGCGGCGCAGGGACGCGCTGCTCGCCGAACACCCGGACGCCCTGGCGTTCGGCGACTGGCGGGAGCTCGCCGCGCGGCCCAGGATCGCGGACGCCGTGGTGATCGCGACGCTGGACGCCGACCACGTGGAGCCGGCGGTGCGCTTCGCCGAGCTGGGCTACCACGTGCTGCTGGAGAAGCCGATGGCCATCGACCTGGAGGACTGCCGGCGGATCGTCGCGGCGGCCGAGCGTTCCGGCGTGGTGTTCGCGGTCTGTCACGTGCTGCGCTACACCACCTACACACGGCAGGTGAAGGACGTGCTCGACAGCGGGCGGCTCGGGGAGATCGTCACCATCGAGCACCTGGAGCCCGTCGGCTGGTGGCACCACGCCCACTCCTACGTGCGGGGCAACTGGCGCCGTACGGACGAGGCCACGTTCATGCTGCTCGCCAAGTCGTGCCACGACCTCGACTGGCTGACGTACGTGATGGGCCGCCGCGTCACGCGGGTGTCGTCGTTCGGCGGCCTGAAGCACTTCACGGCCGAGAACCGGCCCGCGGGCGCCGCCGACCGGTGCCTCGACTGCGCCGTCGCGGCCGGCTGCCCCTATGACGCCAGGCGCATCTACCAGCCCTACGTGGGCGAGGAGCAGCGCTGGCCCCTGGCCGTCCTGACCGACGACCCGTCGGAGGCGGGCCTGCTGCGGGCACTGCGCGAGGGCCCGTACGGCAGGTGCGTGTACGCGTGCGACAACGACGTCGTGGACCACCAGGTGGTGAACCTCGACTTCGACGGCGGCGCGACGGCCTCGTTCACCATGACCGCCTTCTCACCGGCGGCCCTGCGCAAGACCCGCATCTTCGGCACGCACGGCTACCTGGAGGGCGACGGCGCCCGGCTCACCGTGACCGACTTCGTGACCGGCGAGACCGAGGTCATCGACACGAACCCGCCCGCGGACGGCCACGGCGGCGGCGACCAGGGCCTGGTCACCGCCTTCCTGGACGCCCTCGACCACGACGACCCCGCCGCGATCCTGTCGGACCCGGGGGAGAGCCTGCACAGCCACGAGATCGCCTGGGCGGCCGAGGAATCCCGCCTGACCGGCACCGTCGTCACCCTGTAGGCGATCTGCGATCACGACTCCGGGGTGAGGCGGAGGCTGTGGGGGGAGAGGTCGGCCTGGAGGCGGATGCCGCCGATGATCGTGCCGCGGTCGCTCGCGGCGTTCTTCGTGGCCCAGGCCATCGCTCGCTTGCGCAACTCCGCCTGGGGGACCAGGGCCGCGTCCGCCATTGTGGCGAACAGCGTCGTGCAGGCCTCCGCGCGGGTGCCGAGGTGGCAGGTGGCCTTCAGGACTCGGATCCTGCGGGCCGAGTCGTACTCGATGTCGACGTACCTGCTTTCGTCGTCGCCGGGCGGCAGGCAGCGCATCCACTGCTTGGCCTTGCTCCACGTGTCCGGGTTGCCGGGTTTGTTGGTGCAGGTGTAGGAGTTGGCCTTCTTCATCCACTCGTCGACGATCAAGGTGAGGGTGACGCCGGGCAGGTACTGGTCGTCCACGTCGGGGAAGTCGTCGCCGAAGGTGAGTGCGGCGGCGCCCGCTCCGGGCTCGGTGGTCAGCCAGCCGGTGCCGCCGCCCAGGACGATGCCCAGCACCAGGGCCGCGACCGTCACGGCGGCGAGCGGAAGCACGAGACCCTTCTTCGCCGGGGGCTGAGGTGCTGGGGGGCGGTAGGGGTACGGGGGCTGCGGGGCGGGCTGGACGGGCCGCCAGGCGGAGCCGTCCCACCAGAAGCGGCCGTCGGGAGAGCGCTGGCCTGCGGTCATGTCGCAATCCTGATGTCGAGCTGCACGGCGTCGTCCTTGGACGTCACCAGCACGTACGTGTAGTCGAGGATCGTGGCCTGGGTGTCCTTGTCGGCCTCGATCATCGTGGACAGCCAGTCGCGGATCTGGGCGGTGGCCGCCGGGTCGTCGCGGTACGGCAGGACGGCGAACCAGGTCAGGTACGCCAGCCCCGCCTCGGTCAGCGGGTCCCCGTCGGCGTGGAAGACGGTGCCGGTCAGCCGGTGCACGCCGCCGTCGGAGACGTTCACCCGCGCCTGGAAGCCGATCGAGCCGACCACCATCTCGCACAGCCAGACGCCCGAGGTGTCCTCGCACTCGTGGCCGCGGCCCTTGAGCGCGTCGAGCAGCGCGGGCGCCTTGACGCCTGGGATGCAGGCGCGGGCGCCGCACGACTGCGTCACCTGGCCGGCGCGCAGGTCACCGGCGTACAGGTACGAGCCCGTGCCCGCCGCGAGGAAGGCGGCCAGGCCGGCCGCCAGGATCACGAGCCGGCGGGAGCGTCCGGTCACCTCATGCACCGTTCCGTACGTACTGGTTCCACCGGCTGCGGAACGCGGCGGCGGACAGGCCGAGCACGTCCCGCGCCATCCTGTCGAAGATCGGCAACTCGAAGAAGGAGGCGCCGGAGCTGACGCGCTCGATCACCCGCGCGTACAGCTCGACCGCCGCGTCCCGGCCCTTGAGCCGCTCGGCCAGGCTGAACACGGTCGAGCCGAGGGCGTAGTTGAAGTGGATGCCGTCGCCGCCGTAGAAGTCCTCATTGGACGGCGGCGTGCCGCGGAACAGACCACCCCGCACCCCGGCGACCACCTGTGACCGGATCTCGGCGGCCCGCGCCGCGTCGCCGACCGTCTCGGTGTAGCGGGCGAAGCCCTCGATCGCCCAGGTGGGCGGGCCCAGCTCGCCCACGTTGGCCATGGTGGCCCGCGCGCTGACCGCGTGCGTCAGCTCGTGGCGGATCGTGCTCGCCGGGTCGGCGTCGCCGTGGCCGCTCAGGTTGACCACGATGCGCGAGGCGGCGTACTCGCCCTGGTGGAGCTTGCCGTTCCTGCCCACGCCGAGCTCCCGGTACTGCACGCCCAGGGCGTTGGCGATGCCCGGGCTGCCGAACCACTGGCGGAAGTTGCCCGCGTCGCGGGTGAAGAACAGGACGTGCCCCGGGTACGTGAGCCGGTCGCCCCACAGCCGCTCGATGATGCCCAGCTCCCGCTCGGTGACGGCGGCGTAGCGGTCGAGGTCGGTGACGCTGCGGTCGCCCGCCAGCCACACCTTCTCCCCCACCTGCACCACCTTGAGCCGGTCGGTGTGCCAGGGCGCCTCGGCCGCCGGCGCGCTGCCGCTCTGCGCCGGCCGGTTCTTGAGCGTGACCCGGGTGATGCCGGTGATCACGTCGTCCTTCATCCGGTAGACGAACGACTCGGCGGGCGCGATGTCACCGGGACCGGCGTCCGCGGTCAGCTTCACCACCCGGACGATCGGCCCGAGGCTGATCTCGCCGCCGGACCCGGGCCGCTCGGTGGTGTACGCGGTGCTGTGCCTGACCTCGGCCAGCTCGAACTGCCGCAGGTTCGCGAAGACCAGCTTCTCGTACCGCATGAGCTCGTCGTCGGAGTCGTCCAGATCCGCCAGGTACGCGCTCTCGTCACCGCTCATCAGGGCCGCGGCCCGGCGCTCCAGGATCTTGCGCAGGCGCTGCTTGCCCGAGGCGCCGGTGTCGTAGTCCTCGCTCTGGATGAACGGCCGCGGCGGCCCCCCACACCCGGCGACCAGCAGCCCTCCGGCCACCAGCACCGACCGCCTCGACCACATCCCCTTCGCCTCCGGCATCTCCGCATCCCCCTTGTGCGGGATGAGAATCTAACGAGGCCGCGGACGGCGGTCATTGGCGGTGAGCGCACAGTGGTTGTCACCGGGCGCGATCGAGATGCCGGCGGTACTCGCCGGGCGGCATGCCGTACGCCCGCCTGAAAGCGCGGCTGAAGGCGGCGGCGTCGGGCATGCCCCAGCGCCGCGCGATCTCGGCGACGCCGCGCCGGTCGAGGCGGGGGTCGGCCAGGTCGGCGCGGCAGCGTTCCAGGCGTTGCGTCCTGACGTACTCGCTGACGGTCTGCTGCTCGTCCTCGAAGACGTTATGCAGGTAGCGCAGGGAGATGTTGTGCGCGGCGGCGATCCGCGCGGGGCTCAGCGTGACGTCGCCGAGGTGCTCGCGGACGTACGCCTTGATCTGCCGCGCGAGCGTCTGCCTGCGGGTCTCTTCGGGCAGCAGGCGGGTCACGTCCGCCTGCTCGGCGAGGAACGCGGCGGTCAGCTCGACCGCCGCCCTGCCCAGCGCGTCGCTCTCGGCGTCGCCCAGCGCGCGCCCCTCCCGCACCAGGCCGCGCAGGAACTGGGCCAGCAGCGCCCCCGAGCCCCGGGCGGACGGCAGCGGCCTGGCGACGTGCCGGCGCAGCTTCTGCTCGGGGACGGGCAGCGCGGCGCGCGGCACCTGCAGCGAGATGATCCCGGCCAGGCCGCCGTCGCGGCAGTGCACCCGGCTGCCGTACGGCTGCGAGGTGTCCATCAGCATCAGGTCGCCCGCCGCGAGGTCGGCGCGCCGGCCGCCCTGCTCGAACGACATCGACCCGGAGCAGGTCAGCGTCATCCACCACTGGTCGGGATCCCCCTGGCGGACGAACCGGGCGGTGCGCAGCGTGTGCAGATCGGGGTAGCGGGGCGCCGACACGGTGGCCTGCCCCAGGCTCAGCACCTTCAGCGAGGCCCGATAGTCGTCCTCGTGCTCGCTGCTGATCCGCAGCGGCATCATGTGCCGCCCGATGAGCCCGCACCACCAGTCGAAACGTTCGGCGGGCGGCACGTCCTCGCTACGCCACTCGATCACGTGCGTGATTTTAGAGCAATGTCCGATTCGGCTGGTGGGACGAGATCCTTGACTGCGGCGATGGGAACGTCCTCGGTGCAGGTGCGGACCACCAGGGTCTCGACGGCGCGCAGCATGGCCGTCGCCGTCTGCCTGGTCAGGTACGCGGTGTCGATGATGAGGCTGAGCTGTCCGGTGTCGGGGGCGGTGCCGAGGGTGAAGAACGCTTTGAACCGGACCCCGGGCCAGGCGTTCGTGACGTACGTACGGGTCTTCGCCGTCAGCGGGGTCAGGTCCTCGCCGGTCACGCGGGGCAGGTTCGGCCAGGTTCCGTCGCCGCGCCGGTCGTTGAAGAAGGCGTCGAGGTCGGGCTCGCCGCCCCTGATGCGGCCGATCTCCTCGCGCATGGCCCGCATCTCGAACGGGTCGTAGTGGGCGTTGCGATAGGCCATGAGAGCGCTGTGGTGGGCGGCCAGGCAGGTGTCGGTGAAGCCGGTCCCCGGCAGGTCGAGCACGAGCAGGGCGTCCTGGCCCACGGTGGCGACCAGCGGACGGGTGCGCGGGTCGCGCCGGTTGCTGTGGACGAGCTGCATGACCGCCCGCGGCCGGCCGCTCGTGACGGCGAGGACGGTGGCGCAGGCGGCGATGAGCACGCTCGTCGTACTGATCGTCAGCCGCTCGGCCAGCCGCACGGCCGCCGCGGCGAGCGCCACCGACTCCATGCCGACCTCGATGAACCGGGGCTCCTCCGGCTCCCCCGGCGGATGGTCGAACACCTCGAGCGGGACGGTTTCGAGCACCTTGCGCCAGTAGCGGATCGACCGCCGCGAGCGGGCCAGGAACGGCTCCTCGCGTTCCAGCGCCGCCTGCTCCATCGGCTGCCACGGCGGCGCCGGCAGGGTGTCGCCGCGCAGCAGCGCCCGCCACTCGGCCGACAGCAGACTCAGCGCCTGGAAGTCCACCGCCAGATGTGAGAAGGCGAAGGCCAGGGCGCGCGGCCGGCCGTCGGCGAGCACGATGACGCAGCGCAGCGGCAGGTCCGCCCCGTGCTCGAAGACGGTGGTGCCCAGCTCGTCGGCGATGCGCGCGGCGGTGCCCAGCGGTCCTTCTGGGCCGCTCCGCACCAGCTCGACGGTCAGCTCGCCGGTGCGCGCCACCCGCTGCACCGGGCCGTCAGGCGTGTCGGTGAACGTGGTGCGCAGGCTCTCGTGGCGTTCGAGCATCCGGCGCAGCGCGTTCAGCACGGTCGGCAGGTCGCGCCTGCCGTGCACCGGCAGCACCCAGGGGCAGTTGAGGAACGACTGGCTGGGACCCATCAGGTGCACGGCCCGCCACATCAGCCGCTGCCCCCAGGTCAGCGGCGCCTCGCCGTCCCTGGTGCCGCTGAACCGGACCGAGGCGGTCGCCATGGGCGGGGTGGTCATCGGACGTCCAGCAGGCCCGACACGTGGGCGGCGAGCGCGTCCACGCGGTCGAAGGCGGACAGGTCGCCGCCGAGGTCGACGTCCACGCCGAAGACGTCCTCGATCGCGTCGATGAGCCTGATCCACGCCAGCGAGGTCAGGCCCAGCGCCGACAGCGAGTGATCGCCGGCGAGCGCCTGCTCGGCGCTGATCTCACCGTCGGACACGGCGGCCACCAGGTCGGCGAGCCTGCGTTCCACGTCACCGCTCACCGCGCGCTCCCTTCCGCCTCCTGGCGCAGCCGTACGCTGCGGGGGCGCATGTCCGTCCAGACCTCGTCGATGTGGTCCAGGCACTCCTGCCGGTCGCCGGTGAAGCCCGTGGCCCGCCAGCCGTCCGGGAGCGGCCGGTCGAGGGGCAGCAGCGAGTACTGGTCCTCGTCGTTGACGACCACCTGGTGTCGTCCCGTCACGTCATTCCTCCTTCTGTCGCAACGCCTGTACGCCGACCAGGTCGTCGGCGACGGCGTCGGGAACCTCGTGGTCGAAGCGGGCCAGCGCCGGGACCCTCATGGCGGCCAGCGTGATCGCCAGGATGGCGAGGCCGAAGAGCACGTACATGAGGCCGATTCCGCGGCCGGGGCCGACGCCGATGACCGCGCCGACCGTCGAGGCGAGCGCGCCGCCGTCCAGCAGGAGCGGGTCGAGCAGCGCGGCGGCGTACGGCGCGACGAGCCCGTAGCCGATGGGCAGCGTGGACCAGGCGATGAGCGTGTTCATCGCGAACACCCGGCCGTGGAACCGCTGCGGCACCTTGACCTGCACGATCGTCGTGTAGATGCCGTTCAGCAGGGTGATCCAGAGCGTGATGCCGCACACGCCGACGGCGATCACGGCCAGGTCGGCGCGCAGGCCGGTGAACAGGCAGAAGCAGCCGAGCACGAGGCTGCACAGCAGCACGCCGCGCAGGCGCATCCGGCGCGGGCCGCCCCAGACGACCATGACGAGCGCGCCCGCGAACGTCCCGACCCCGGCCAGGAAGGAGATCCTGCCGACGTCGGCCAGCTCGGCGAAGGCCAGCACCAGCGGCGAGAACATCAGCAGCAGCGGCGCGAGGAACACGTTCAGCACGACGAAGAACAGCAGCATGGCGACGAACCCGCGGTGGCCGAGCGAGTAGCGCAGGCCGCCGAGGATCTCGTTCTTGATCGACTCGCGGCGCCGCCAGGGCATGCTGTCGGGGAAGCGCACCGCCAGCAGGACGGCGATGGCGACCGCGTAGCCGGCGATGTCGAGCAGGAGGATGCCGCCGAGCCCGATCGCCGACATCAGGCCGACGGCGAAGATGGGCACCAGGAGCTGGGCGGTGCCGGTGCCGAGCTGCGTGATGCCGACCGCGTGCCCGAGGTAGTGCTTGGGGACGAGCTGCGGGACGGCCGAGAAGTACGCCAGGCGCTGGAAGGTGAGCGCGACGGACAGGCAGCCGAGCAGCGGGTAGATCATCTCGACGGACAGGTTCCCCGTCCAGAGCAGCACGCCGAACGCGAGCTGGATCGTGAACGCGGCGGCGTCTCCGGCCAGCATCACCCGGCGGCGGCTCGTCCTGTCGATGATCGCGCCGGCGACCGGCGCCACCAGCATGCCCGGCACCAGGCCGACGACCGCCATCAGCGCGAACTTCGCCACCGACCCGGTCGTCGTGTAGATCCAGAGGGGGACGGCGAACTCCGTCAGCGCCGAGCCCGTCATGGAGACGAGCTGGCTGAGCGCGACGGCGAGGAAGCGCGGGACGCCGGGCCTGACGCCGGTCGGGGCGGGCATCGTGTCGGCGTGCGACACGTCGTGCAACCACCAGGTACGAGCGCCGCTCCGCGGCGGCCCGGCCGGGCGGTGGCGAGCCGGTTCCGTCAGGGCCGGTCCCGCCGCGTCGGCCGCTCCCACCACGGCCGGTTCCGCCACGGCCGGTTCCGCCGCGTCGGCCGGTTGCTCCAGGTTCTGGTGGACGGTGGTGACGATCTCGGCGAGCTCTTGTGCCCGATATTTCAGGAAAAAGTGGCCCGCCTCTGCGAGCACGACCACCGCCGACGCCGAGGTGAGGAAGTGCCATTCGCGGAAGCGTTCCTGGTAGTAGTCCGTCGCCGGATCCTCGGTCCCCACGACGCTGATCACGGGAGCGCGCAGCCGCTGCGTGCCGGACTCGAACAGCCGGGTGTAGTAGTCCTCTGCCTCCCGCGAATCGCGGCGCATGTTGCGCACGATGCGGCGGGCCTGCGCGGGGTCGAGGTCGCTCATGTCCACGCCCTGCGAGATCAGCCAGTTGACGTAGCGCTGGTCGCTGCGCAGCCGCTCGGCCTCCGCGATCTTGGCGATGCGCGACATGACCCGGCCGCGCGGGCGGGCGAACGGGAAGATGCCGCCGATGTAGACGCCGTCGAGCTCGCGTCCGGCGGCTTCGAGCCGGCGGGCGATCTCCACGGTCAGCGCCGAGCCCACGCCGCAGTGCCCGTACAGGACGATCGGGCCCTCGACCTTCTCCAGGACCTCGCGCACGCAGCCGGCCGCCAGCTCGTCGAACGGCAGCCTGTCCTCGTCCATGCCCACGTCGTGACCGGGGATCGCGACCGACCAGAGCGCGTGCCCGTCCGGCAGGGCGTCGGCGAGCGGCTGGTAGACGACGGCGCTGCCGCCCCCGTACGGGACGCACACGTAGCTGAGGACCGGGCTGGTGCTGCCCGCGGCGGTCAGCCGGTGCAGCAGCGAGCGGGGCCCGCGCCGGTCGGCGGGGGTGTCGGCGAGAGCGGCCAGCTCGCGGATCGTGCGGTGCTTGAACACGTCCATGACGCTGACCACGAGGCCGGCCTCCTGGCGCAGCCGCGCCACCACCTGGGTCGCGAGCAGCGAGTGCCCGCCCAGGTCGAAGAAGTCGTCATGAACGCCGACCGCCTCGACGCCCAGCAGCTCACCCCAGATGGCGGCGAGCGTGCGTTCCGTGGGGGTGCCGGGCGCGATGAACTCGACCGTCGCGTCCCTGGTCGCCACGGGTGCGGGCAGGCGGCGGCGGTCCAGCTTGCCGTTGGGGCTCAGCGGCAGGGCGGCGAGCGTGACGTAGCTCGCGGGGACCATGTAGTCGGGCAGCGTCTTCTTCAGCTCGGCGCGGAGTGCGCCGTGGTCGAGGGCCTGGTCGAGCGCCTGGTCGAGCGCCTGGTCGAGCGCCTGGTCCGGGGCGTCGCCCGTGCCGGGGGTGACGTACGCGACCAGGCGGTCGTCGCGGACGATCACGGCGGCGTCCCCGACGGCGGGCAGCCCGCGCAGCGCGGCCTCGATCTCGCCCGGCTCGATGCGCAGGCCGCGCAGCTTGACCTGGGCGTCCAGCCGGCCGAGGAACTCCAGCACCCCGTCGGGGCGGCGCCTCACCAGGTCGCCGGTGCGGTAGAGGCGCGAGCCGGGCGGCCCGTACGGGTCGGGCACGAACCGCTCGGCGGTGAGCGCGGGACGGCCGAGGTAGCCCCTGGCCAGGCCGGCGCCGCCGATGAACAGCTCGCCTGGCGCCCCGATCGGCACCGGGGACATGGCGGCGTCCAGGACGTACAGGGTGGTGTTGGCGATGGGGGTACCGATCGGGACGCGGGCCACCGAGGTGAGGGTGCCCGGCCTGCAGTGCCAGGCGGAGACGTCCACGGCCGCCTCGGTGGGGCCGTACAGGTTGTGCAGCTCGGTGGCGGGGAGCGTGGCGACGCAGCGGCGGGCCAGGTCGGCGGGCAGCTCCTCGCCCGAGCAGATCACCCGCCGCAGCGAGCCGCATCCGGCGCCGCCGTTCTCGGCGAGGAAGACGGCCAGCATCGACGGGACGAAGTGGGCGGTGGTCACGCCTTCCGTGGTGATGAGCTTGCGCAGGTACGCGGCGTCCTTGTGGCCGCCCGGCGTCGCGAGCACCAGCCTGGCCCCGCAACGCAGCGGCCAGAACAGCTCCCACACCGACACGTCGAAGCTGAGCGGCGTCTTCTGCGCCACGACGTCCGCGTCGCCGAGCCGGAAGCGGTCCTGCATCCAGTCGAGCCGGTTGGCGATGGCGCCGTGGGTGTTCGGCACGCCTTTGGGGCGGCCGGTGGAGCCGGAGGTGTAGATGACGTAGGCGACGTCGTCGGGCCGCACGTCGGGCAGCGGTCCTTCCGCGCCGGTCCAGACGTCAGAGTCGTCCAGATCGAGGACGGTCGCGCCGGTGTCCGGCAGGTCAGGACGGATGCTCCGCTGGGTGAGCAGCACGGCCGGTGCGGCGTCCGCCAGCATGAACGCCACCCGGTCCGGCGGATATTCAGGGTCGATCGGCAGGTACGCGGCGCCCGCCTTGAGCACGCCGAGCAGGCCGGGCAGCAGGTCCAGCGAGCGTTCCGCGCACACGGCGACCACCGTCCCGGGGCCCGCGCCGAGGTCGCGCAGCGTGCGGGCGACCCGGTCCGCCGCGGCGTCCAGCTCGCCGTACGTCAGTGACCGCCCTTCGAAGCGCACCGCGACCGCGTCTGGGGTGCGGGCCGCCTGGGCCTCGATGGGGCCGTGCAGGGTGGCGGGGCCGGGGAAGTCCGTGGCGGTGTCGTTCCAGGTGTGCAGGACCTGGCAGCGTTCGTCCTCGGTGAGCAGGTCGATGCGGGAGAGCGGGGTGCCGGGGTCGGCCGCGACCCGCTCAAGCAGCGTGCACAGGTGGCCGGCGAGGCGTTCGACGGTGTCCGGCTCGAACAGGTCGGTGTTGTAGACGAACATGCCGCCCGAGTCGTCGCCGGCGTACAGCTCCAGGTCGTACCGGGTGGCCCAGGCGTCCACGGGGAAGTCGGTGACGGTCAGCCCGGCGGGCGGGTCGATGGCCTCGTGGCGGTAGTTCTGCATCGCGAACATGACGCCGAACAGCGGTGACCTGGACACGTCGCGCGGCACGTCCAGCTCGGAGACGAGCTGCTCGAACGGCAGGTCCTGGTGGGCGAAGGCGTCCAGGACGAGGTCGCGCACCCGGCCGACCAGCTCGGCGAACGTCGGGTCGCCGGTCAGGTCCACCCGCATGGTGAGCATGTTCACGAAGCAGCCGATCACGCCGTCCAGCTCGGGGACCTGGCGGCCGGCCACGGGCGATCCGACGGCGACGTCGTCGGCGCCCGCGTACCGGCCGAGCAGCGCGGCGAGCGCGGCCAGCATGACCATGTACGGCGTGGCCCGGTGCGCGCGCCCGAGCCCGGCCAGCCCGGCGGCTACCTCAGGGGCCAGGGTGAACGGGTGCGCGGCGCCGGTGTAGGTGCGTTCGGGCGGGCGTGGCCGGTCCGCGGGCAGGTCCAGTGGTTCCAGGCCGGCCAGCCGGTCGCGCCAGAAGTCCAGGTCGCGCTCGGACGGGGGCAGGCCGCGCTGCCAGGCGGCGTAGTCGGCGTACCCGACCTGCGGGGCGGGCGGTGTGCGGTCGTCGTAGCGGGCGAAGACCTCGCGCAGCAGCACGTCGGCCGACCAGCCGTCGGCGGCGATGTGGTGCACCGCGATCACCAGCACGTGGTCGTCGTCGCCCAGCCTGATCAGCAGCGCCCGTGCGATGGGCCCCGCCGCCAGGTCGAACGGCACCGCCAGGAACCGCTCGACCTGCTCCTTCGCGGCCGCCTCGTCCGGCGCGTCGCGGACGGTGAGCGGGAGCGTGGCGTCCGCGGCGAGCAGCACGCGCGGGCGGCCGTCCTCGGTGGCGGGGAAGCGCATGCGCAGCGCGTCGTGCCCGGCCACGACGGCGTCCAGCGCGGCGGCCAGGGCCGCGGCGTCGAGGGGGCCGCGCAGCCGCAGCCTGATCGGGATCGTGAGCTGGGCGGTGCCCGGCGCGAACTGCTCCAGGAACCACAGCCGCTCCTGCGCGTGCGACAGCGGCGGCGGCTCGCCGCCGGGGCGCGCGGGGATCGTACGGCGCGGCGCCGCCCCGCGCCGCAGCCGCTGCGCCAGCAACGCCTGCTTGGCCGCCGACAGCTCGTTCGAGCCCGTCACTCCCCCACCTCCAGCAGGTGCGCCGCCTCACAGCGGGTCACTCCCCCACCTCCAGCAGTTCCGCGGCCTCGGCGTCGGTGAGTGCCGAGAGCTGCTCGATCACCAGCCGCTCGACGGCGGTCGCGAGCCCGCCGACGGTCGGATGGTCGAACACCGTGCGGATCGGCACCTCCGTCTCGACCGCGTTGCGCAAAAGCGCCGCGACCCGGGTGGCGAGCAGGGAGTGCCCGCCCAGGGCGAAGAAGTCGTCGTGGACACCGACCGTCTCGAGGCCGAGCAGCTCACCCCAGATCTCGGCCACCAGCACCTCGGCGTCCGTGCGCGGAGTCACGAACTCCGCGGCGGGTCCCGGCTCGGGCGCGGGCAACGCCGCCACGTCCACCTTCCCGGTGATCGTGAGCGGCAGCGCCGGCAGGCTCACCCAGGCCGTGGGCACGAGATGCGCCGGCAGGGCCGCGGCCAGGCGCGCCCGCAGCTCGTCCGGCTCGGCCGGCCCGACCACGTACGCGGCCAGCCGCTCCCCGTCCGCCGTCACCACCGCCTGCCGGACACCCGGCTGGGCCAACAGGGCGGCCTCCACCTCGCCCGGCTCCACGCGGAACCCACGCACCTTCACCTGGGCGTCGAAGCGGCCCAGGAACTCCAGCGTCCCGTCCTGCCGCCACCGCACCCGGTCGCCGGTCCGGTAGAGCCGGGAGCCCGGCGGGCCGAAAGGATCGGGGACGAACCGGTCGGCCGTCAGCGCCGGACGCCCCAGGTAGCCCCGCGCCAGCCCCGCCCCGCCCAGGCACAGCTCGCCGGGGAAGCCGGGCGGCACGGGCTCGCCGTACGGGCCGAGGACGTGCACGGTCGTGCCGCCGATCGGCCGGCCGATGGGCGGGCGGCCCACGGTGTCGGCCGCGCCGAGGTCGGCGGCCGTGGCGATGACGGTGGCCTCGGTCGGCCCGTACGTGTTGACCAGGCGCACCCGGTCGCCGAACCGCTCCCGCCACCTCGCCACCGCCGCCGCGTGCACCTGCTCGCCACCGAGGATCACCAGCCGCAGCGCCTCCGGCCAGGTCACGTCGTCGAGCGCCTCGGTGAGCCGGTGCCAGTACGCGGTCGGCAGATCCAGCACGGTCACCCGCCGGCCCGCCGGTGTGCGCAGCACGTCGGGCAGCGACGCGGCGCCGCCGGGCAGGAGCAGCACGCCCGCGCCCGCCGTCAGCGCCGGGTACAGCTCCTCGGCGTGGGCGTCGAAGCTGAGCGAGGCGAACTGCGCGACCCGGTCGTCCGGCCCGATCCCGTACGACTCGCGCATCCACCGCACGCGTCCCGCCAGGCTGCCGTGCTCGACCAGCACCCCCTTCGGCCGGCCCGTCGATCCCGAGGTGTAGATCACGTACGCGGGATCGTCCGGCTCGACCGGGTCCCAGTCGCCGCACCAGCGGGGATCGCCCGCCCCTGTCTCGTCGTCGGCGACGAGCACGACCGTCTCCCCCGGCAACCGCGACGCGAGCCCGGCGTCGGTCACCACCAGCCGGGCGGCGCTGTCCTGGATCAGGAACGCGAGCCGCTCGTCGGGGTAGGCGGGGTCCAGCGGCAGGTACGCGCCTCCGGCCCGCCAGACGGCCAGCAGCGCCACGACGGCCTCGGCCGACCGCTCCAGGCAGACGCCGACGACGCACCCGCCCGCGACGCCGCGCCGCCGCAGGGCCGCCGCGAGCCGCGCCACCTTGGCGTCGAGCTGCGCGTAGCTCATCGCCTCTCCGCCCCACAGCAGCGCCGTGGCCTCGGGGTGGGCGGCGACGGCCCGCCGGATGAGCGCGGGCACGCTCTCCACGCCCCCAGGGCTCGCGGCGCTCAGGACGCCCCTCTCGGAAGCGGCCGGAGCACCCCCGCCCGCCAGAACGGCCGTGTCGGCGTCCGTCAGCAGGGGCAACCGGGAGATCGGGGTCTCGGGAGCGTCCGCGATGCCCTGGAGCAGCGTCTCGAACCGGGCGGCCAGCGCTTCCACGGTGTCCGCCCGATACCGGGTGACGTCGTACCCGAACACCGCGAGCAGCCCTCGCTCGTTGCGCCACGTCTCCAGCGACAGCTCGAACTTGGCCTGCCGATACCCGCCGTCGAACAGCTCCACCCCGAGGTCGCCGACCCGCTCGGGCGGAGTCCCCTCCCCCGCCTGGCTGTGCAGGATGATCATGGTGCTGAGCAGCGGGTTGCGATGCAGGTCGCGGGGCACGCCCAGCTCGCCGATGAGCCGTTCGAACGGGACGGTCCTGTGGGCGTGCGCGTCCAGCACCGTACGCCGGGTCGCGTCGAGCAGGTCGGCGAAGCCCGGATCCCCTGACAGGTCGCCGCGCAGGACCAGCGTGTCGGTGAGGTAGCCGATGACCGGCTCCAGCTCCATCCGGTCCCTGGTCGCCCACGGGGTGCCGACCAGGATGTCGTCCTGCCCGGTGTGCCGGGCCAGCAGCACCTGGTAGGCGGCGGCCAGCACCATGAACAGCGACGCGTTGTGCTCCTGCGCGACCCGTTCCAGCCGGGACACCAGCTCCGCGGGCACCGTGAAGGTGTGGAACGCGCCCTCGGGCCGCTCGCCTCGCGGCAGGTCGGCGGGCAGGTCGGCGGGCAGGTCCAGCACGGGCGGGTCGGCGAGCTGGCCGCGCCAGTAGGCCAGCGACTCCTCGGAGTCCTGTTCCCGCTGCCACAGGGCGACGTCGCCGTACTGAATCCGCAGCGGCGTGAGCTCCGCGTCCCTGTCCTGGTAGAGGGCGAACAGGTCGTCGAACAGGATCCCGAGCGACGTCCCGTCCGCGATGACGTGGTGCAGCACGAAGCAGAGCACGTGATCATCGGGCCCGAGCCTGAGCAGGCTGATCCGCAGCGGCGGCGCCCCCGCCAGGTCGAACGGCGCGTTGGTGCGGTCGGCGACGAGCCGCAGCGCCTCGGATTCCGCGCCGGGCGCGCCCGCCAGGTCGATGCGCTCGACGGTCACGGGGCCTGGCGGGTGGATGACCGTGGTCGGCGCGCCGTCCACGTCGGCGAACGACGTGCGCAGGCTCTCGTGCCTGGCCACCACCGCGTCCAGCGCCTCCTGCAGCGCGCCGGTGTCCAGCTCGCCCCGCAGCCGCAGCACCAGATACATGTTGTACGAGGCGTCGTCCGGGTCGAACTTCTGCAGGAACCACAGCCGTTCCTGGACGAACGACAGCGGCGGGACGACCCCTTCTGGACGCGGCTCGATCTCCGCCGACGGGCCGTCCCCCTGCAGCCGGACGATCTCCTCGACGACCCCCTGAATCGTCGGGTCGTCGAAGAAGGCGTCCAGCGACACGTCCACGCCCAGGCTCTCCCTGATCCTGGCCGTGATCTGGGTGATGGTGAGGGAGTGCCCGCCGAGGTCGAACAGGTCGTCGTCGGTGCCGGCGTCGTCCAGCTCCAGCACCTCGCACCAGATCCGCCGCACCTCCTCGACCAGCGCCCCGCCCTCCGAGCGCGGAGCCGCGGCCTTCTTCGGCGGCTCGGGGAGCGCGGCGCGGTCCAGCTTGCCGATCGGGTTGAGCGGGAGGGCGTCCAGCACGACGTACGCGCTCGGCAGCGTGGCGGCGGGCAGCGTCCTGGCCAGATGGGCGGCCAGATCGCCGGCGTCGGGTTCGCCCAGCGCGGGGACGACGTAGGCGATCAGGCGGTGGTCGTCCGTTCCCTCGCCACGGACGACCACCGCCGCCTCACCCACCTGGGGATGCTCCAGCAGCCTGGCCTCGATCTCGCCTAACTCGACCCGGTGGCCGAGCAGCTTGACCTGCCCGTCCCTGCGGCCGAGGAATTCGATCTCGCCGTCGTCCCGGTAGCGGGCCAGGTCGCCGGTGCGGTAGAGCCGTGCCCCTGGAGGGCCGAAGGGGTCGGGGACGAAACGTTCCGCCGTGAGCGCCGGCCTGTCCCGGTAGCCGCGCGCCACCCCGGCCCCGCCGATGCACAGCTCGCCCGCGGCGCCCTGGAGAACCGGCCGCAGCCGCTCGTCGAGCAGGTAGATCCGGGTGTTGGCGAGGGGCCGGCCGATGGTGACCGGTTCGCCGTCGCCCGGCTCGCCGTACGTGCTCCAGATCGTCGTCTCGGTGGGGCCGTACACGTTGACGACGCGGTCGCAGCGCTCGCGCAGCTCCTGCGCGAGCGGGGGCGGCAGCGCCTCTCCCCCGGCCAGCGCGGTCACCCCGGCCAGGCCGCCGGGCAGCAGCAGCCGCCACACCGACGGCGTGGCCTGGACGTGCGTGACGCCCTGCTCGGCGACCAGCCGGGCCAGCGCCTCCGGCTGCCGTACCGCGCCGTGCGGCGCGACGACGACCCGGCCGCCGGTGATCAGTGGCAGGTACAGCTCCAGTGCGCTGATGTCGAACGCGGGCGAGGTGAGCGCGAGCCAGGCGTCGCCGGGTCCAGAACCGAGCCGGTCGCGCATGGCGAGCAGCAGGTTGGCCAGGTTGCCGTGATCGACCTCGACGCCCTTGGGCCGGCCCGTCGAGCCCGAGGTGTAGATCACGTAGGCCGGGTCGCCGGGTCGTACCGGCTCCGCGAGCCGCTCCCCCGTCTCCAGGGAGGCGCGATCCACTAGGAGCACGTTGAGCCCGTCCGGCGCGTCGGTCTCGGACAGCACCAGGCGGGGGCGGGCGTCGGCCACGATCATGGCGAGCCGTTCCGCCGGGTGGTCGGGGTCGAGCGGCAGGTACGCGGCCCCCGCCCTGTGCACGGCGAGCAGGCTCACCAGGAGCAGGTCGGAGCGCCGCAGGTGCACGGCGACCAGCTCGCCACGCCTGACCCCCGCCTGCCTGATCCGGGCGGCCAGCCGCCCGGCCGCCGCGTCCAGCTCCGCATAGGTGAGCTCGCGTTCCCCGAACGTGACGGCGCACGCGTCGGGACGCGTCCGCACCTGCTCGGCGAGCAGGCTCGGCAACGTCGCCCCGGCGGGGTAGGCGACCTCGGTGTCGTTCCACTCGACGAGCATCCGCCGCGCCTGCGGCGCCGGCATGACGTCCAGGTCGCTCAGGCACGTGCCGGGATCGTCGGCGGCGTGGCGCAGCAGGGTGCGCAGGCCGTCGGCGAAGCGGGCCGCGACGTCGCGGTCCACGGCCGCCGGGTCGTAGCGGACGCACAGGGCCAGCCCGCCGGGGCCGTCCACGATCTGCAGGTGCAGCGGGTTCCGCGCGCCGCCCGCGAACATCATGCGGTCCACGGTGACCTTCAGGCCGGGGAAGACCGGGTCGGGCTCCTGCCTGCGGTAACTGATCGACACGGGGAGCGCCGCCCGCCTCGGCGGCGCCGCGCGGAACCGGTACACCGCGCGCAGCTCGTCCCGCAGCCCGCTGACGAACGCGCGGAAGGTCCGCCCCGGCTCCGGCCGGGACAGCACGGGCAGCTCGTTGACGAACGCGCCGATGTGGTCGCGGGTCTCAGGGCCGCGGGTGGTGACGTCGACGGCGACCGCCACGTTCTCCGTGCCGTACCTGAACAGCAGCGCGTGCACGCCGGCCAGCAGCACCTCGAAGGTCGACGCGCCGGTCGCCGCCGCGGCCCTCCTCGCGGAGCGGGTCAGCTCGTGGTCGAGCCCGGCGTCGATCTGCTCGCCGAATCCGTATCTTCTTCCGGTACGCCGCTGGCCCGGCAGGACGATCTCGGCCGGCTCCGTCCAGCGCCCTGCCCAGAACTCCCCCGCCTCCGCCAGCACGTCCTCGCCCGGCTCCTGCCAGGTGAACGGCAACGGCTCGACGGCCTCGGAGGCGTAGAACCGGGCGAGGTCGCGTACCAGGATGTCCTTGGAGATGCCGTCGAAGACCAGATGGTGGGCGACGAACAGCAGCAGATGCCGCCCCTCCCCCGCCGGCGCGAGCGTGAACCTGGCGAGCGGCCCCTTCTCCAGGTCGAACGGCCGCGCGCTCTCCTGCCTGATCAGCCGGTCGGGATCGTCGAGGTCGGCGACCGTCACGGACGGTTCCGCGGCCGGGACCAGCCGCAGCCCGTCGCCGCTCTCCGCGACGGCGGTGGCGAGCACCGGGTGCCGGGCGGCCATCGCTTCGCACGCGCCGAGCAGCGCGGGCACGTCGAGGTCGCCGTCGAGCCACAGGGCGAGCGGCATGTGGTACGCCGGTCCCGCCCCCATGCGCTCGCCGACCCACATGTCCTGCTGGACGTACGAGGCCGGCACGCTCTCCTGGCAGTGCGTCATGTGCGTTCTTCCTGTGATCGTGGTCAGGTGGCGTCTGGCCGGAGCAGATCGAGCAGCCGCGACTTCACCACCTTGCCGAGGTGGTTCTTCGGCAGTTCTGGGACGAACAGCAGCCGGCTCGGCAGCTCGTGCCTGGCCAGCCGGTCCATCAGGAAGGTCCGCAGGTCGGCGAGGCTGACCGGCGACCTGGTCACGACGGCGGCCGCGGTGACCCGGCCGAGCACCGGATGCGGCACCCCGACCACGGCGGCCTCGGCGACCGACGGATGCTCGTACAGCGCGGCCTCCACCTGCAGCGTGGACACCTTGTGCGCGCCGGACTTGATGACGTCGCTCTCGCGGTCGACGAGGTAGAGGTAGCCGTCCGCGTCGAGGTAGCCGACGTCGCCCATGCGCACCCAGCCGTCGCGGAAGACGGTCTCGCTCAGCCCGCGGTCGCGGTAGTAGGAGCGGGTGCCGACGGGTGAGCGCAGCCAGACCTCGCCCGTCTCCCCGGTCTTCACGGGCCGCCCGTCCGGGCCGACGATCTTGAGGTCGCCGCCCGAGTGGGGCCGTCCCACCGAGGCCGGGCGCGCGGGGTCCACGATCATCACGGTCTGCGCCGGAGCCGCCTCGGTCGAGGTGTAGTAGTTGACGATCGTGGCCTTCGGGAACGCCTTCGCCATCCCGGCCGCGACGGCGGGCGGCAGGCTCGCCGCGGTGGATCCCAGCAGCCGCACGCTCGACAGGTCGTGCCGCTCATGGACGCCGGCGTTGAGCAGCTCGATGGCCATGGCGGGCACCACGAAGACCGTCCCCACCCGGTACGACTCGATCAGCCGGGCGAAGCGGGCAGGCGTGAAGCGCGGCATGGTCAGCGCGGCCGGGCGGGCGCCCAGGGAGTTGACGAGCATGGTCTGGCCGGCGTTGCTGCCGATGGGGAAGGCGTGCAGGAAGTGCCGGGAGTGCAGGAGGCTGCGGCGCTTGGGGTCGGCGGACAGGCCGTGGGCGAGGTTGGCGTGCGTGGCGCCGACGCCCTTGGCCTTGCCGGTGGTGCCGGAGGTGTAGATGATCTGCGCCAGCGCCTTCGGAGCCAGTGCGACGTCCCGCCTGCTCACCGGACCGTCGCGTTCCAGTTCCGCCAGCGTCGCCCGCCACGCCCCTCCGTCCGGCGGATCGATCGCTGGCCCGTGCAGGACGGCGCTCACGGAGCAGTCGGTCAGCGCGTGGCGTACCTCGGCGGGGGCCAGCCGCGCGGACAGCGGCACGGCGACGCAGCCCGCCCGCATCACCCCGCACCAGGCGACGGCGAGGTCGATCCAGTCCCGCTCGTCGAACACCAGCCCGACCCGCTGCCCGTCCGCCAGCCCGCGTTCGATCAGCGCGTGGGCGACCGCGTCGGAGCGCCGGTCCCACGCACCGAACGTCAGCGTCCCGACCTCGGCCACCACGAGCGCCGGGCTCTCGGGCTGCTCTTGGGCGCGACGCGCGAGCAGACCCGGCACCAGCAGCCCAGCGTCACCCTTCACCACGGTAAGTGACCGAAATGTTTCGTTACCATGGCCTACTTCCTTGACTCGCATCCCACGCAGATCACGCCATATACGGCCACCCCGAAACCCGTATGGACGGAAGAATAGGCAATCCACGCGATCCACAACAGAGGGAAACTTTAACAACTTGACCGAAAGTTTCGAGTCCGTCACGGAAGACGAGACCAAAGCCCAGCGAGTCGCCTGAGTGATCAGCCGGCGTACGCCTGGGATCAAGCCGACGACGGCGGTGCGGAGTCAAGAGGCTTGGAAGGCTCGGGGAGGGCCAGCATCCCCGCGGAGCCGATGGCGCCTGGGATCTTCTGGCTCGCCCTGAAGTCGCGCAGCCTTCGCTGCCGTCTCGCGCGTTCGTGGGCGAGCCACTCGCGCCCCTCCGCCGACACAGCCTCCAAAATCCTGAGCGCTCCCGTTACGCCGGACGTGTCGAGGGCGAGGGCGGTCAGAAAGGTGATGTCTTCTCGCGTCCGATCGATCAGCCCCTGCTCGAAGCTGTCGACGAGGACGTCGATGTGCTGGCCGTTGACGAGCGAAAGCCTGAAGGCGCGGCTGAGGATCAGCGTCTGCTGGACATGGGGCTGGATCTCCTCGCGTGCCATGACGTGTCGGTGCCCATGCTCGAAACGTACGGCCACCTCGGCGACCCGCGCCGAAGCGATCATCTCGTACCTGAACGTGGTCCGGCGCTCATCGTGAATGGCTCCGGAGAAGAAGTCGAGATCGACGGTGACCTGACGGACGCCGCCCTCAGTGAGCAGGAAGAGCAGCACCACATAGGCGGAGTAGCGCAGCGGACCGTACAGCACACGGGCACGCCGGCAGCGTGGCGCCCCCTCGGTGAGAGTGAGATGCGCGATGACGTCGCGATTGCTCAGGCCGTAATGCTTGAGCGCCAGCGACTTGATCATCATCTTGTCGTGATCAAGCCACGCGGCCATCTCGGCGTCGCTGGGACGGTCGGCGAGCACCCCGGACCAGCGCTGGTACTCCTGCTGCTCGGCGGCCCATCGGCGGTCCGCTTCCGACACCGTGCGCGGGTGGTTGAGAGCCGCGGCGAGGTAGTTCAGGGAGTCATTCCATGACGTCGCGGCGCCAATACCCATGAGCAAGCCCGCACCGAGCAGGCCGAGGAAGCTTGCGCTTCCCGCTCCGATGAGGACGATGAACCCGGCGATCAGCAGAGCCCCGTTACCTGCCAGAACGGCGATCGGCACATCCTCCCGCCGCAGCGGGACTCCGGAGCCGAACTGCCGTGCGGCGTTCTCGGCATGCCACTTGATGAGCCACCTGATCGGCCCCACTCTGCTGTGGTCGCCGCCGTACAGGTAGACCAGGTCAGCCTTGAGCTTCTCACGCACCGGCACGCTGTCCCAAGCGAACTGTTGAGCGGCGATGGGATTGGCCGGCCCTGAAACCTGGAACCAGTGATCGACACTTGAGGAGACCGCCGCGCCGAAGTTCTGGTTCCACCCACCCGGCGGACGTCCCCTGTCGGCGGATCGGCGCGGTAGGGCGTACATGATGGTGGTGGTCAGCCAGACGCCGGCCAGCGCGAGCACTATGATCACAGCAATCAGGCTGCTGCTGGCCGTAAGGCTCACGATCCAGAGGACTCCGAGACCGGCGAGGACGCTCCCGAGGACGGCCTGGAATCTCTTGCCGGCGTCCAGAACCGGCGGGGCGGCGGGGAGCCTCCTAGGCGCTGCGGGGGTGGGTTCGAAGAACTTCCACACCCTGCGCCCCCTGTCACCGCTGAAGCGCTTCGCCTGCACATATTGCGCCTCCAACTCCTCGACGCGGTCCTGAATCCATCCGTTGAGGATCATTTCGAGGTGGCGATGGATCTCGTCGCGACGTACCTTCGGCAGCCCGCGATAGGCGTCGAACGCGGCCGAGAAGCGGGTGAGGTCGGGTGCCCCGTGTTCCTCCTCCTCGGTGATGCAGTTGATGAGCTCGATCACCACGTCGAACGCCTGCCGCCACGCGTCGTGCGGAAATTCTGCGGCCATCGTGCTCGCAGCCGACAGGTGAGTGAACTCGTCCGGCCCCAAATGGTCGAACGAACGGCCGCTCAGAATCGCCAGAGTCCAGTAGTAGGCAACTTCACTGGATCGGCAGCCGAACATCGCGGCATCCCGTATCAGGGTTTCCGCCCGCCGGGGCATGTCGCCTTTAAGGTAGTTAAGGCCGACTTGGTATTTTCGATCAGGTTGATCATTGTCCGAGACTGAATAGATGGTGACGTTACCGTCCACGTATCCGATCTGGGCGTCTACGTGCGCTTCGTCCATGGCGACATTGTGCACACCTGGCCATCCGCCGTTCATTGGCCCACTCCCTGAGCTACCGCGAGGACGACCGCGGCTATCGACGCCAAGTCGCCGAAGTCGCCGAGTAGGCCCTTGACCTTCTTCAGCGCGGTCAGCATCGTCCCGCGTTGCCGACTCCCGAGACCTTCGATGTAGGCGTCTACTTCGGAAAGCTCAGATTCGACCTCCTCGCACCTATCTGGGCCGAGTTTTCCGGATTCGACCGATCTGCGCATCGCCGAACGCAATTCGGCGAGCCGGTTGCGAAGTTCGTCCTCTTTGACAGGTGCGCCGCCCACGGTGACACCACCGACAGCCTTACCGATCTGCACGCCAACGCGCGCATTATCCTTGGCGACATTCATGTACCGATCCGACATCGCTACCTCCTGGCGCTGTCCGTAAGATTCGGTCCGCAATGAACCACTACACAAAGGCAATCGTGCAGAATTTCGCCAACTTGTTATCACCGGCGCCGTCCGGCCAGGTGACGATCAGGAAGTGCGATGAACCGCCGCGATGATGCTCGACACATGGGAGGCCAGTGCACTCACATCCGCAAGCAGGCCACGTAGTCTCTTGAGCGCGATGAGAGCGGTACCGCTGCCGTGCTCGCCAGCGTCCAGCAGCGATTCAGCGAGGGCGATCTCGTCCTCCGCCGCGGCGACCGTGACCTCATCCACCATCTCGGCTTTCAGCGCCGCTGTGAGCCGGTGCCGGAGTTCCGCAAGCTGCGCCAACGGATCGAGAGCGGCCCCGGGCGACTGCCCGATCGTGACATTGCCATGAACGTGTCCGATCTGCGCACCCACTCGGGCATGGTCGCGGGCAACGTTTCGCACTCCAGCAACTGTGGGGCCGCCCCTTCTCTGCTCGAACGCACCATCCGGCTCCCTGTGGTGCTCCTCCTGCGCCAGTTCCTGCGCCAGGGCGGCAGCGAAGGCGGCTGCGTACGCCGCCGCCTTCGGCTGCCAGCCTGAGCCATCGCTGGTCGCCTTGGTGCCGTCCGCCCGATCGCTGATACCTCGCACCACTGCCATCGGCAGCGACCGGTTCAGATGGGCGGCCTGCGCCACTCCAGCGGCCTCCATCTCAATCGCCAACGCGTCGTTGTAGGTTTGGCGGACCCACCGCGCATGCTCCGAAACCGCCGAATCCTGGACCACTTCGCCCGCGGCTATCGGCCCGAAGTGCACCTTCGGCACGGCCACCCCTCTGGGCAGACGACGGGCCCACAGTTCACTGCGGTACAGATGACGCGCGATTTGATCCGGCTCATGTGGCATCTCCCAAACGCGTGGACGCGCTTTGAAGCCATCGTCCTCGCTGGTGCCGCCGTGGTAGGCGTACACGTGAGTGGCTACCACCACGTCGCCCAGGGCGATCGCCGGCCACAATGCACCGGCCACCCCTACGAACAGCAAGGAAGAGGGCGAGAACTCGGTGATCGCCCGCTCCGCGAGCACCGCAGCCGGCTGGTTCCCTTTGCCGGCCAGCCCCAGGGCCACCTGGCAGTGGCCGCCCGCCAGCATGCCGACCTCGAACCGCGTTCCTGCCGGGTGACGGTACGTCCGGACGTTCGCCAGGTGCTTCCTGACAGCTTGGTATTCCAGGTCCAGGGCGGTGAGTATCGCGATTGGACGATGTGTCATGTCTGCTGGCCTCCTTGGGCCGTGACCGGAGCCGCCGCCTCGCCTGGGCCTTCTGCAGAAATCTGCGCCGAGCGGACCATGGGGGGATACAACGTCCGGGCCGGGCCTGCCTTGAAAAGCCGGGCGGGCCGTCCGTTCTCCGTTCGCCGCATAGGGCCGGCCGCCACGATGAAGCCGCGAGCGTTCTGTACCTTGCGATAGAAATTTCGAGGGTCGAGCCGTACGCCCCACACCGCCTCGTACACCTGCTGTAGGTCGGAGATGGTAAAGGTCTCGGCGCAGAACGCGGTCGCGAGCGCGGTGTGCTCCAGCTTGGCACGAGCCCGTTCCACGCCGTCGCCGACGATTTGCCGGTGATCGAAGGCCAAGTCGACATGGGTGGACAAGACGTCGTCCACCCGCTTCCAGCAGGCGCTGGCCGCGTCCGTGCCCGCGATGGGTTCGGGCAGGGACGGCGCGATCGCCAGATAGGCGACGGACACCACGCGACCACGCGGATCGCGCCCCGGTCTGCCGTACACGCCGAGCATCTCCAAGTGCACGTCGACCAGGCCGGCTTCCTCCGACAATTCGCGGCGCGCCGCCTCCTCGATGTCCTCGTGCACGTCCGCGAGAAACCCGCCGGGCAGGGCGAGCGCGCCTGAGTAGGGCTGGATACCACGTTCAACGAGCAAGACGTGTAGCCGCGCGTCGCGGAGCGTGAGAATCACCAGGTCCACCGCGAGCAAGACGGCTGGGGGCTCCCATGGGTCGGCGTTCATGGGCACACTCTAGCTTTTTGTCAGATCGACAGGAAGTGTTATGCCGAACCGCTTAGAACCGGCGGAGAAGGCACACCCATCCCGGCCCAGGTGCCTCCGACGGACCCGCACGCCCTCCAGGCACTCGGGCTCCTCGAGGATGCCGAGCATCGCGAGGCGTTCGACGACTACGAGTTCTTCCACGGTTCCGGCCACCGCCAGCCCTGCCCGGGCCTCCATGACGCGGACGTCACAATCCGTACACATACCGAAATCCCCGGTGCGAAGGATGTGCGGGCGCACTTCGACTGCCACGGCGTTCAGGATCTGAACGACCCCGTCCAGGACGGCGCCCTCACCACCCGAGCGCCTGGGCACCCCTCATCCACGTCAGCGTGTGACCGGCTGTTGCCGGAACGATCTCGTGCGGAGGTCATGCACGAAATGCGGGTCAGCGGCCAGAGGGCGGACGGAAGGGGCGAGGATGGGGATCGACAAGCGGGTGCCGGGAGTGCTGACCGCGCTGCTCTTAGCCATGGATGGGCTGCTGGCGCCGGTCCCGGCGCAGGCGGCGTCGGAGTTCGACGTCACGGTCGAAAGGCGCGGGCCAGGCTCGTGGCGCAGGGCGAGTTCAGCAGGCTGGTTGAGGAGATCGCAGCGGCCCACCCGACACGTTCGCCGGATCGACCGCCACTCATGAAGGCGGCTTCGGCCTGCGCGTGCGGTTCACCGGCGACACGGTGCCGGCCACGGCAGGGGAGACCGTGCAAGGCGTGCAGGGGTCGCCTCGAAGCGGGCGCGCGCTACAGCCTCGTCGCGGCCGAGAAGGTCACTCGACGGGGGACGAACTCGACACGCACTCCGCCGTCGAGGGCGTCTTCTACGACGCGACCAGCGAGAAGTTCGTGCTGGACATGGTCGGCGCGGCCACCGGCTCCCGAGTCGGCGGAGGACGTGAAGGCCGCGCTGCGGGCGACGCTGCCCGCGTCCTGACCGCCGGGCACGACAGCGGAGGCCCCTGGTTCAACGCCAGCAAGGCGTACGGCATCTACAAGGGCCAGTCGTCCACCGGCAGAGGGACCGCGGGGTGCAACTGGGCCGTCTACATTCGGAGTCGCCGACACCGCGGGCCTCGACTAAGTCGAGCTGGGCATCCAGGTGGCGCTGGCCGCCCTGGGCGTGTCGCTGTCGGTCGGCATGTACGGCAAGAAGCGCAAGTAGATGACGCCCTCGGCTCCATGCTCAGGCGCGGAGGGCCTCAGCGGCCCAGGTGAGTGAGGGGGTCAGCGGTTCGGGCGGCGGCCAGTCGTTGATCGTGGCGAGGAGTTCGAAGTAGCGGTCGCGGCGAGGGTCGTTCATGGCGTCCAGCCTGGTCAGCAGCTCGTCCGCGGGCCCCAGGGCGCGCAGGTCCGTCACCACGTCGTCGGCTTCGGGTGAGTCGGGCGCGAGGTTCAGGGCCGGGGCCACGAGCATGCGTACGGTGGCGCCCAGGTCGGGGCGGGGCGGCGCGGTGAAGTCCACCTGCGCCACCATCGTGCGCAGATGGGTGCGGAAGCCGGGATCGCTGATGAGGCCGGTCAGCTCCGTCCAGGCCGCGAGCTGGTCGGGGCGGGGATCGTCCGGCAGCTCGGGCGTCATCGTCGTACGGATGCCCGCGTGCCGGTCGTCGAGCACACTGTCGAGGAAGTCCTGGATCAGGTGCCGGCGTTCGGCCTGGTGGTGGGTCACGTCCATCTCCTCTGGGGTGGTGCCGCGTTCGGCCATGGTGGTCAGGACGGCATGCCGCAGCCGCAGGATCCGGATCTGCACCGCCACCGCCTCGGCGTGCGCCGCGGCCACCTCGGGCAGCGGCACCTCACGGGTCACGACCTTGCGGATCGTGGGCAGGTCGATGCCGAGCTCGCGCAGCGTGCGCACGAGCTCCAGGCGAGCCAGGGCGACGTCGTCGTACAGGCGGTGGCCGGCCGCGTTGCGGCAGGTGGGTGGCACGATGCCGCGGTCGGCGTAGAACCGGATGGTCTTGACCGTCAGCCCCGTACGGCGCGCCAGGTCGCCGATCGTGAAGTACCGCTCCATGCCGCCACCCTGCCAGCTCCCCCTACGGGAGCCGCAAGCCGTCAAGCGCCGATCACCCGGCACGGACAGCGGCGTGCTTGACTCTGCCGTTACGTCAATATCTAGCGTCGTGCGGGAGCCGGAAGATCCGGCTTGGTGAACGGGACGGGACGGTGAGCGGGCCATGGCGTGGTCGATCGCACAGGTGGCGCGGATGTCGGGCGTGACGTCCAGGACGTTGCGCCACTACCACGCGATCGGGCTGCTGATCCCGGCCCGCGTCGGCGACAACGGCTACCGCCACTACGAGGAGGCGCAGCTGCTGCGCCTGCAGCAGATCCTCGTGCTGCGGGAGCTCGGACTCGGCCTCCCCGAGATCGAGGAGATCGTCGACCGGCACACCGACCCCCTGGCCGCCCTGCGCGAACACCACCAGCGCGTCCTGCGGGAACGCGACCGCCTGGACGCGATGGCGCGCATGGTGGCCAGGACCATCACCGAGCTCGAACACACGGAAGGGAAGCACGGCATGTCAAGAATCAGCAGGCCGGAGAACCTGTTCGAGGGATTCGACGCCGCCCGCTACGGCGCGGAGGCGGGCGAGCGGTGGCCGGAGCATTGGGAGCAGTCCGGGCAGCAGGAGCTGCTGGACGGCCTCTCGCCGGAGGAGCTCGGCCGGATGCAGGAGGAGGCGACGGCGGGCATGATCCGGCTGGCCGAGCTCATGGCCGCCGGCACCCCGGCCGACGACCCCGCGGTGCTCGCCGAGCTGGACGTCCCCTTCCGGCTGATGAGCCGGTCCTGGACGCCCACCGCCGAGCAGTACGCGCATCTGGGGCGGATGCAGGCCGACGACGAGCGGTTCGCGGCGAACTATGAACGGATCGCCGAGGGGCTGGCCGCGTACGTGCGCGACGCCATGGCCGCCTACGCCGCCGCCCGGTTGAGCTGAGCTGAACTGAGCCGGGCCGGCCGGGCCCGGGCCCGGCCGGAGTTCCGCGCCCTCGCGCGGAACTCCGCACCTGTCCGGCTACTTCCTCATCATGGTCGAGGCGTAACCGCCTCCGCCCGGGTAGACCCACTCGCCGGTGAGGGTGGTGTCGTCGGCGCTGAACGTGCCCTCGAAGTACGCCGGGCTGCCCTTCGCGCCGCCCCAGATGGTCAGCTTGTCGCCGGTCAGCTCGTACACGTAGTCGAGGGTGTTGCCTTCGGCGTCGTAGAAGCGCGACACGACGTCCTCGCCGGCCGGTTCGCCGAACGGGCGCAGGTGGCCGATCACCTCCATGCCGGTGACCTGCCGGCCGTACTGGGTGAGCTCGACGTGCTGGAGCAGGAAGAAGCCGCCGGGCATCCACTCGTACCGTACGGTTCCCTCGGCGCCGCCGGTGATCGTCCAGGTGCCGACGAGGCGGTCCAGGGCCTTCATCGCGGGGGTCGGCTGGTTGGTCATCTTGTCCTCCTTGGTGAGTGCTCGCCGGTACCTCGGAGGCGGTCGCCGGTCTTCGACGTCTTACCGCTGTGATGTGAATCACAGCGGAGACGCGTCGAAATCCTGGTAGCGGTGACGAGGTATCGAAAAGAACCGCCGATCTGAGGAACATCGTGAAATATCTGCTGCTCAGCTACACCCCGGCCGCCGCCTGGGACGCCGCGACCGCCGACACGCCATCGGAGGAGGCGCTGGCCGCGTTCGCCGCGTACCAGAAGTTCGAGGAGGAGCTGATCGCGACCGGCGAGTTCGTCACCAGCGAGGGGCTCGGCCACCCGGTGGTCAGCACCACCGTGCGCAAGGGCGCGGACGGCGTGGTGGCGACCGACGGGCCGTTCGCCGAGCTCAAGGAGGTGCTCGCGAGCTTCGCCGTGATCGACGTCGCCGGACGGGAGCGCGCCGTCGAGATCGCCTCGCGGATCGTCGAGGTGCTGGGCGAGCCGATCGAGATCCGCCCGATCATGGGCGACGACTTCGCGGCATGACCGAGGTCGAGCAGCTGCTGCGTACGGAGGCGCCGCAGGTCCTGGGTGCGCTGGTACGCCGTTTCGGGCACTTCGACGTCGCCGAGGACGCGGTGCAGGAGGCGCTCCTGGTCGCGCACCGTACCTGGGGGGCTGACGGCGTACCGGAGAATCCGCGCAGCTGGCTCATCCGCATCGGCTACCGGCGGATGGTCGACCTGCTCCGCTCGGAGCAGGCCAGGCGCCGCCGCGAGCACGAGGCGGGCGTCGCCGAGCTGGCCATGCAGGAGCCGTCCCGGCGCTCCGACCCGCCGCAGGAGGCGGACGACAGCCTCGCGTTGCTGCTGCTCTGCTGCCATCCCGCGCTGAGCGCCACCTCCCAGGTGACGCTCACGCTGCGGGCGGTGGGCGGGCTGAGCACCGCGGAGATCGCGCACGCCTTCGGCATGACGGAGGCCACGATGGGTACGCGGATCAGCCGCGCCAAACAGCGGCTGGCGCGCGCCGGCGCCCGGTTCACCCCGCCGAGCGGCGCCGACCGCGCCGGTCGGGTGGCCGCTGTGATGCAGGTGCTCTATCTGATTTTCAACGAGGGCTACACGGTCTCCGCTGGTGATCGGCTCGCCCGGGTCGATCTCACGGGCGAGGCGATCCGGCTGGCTCGCATGCTCCGTGACTCCTTGCCGGAGGATGCCGAGGTGACCGGGCTGCTCGCGTTGATGCTGCTGACCGAGTCGCGGCGGGCCGCGCGTACAGCCTCTGACGGCGAGCTGGTGCCGCTGGAGAAGCAGGACAGGGCGCGGTGGGATCCGGGATTGATCCGCGAGGGCACCGCGCTGATCGACGCCGTCTGGTCTCGGCGGGAGGTGGGCCCGTACCAGTTGCAGGCCGCCATCGCGGCCGTGCACGCCGCTGCCGCGACGCCCGAGCAGACGGACTGGCCGCAGATCGCGGCGCTGTACCTGTGGCTCGAACGGCTCAGCCCGACCGCGCCGGTGCGGCTGAGCCGGGTGGTGGCGGTGGCGCAGGCGTACGGGCCGGTGCGCGGGCTGGCACTGCTCGACGACCTCAACCGCCGGCACCGGCTGGACGAGGACCCGCTGACCCGGCAGCGCGAACGCGCGGTGCGCGCCCACCTGCTCCAGCTGACCGGCGACCCGGCGGGCGCGGCGCGGCTGTATCGCGAGGCCGCCGCCTTGACCGGAAACCAGGTGGAGCAGCGCTATCTGCTCTCGCGGGCGGACCGCCTCGGCTGAGGCGGCCTCTCCGGCCAGTCGCGATGCGGCAGATAGGCGAGCCGCCACATGATGACCCCGACCCAGATCAGGCCGTATCCCGGAATGAGCAGCATGAAGACATCACGGAGCCGATAGGAGACGCGCTCGACCACGAAAGCCAGGGCGAGCATGCTCAAGCCCGGGCACAGAGAGAGTCCGACCAGGTCGGAGAGCACCGTCATCTCCGCATCTCCCCTGGCCTGCGCCACAGCTTTGTACAAGGCGAACGGCACCAGGATGAAAAGCGCGTAGAGGCCGACCGCCAGAACCACGCGCAGCACCGTCGATACGGGCTTGCGCCCCTGCGAGGAAGGACCCTCAGTCTCCGCCGCCTGCGCCATCTCCACCGCCGAAGCCTCCCTCACGCGAGCCGCCCGAGTGTCCGGTGCCGCCGTCGCGATAGTGGGACTCACGATATCGCTGATAGGCATTTCTGGGGATGTGCTCTCCGAGACGCAGGCGAGAGTCGAACTCGCATCAATCGGCTTTGCAGGCCGACCTCCGCACCGGCGAACTGCGCCAAGCCTCTTCAGGAGGCGGTGCGCGAGGACGGAGTCGAACCGCCACAGCCGAAGCGTCCGGTTTACAGCCGGGTGGGCTCACCAGGTGCCCAGCTCGCGCATGACGTGGCCCCAGCAGGACTCGAACCTGCAACGGACCCGGCTTCGTAGGCCGGCGCTCTGATCCGTTGAGCTATGGGGCCGTACCCCGTACCGGATTCGAACCGGCGATCTCCCGGGTGAAAGCCGGGTGTCCTGACCACTGGACGAACGGGGCCTGGTACGTCCGGCGGGATTCGAACCCGCACCGTCCGGTTCCTGAAACCGGTGCCTCTGCCGTTGGGCCACGGACGCGTGGAGCCGCAGCGGGGACTCGAACCCCGTCCTGCTGGTTGGAAGCCAGCTGCCTTACCTGTTCGGCCTCTGCGGCGACGTGGACCGACGGGATCTCGAAACCCGAACTCCTGCTTGCAGGGCAGGTGTGATGCCTTTTCACCATCAGCCCATGGTGCTCCCACTGTGGAATTGTCAATCGGCAAAAGGAAAGGCCGCCTGGTGGTCACCTGGCGGCCTCCGGAATGCTCCTCTTCGAGGTTTACCCGGAAGCCTCGCGCGGCAGGGCGCAGCCCAGCGCGGCAAGCCGGCGACAGCGGCGCCGTTCCTGCCCGAGTGCGGCGGCTGCGAGAAGCATGGCTGGCCTTTCCTGGTTGCTGATCGACGGAGGGGGCGACCCCTCTTGCGTTCGTGAATGACACTAACGGCGGGCCCGACGGCCGTGCCACTTATTTATTCGGACGTACGAGCCCGCCGAAAAGTTTCATCCGGGAGCCAGCCGGCTGAGCCTTTCCCACGCCCGGTATTGCTCAAGGCGGGCCTGCTCCATTTGCAGCACCATGTCGTAGGAGGCGCCGCCGACGATGAGCCGCACCGGTGGCTCGGGCAGGTCGAGCAACTCCATGACGGCGGGCACGGCGGTGCTCGGGTCGGGGCCGGCGTCGTCGCCCCACATCTCGGCGAGCTGGGCACGCAGCTCCGCATAGAGCGGGTCGGGCTCGGTCATGGTCGTGCCCACCGTGAACAGGCCGGTGTCGTAGCCGCCCATCTGCAGGATGGTGACCTTGATGCCGAACGGCTCGACCTCCATGGCGACCGCCTCGCTCACCGAGTTGAGCGCGGCCTTGCCCGCCGCGTACATGCCGGTCGAGGCGAAGCCGCCGCTCGCGCCCATCGAGGTGACCTGGAGCAGGTGGCCGGAGCCCTGGGCGCGCAGGTGCGGCACGACGGCCTGGGTGACCCAGACGGCGCCGAAGAAGTTGACGTCGAAATGGGCTCTGAGCTGCTCCTCCGTGGCCTCCTCCACCATTCCGAGCAGCAGCCCGCCCGCGTTGTTGAGCACGACGTCGAGCCGGCCGAAGGCGGCCACGGCTTGTTCCACGCCCTTGAACACGGCCGCGCGGTCGGTCACGTCGAGCGGCAGCCGTACGAGAGCGTCGGGGTGCTCGTCGGCCAGCTCCGCCAGCGGCTCCAGGTTCCGTGCGGCGGCGACGACACGGTCTCCGGCGGCCAGCGCCGCCTCGGTGAACGCCCGTCCGAGGCCCCGCGACGCACCGGTGATGAACCATACTCGGGTCAAGATGCACTCCTTGATCAGCATTACAAGACGAGACGGTTCGTCTCGCTTCGAGATACCTCGACTATGGGGCACGCATGCACCGCTGTCAAGACGGACCGTCTCGTCTCGTTGGAGTGCTATGCTGCCTCGCATGCCCAAGCACCCCGACCCTGCACGCCGCAGTGAGCGCTCCCGCCAGGCGATCCTCGACGCCGCGCGCGAGCTGGTCTCCGAGGTGGGTTACGCCAAGGTCTCCATCGAGGCCATCGCCGCCCGGGCCGGCGTCGGCAAGCAGACGATCTACCGCTGGTGGCGTTCCAAGGGCGCGGTCATCTTCGACGCGTTCCTTGCCTTGAGCGAGGCGGACGAGGGCGGCATGGCGCTGCCCGACACCGGCGACATCGAGGCCGACCTGAAGACGGTGATGCGGGCCACGGTGGCGGAGTTCGCCGACCCGGCGTTCGAAGGCCCGATCAGGGCGCTCACCACGGAGCTCATCAACGACGCCGACCTCGCGGCGCAGTACCGCGAACGCCTGGCCGCCCCGGTGGACGAGGCCAAGAAGGCCCGGCTGCGCACCGCCCAGCAGGCCGGCCAGCTCGCCGCCGACCTCGACCTGGAGGTGGCCCTCGAACTCCTGTACGCCCCCCTCTTCCAGCGCTGGATCCACCGCTCAGGCCCCCTGACCCCCGACTACGCCGACACCCTCGTGGACCTCTTCCTCAAGGCCACCCGCCCGTGAGGCCCTGGCTGTACTGTCAGCGGCGTGGACACGCCTGTCAGGGGTGGCAAGGATTGCGCCGAGGTAGAGATTTCGGTGCCGATGACGGGCCTTGCTGAGCCGGAAGAGCCGTATCCGTAAGGGATGGCCGTGATCAGAAAGCTGATCGTGCGGAGAACTTTCGCTGATGTGGCGGCATCAAAGCAGACATGATGAAGACGATGATCGGGGCTTCGCTCCTCGCTGGTTCGCTGCTGGTCTCCGGTGCCACCGCGGCGGTCGCTGAGGTGAAGGCGCCGACGCTGGGCCCGCACGGGTACGGTGCCCTCAAGCTGGGGATGACGGCCAAGCAGGCTCAGGCGACGGGGGGCGTGGTCAAGAAGCTGTCGGGCGGCTCCGGCTGCTCCGGCTGGGATCTCAAGCAGTTCAGGACGTCGAAGAACTCGGTGGGTGTCTACGTCTCGCCGCGCGTGGGGCTGGCGGCCATCTTCGCCGCGAAGGGCATGAAGACGCCGCAGGGCATCAAGATCGGCTCCACGGCCAAGCAGCTGAGGGCGGCATACCCGCGGGTCAAGAAGAACTTCCACGGCTTCTACGTGACGGCGGTCCCAGGCAACAAGAAGGCGTACTACAGCTTCACCGTCTCGCGCGGCAAGGTCACCGAGTACGGCATCGCGCTCCACAAGCAGGACTGCTTCAACTAGCGGCAGGTCAGCCTCTCTCGATCGGGGGTTCGATGGCGGTCCACTCGCTGCCGGCGCAGGCGCGGGCGAAGCCTTTGCGGATGGTCGCTCGTACGGCGCCGCCGCACCTGCGGCCGTACGTGCTGGGCTGGGCGAGCCACCGCGTCGCGGCGACGGCGCCGCCGCCCAGCAGGATGTTGCCGCTCAACGCGGCCACGCTGATCATCGACTGCACCGGCCTGCCCGCGGTCCTCACCGGCCCGCGCAGCGTGGCGTCCCCCGCTGGCGAGGTGGGCTGGTACGACGGGGTGGCCGTCGGGCTCACGCCGGCCGGCATGTCGGCCTTGCTGGGCACCCCAATGCGTGAACTCGCCGACACGGCCGTTCGCCTGGAGGGGGCGCGGGCGAAGGAGCTGGCCGAGCGGCTGGCCACCGCCCCGTCCTGGCAGGGGCGCTTCGCGGTGCTGGAAGAGGTGCTGACGGCGTGGGCGCGTCCGGCCGACGACGACGCACTGATCATGTACGCCTGGCGGCGGCTGCAGGCGCCGGCCGAAGGGCTCACCGTGACGTCCCTGGCCGCTGAGCTGGGTGTCAGCCGGCGCTATCTGGAGCTGGGGTTCCGCCGGGTGGTGGGGCTGTCGCCGAAGACGGTCGCGCGCGTCGCCCGGTTCCAGCGGGCCATGGAGGTGCTGCGGCGGCCCGGGGCCACGCTGAGCGCGGCGGTCGCGTGCGGGTACGCCGACCAGTCGCATCTCAGCCGCGAGGTGCGGGCGATGACGGCGCTGACGCCGAAGCAGCTGTTCGCACTTGTTCAAGACGTGGATCGTCTCTCCGCCTAGCATCGCCGCTCATGATGTTCACCGTGCAGGCCGGCCCCACCCTGGCCGATTTCGGCAAGGACCCCTTGTGGATCACGATCGTCAAGGCCGTGATGCTGTTCGTCTTCCTGGCCCTGAGCGTGGTCTTCGGCGTCTGGTTCGAGCGCAAGCTGATCTCGCGGATGCAGCACCGCTACGGCCCCAACCGGGCCGGCAGGTTCGGCATCCTGCAGTCCGTGGCGGATGCGATCAAGATGGGCCTGAAGGAGGACATCTTCCCGCGGACCGTGGACAAAGTGCTCTACCTGCTGGCGCCGGTCATCATGGTCGTGCCGGCGTTCCTGGCTTTCTCCATCGTGCCGTTCGGGCCGGTGGTCGACCTGTTCGGCGTGCAGACGCCGCTGCAGCTGGTCGACCTGCCGGTGGCGGTGCTGTTCATGCTGGCCATGGGCGCGGTGTCGGTCTACGGCGTGGTGCTGGCCGGATGGTCGTCGCGCTCGCCGTACGCGCTGCTCGGCGGTCTGCGCTCGGCGGCGCAGGTGGTCTCGTACGAGATCGCGATGGGTCTGTCGTTCGTGGCGATCTTCCTGTTCGCCGGGACGCTGTCCACCTCCGAGATCGTCGCGGCGCAGGAGCAGACCTGGTTCGCGGTGCTGCTGATCCCGTCGTTCCTGGTCTACGTGATCTGCATGTTCGGTGAGGCCGCACGCATCCCGTTCGACCTGCCCGAGGGCGAGGGCGAGCTGGTCGGCGGCTTCCAGACCGAATACTCCTCCTCGCTGAAGTTCGCGCTCATCATGATGGGCGAGTACCTGCACACCTTCACCGCCTCCGGCATCGCAGTGACGCTGTTCCTCGGCGGGTGGCGGGCCCCGGCGCCGATCACCACCTTCTGGGAGGGCGCCAACTCGGGCTGGTGGCCGGTGCTGTGGTTCTT
>NZ_JBFAQA010000033.1:0-120993 GCF_040677005.1 Nonomuraea sp. NPDC049421
GGCACGGTCGATGAAACAGGAAGCCGCAGAAGTGCCGCGTGACACCACACGGCACAGGCTGAATCCCCGGCGTTCACGCCGGGGAGCGCGTCAACGGTCACGCTCGTACTCGCCGGCCGTCACGTACGTGATGCCCAGCTCGGGCAGGCGGGCGCGCAGGCCGTACCGGTCGAGGCCCAGTTCGCCCTTCTCGAACGCCTCGCGCGTCGCCGCCTCCTTGGCGGCCCGCGCGGCGGCGGCCTCGATGCCGCGCTCCAGGTCGGCGCGCGGGCACACCAGCACGCCGTCGTCGTCGGCGATCACCGCGTCGCCCGGCCTGACGAGCTGCCCGCCGATCGTGACCGGCACGTTCACCGCACCAGGCGTCGCCTTCACCGTGCCCTGCGCGCTGACGGCGGAGCTCCACGCGGGAAAGCCCATGGCCCGCAGCTCGGCCACGTCGCGCACGCCCGCGTCGATCACCACGCCGCGCACCCCCCGATGCCGTAGCGCGGTCGCGAACAGCTCGCCGAACATGCCGTCCGTGCACGGCGACGTCGTGGTGACCACCAGCAGGTCGCCCTCCTGGCACTGCTCGACCGCCACGTGGATCATCAGGTTGTCGCCCGGCCAGCAGACCGCCGTGACCGCGTTGCCGCCCGTCCGCGCTCCCGGCCAGGCGGGGCGCAGGCCGGGGCCGAGGTAGCCGGTGCGGCCGAGCGCCTCGTGCACGGTGGCGACGCCGTACGCGGCCAGCGCGTCGACCCTGTCCACCGGCGAGCGCGGGATGCCGGTGACGACCACGTTCCTCATGCGAGCACGTCCGTCACCTGCGGGTACAGCCGCATGTACGCCTCGCCCATCGTCGCGTGCGGCAGCCCCAGATTGGGTCCTGCGTTGCGCTTGAGCTGCACGCCCCTGCGCTTGGCGAGGTCGGTGTAGTAGTCCCACATGTGCTGCTGGGCCGGCAGGCACTCCATCGCCTTGCGCTTCTTGTCGAACACCGGCGTGATGTCCAGCAGCACGTCCGGCTTGAAGTCGCACTGCTCGGGCTGGTGCGGCTCGAAGAAGAACACCGGCGGCGCGCCCAGCGGCTCGCCCGGGGCGTCGTAGCCGGCGGCCTGGGCGAGCACGCGCGCCTGCAACGCCATGCGCGCCGCGGCCGGGTGGTCGCCGTTGTACGGGTCGGCCTGCGGGTGGGTCAGGACTACGTCGGGCTCGAGGTCGCGGTAGACGCGTACCAGCCGGTCCACCAGCTCGCGGCTCTCCAGCAGGGGGTAGTCGCCGGCGTCGAGGAACTCGATCTCGGCGCCCAGGGCGGCGGCGGCGTTCTGCGCCTCCTCGCGGCGGATCGCCTTGATCTCCTCCAGCGCGTGGCCGGCCCGCCACGCCTTGGCGGACTCACCGCGCTCACCGAAACTGAGGCAGACCACCTTGGCCCGCTCGCCGCGGCTGGTGGCGAGCGCGATGGCACCGGCCGCCCGCCACACGAAGTCGCCCGCGTGGGCGCTGATCACCAGAAGGGTACGGGGTGTGGTCACGCGCCGACGCTAAGAGCCCTTGGAGTGATTGTCAACACTTACCGCACTGAGAACGGCCTTGAACGCCAATTTCGCCCTTCAGTTCCCTGTGCTTCAACAATATTGTCAACATAAGGAGGCCATATGAAACGACCCAAGGTGGCACTGCTCGGCTACGGCGAGGTCGGCCGCATCCTCGCCACCGGCCTCACCGACAAGGTCCGTCTCCGCGCCTACGACCCGGCGTACCCACCGGAACTGGGCAGGGTGGAGCTTGCCGGGGGTAATGCGGAGGCCGTGCGGGGCGCTGATGTCGTCATCGCGGTCACCACGGGGGCCGATGCTCTCGCCGCCGGAGCCGAGTCCCTCCCGCACCTCGCGCCCGGCACGCTCTACGCCGACCTGTCCACCGCGGCTCCCGACGACAAGCGCCGCCTGGCCGGCCTCCTGAAGCCCGCGGGGGCGGAGTTCGTGGACGGGGCGATCATGGCGCCGATCCCGCTGCGCGGCCTCGCGACCCCGATCCTGGCGGCCGGCGACCACGCGGACCGCTTCGCCGCCTTCGCCACCGCCCACGGCATGGACGTCACCCCCATCGGCGGCGCACCGGGCGACGCGGCGGCGCGCAAACTGCTCCGCAGCGTCCTGGTGAAGGGCCTGAGCGCGCTGGTCATCGAGTCGCAGCGAGCGGCCGACGCGGCGGGACTGGGGGAGTGGTTCTGGCACCACCTCGTGGAGACCGTCACCGACGCGGACGAGCAGTTCGTCGTACGGCTCCTGCGCGGCGCCGCCCAGCACGGCACCCGCCGCGTCCACGAGATGGAAGCCGCCACCCGCATGCTCGCCTCTTTGGGCGTCCCCCGCACGATGACGCTCGCCACCACGACCACCCTCACCGCAACCGAACGCACCGGCCCCCCACCCCTCCCAGGAGCAGACCGGCCCACCGCTGGTTAGTCGGGGGTGGCTTCCAAGGATTTGGTGACGCTGCGGAGGTGTTGTCGCATGGCCGTCTGGGCTGCCTCCGGGTCGCGGGCGACGATGGCGGCCACGATCAGCTCGTGTTGCGGCAGCGATACGGCGGCGCGGCCTGGCTGGCGGGCCAGACGGAATTTGTGGCGGACCACCTGGGCGCCCAGGCGTTCGATGATGGCCGCCGACGTGCGGTGGCCGGCGATCTCGCGGACCTTGGCGTGGAGGGCGGCGTTGAGCTCGGAGTAGCGGTCGAGGTCGTCGGAGTCGACGGCGGCGCGCATCTCGGCCACCAGCCGCCGCAGCTCCCCGGCCTGCTCCGACGTCACCCGCTCGGCCGCCTTGGCCGCCGACAGCCCTTCGAGCACCATCCGTACCTCGGTGATCTCGATGGCCTCGGCCTTCGAGACGGCCCGCACCCTGGCGCCCTTGTTGCGCAGGATCTCCACCAGCCCCTCTCCGGCCAGCTCCTTGAAGCTCTCGCGCACGGCGGCGCGCGGCGCGCCGAACTGCTCGCACATGTCGGCCTCGACCAGCCGCTGGTTGGGCACGAAGCCGCCGTCAAGTATGGCGGCTCTGAGCCGGTCGGTCAGCGTCTCCCCGCGCGGGGGCTCTGGGGTCACGCGATCCTCCGGGCGTCGTACGAAGCTTGTTCGACAATATTATGGACAATCCCCGGAGCGCCGGGGGCCACGAACCCCCGGCGGCGCTCCCACCTGCGAGCTTGATCGTTTCACCGTGTTCTGTCGGTGACCTCCGGTAAGTTCCTCGATCAATTGATCAGCCGGCCGCACGGGTCCGGGCATTCCCGCCTGCGCTCGTGAGCCGGCCGGGTGGGAGGTCACGACATCGTGGACGCGGACGAAACCGCGTGGGAGCAACGCAGCGTGCTACGGGTGGTCCCGCCCGTGCAGCCGCGCAAGCTGGCCAAGGTGCCCTTCGTCGAGCTGGCCGACGGCCGGCTCCAGGGCGTCGTGTCGAGCGGATCCGACATCGAGCGGGTCTACGTCTCGTCGATCACCGCCGGCACCCTCGCGCTGAGCTGCAGCACCAACAACAACCGGCCGTGCGGCGCGCTGCACGGTTACGCGTGCAAGCACATCAAGATGCTGGCCGACGAGGCGGTCGTCCAATACGGGCTCGACCGGGTGGCCCGCTACCTGCGCATCGAGGTTCCTGAGGGCGACTCGCTCATGGCCCACGTCAACGGGCCGGTCGAGCGGACACCGGCGGCCGTGGTGTTCAGCCGGTTCCTGCGCCACCTGGCCTACCTCGAGGTGCCCGACAGCACCGACCCGCTGGTGGAGCTGCACTGGTTCCCCGCGACGGGGGCGGTGGGCTGATGCCGATCGATGACACGGACAGGGCGGTGCGGTGATGCTGGACGTACAGCTCGGTGAGCTGCTCGACGCGGCCCCCGAGGGCGTGGACGCGGCGCTCGGCCTGGTCGACGGCTTCGACGAGGCCCTCACGTACGGCTTCGCGCGGCTCGGCGACGAGCGCGCCGAGGCGCTGACCGCCTTCGCGGGCGCGCTGGCGGGCACCCCCGTCGGCGACCGGCTGGGCGAGGCCGTGGCGAAGGTGGCCGCGGGGTCGGTGGCCGACGAGCATCTGGCGGCGCTGGCCGGCGGCCGGGCCGCGCTGCTCGGCGCGGCGCACGACGCGCTGCTCGCCCGCCTCGACGCGGCCCTGGGCCGCACCCGTGACACCGCCGACGCGGCGGGAGCGCACGCCGAGGTGGCCGACAACCTGCTGGCCGGCTGCCGCGGGTGGCTGCGCGAGCTGGCCATCGCGGGCTGGCGCGGGGTCGATCACGACCTCGTCTCCTCAGCCGACCAGACGATCGAGGCACTGCTCGCCGAGCCGGCGCTGCGCGGCCTCGCGGTGCTGCTCGACGGGCTGGCCATGGAGCTGCGCGCGTCGTCGCCGGTCGCCACGATGGACCGGCTGCCCGCGCGACGGTGGGCCGACCTGTGGACGCGTGCGATGCTGCTGGCGCAGCGCGGCCCGTGGCCGGGCGAGGCGGACGAGGTGTCGGGGCGGCTGCTGATCCTGGGCGCCGACGTCCACGAGCACGCGACCGCCGTACGCGTACAGGTGCACGCCGTCCTGGAACCCTCGGGAGGCGGGCCCGCCAGGCTCGTCCGTACGAGCGTGGCCGCCGCCAAGGTCGACACCATCGTCGGCCCGACCGTGTGGCGGCTGTTCGGCGGCCACCCCACGCTGCTGGCCGCGCTGGCCGGCCACCGGAGCCTCGACGTCACCGGCATGCCGCTGCTGCCGGGCGGCGACCTGATCTGGCACGACGACCGGGCGAGCGCGGGCGACGAGGCCGATCCGCTCGCGGTGGCCAGGCTCCAGCTCGGGGTGGCGACGGTGCCCGCGGTGCCGCCGCTCGACCGGCATCCCGTACGCATCGGCGAGCCCGTCTTCGTCGAGGGCTACAAGACCGACGGCCGCACGCTCACGCTGGGCGGCCACACGATCGCGTTCGACCTCGACCGGCTGCCCTCCTGCGGCCCGCTCGCCCCCGCGCTGCTCAAGGCGTCCACGGCCTGCGTCGGGCTGCTGCACTGGGACGCCGGCCGCTGGACGCTGCAGCCGCTGGGCGTGCAGGCCACGGTGAAGAAGCAGCCGGTCGCGGCGCACACCGGCGACTGGGCGCAGGGCCCCACCGACCCCAAGGTGGTCAAGGCCGAGGCCAAGGCCGGCGACGTGGTCGCGGTGCTGCGCGAACGAGCGGGACGGCTGCTGCGCAAATGACCGATCCCACCGACCTCACCCCCGCCGCGCCGGCGGTCGACGACGGCTCACAGAGCGCCGATCAGACGCGGCGGCAGGTGCTCTACTGGCGGTTGCTGTCGCGGCTGTTCAGCCCTGACGAGGAGCCCGCGCTCGAGACGGCCGGCGTCGGCATCGTCGGCGACCTCGGCCTGCCACCCGCGCTGCTCGACCCGGGCGTCTCGGTCGACAACCTGGTGCAGCGCTTCCCCGGCCTGGCCGCCGAGTTCCAGGACCTCATGGCCGAGAAGGAGCTCGGCGACGGCGACGAGGTGCGCCGGGCCGCGCTGGTGTCGAAGCTGCTGCTCAACGTCTTCGCCACGGGCTCGGGCAACGTCACCGCGACGCAGCTGGAGAGCTGGAAGTCCGACGCCGGCTGGTTCGAGAAGGGCATGGGCTGCGAGCCGGGCGGCCTGCGCCACCGCGTCGGCGACGAAGAGCTGGCCAAGGTGCTCGCCGGCATCGAGGGCGACCTGGTCAAGCGCATGCACCTGCGCGAGGTGCTGGCCGACCCCGCGCTGGCCAGGCAGCTCACGCCCAGCATGTCGCTCATCGAGCAACTGCTGCACGACAAGTCCAACCTGTCGGGCGTCGCGCTGGCCAACGCCAAGGCGCTGATCCGCAGGTTCGTGGACGAGGTGGCGCAGGTGCTGCGCACCCAGGTCGAGAAGTCCAGCGTGGGCACCATCGACCGGTCGGTGCCGCCGAAGCGGGTGTTCCGCAACCTCGACGTCGAGCGCACGATCTGGAAGAACCTCACCAACTGGAACGAGGAAGACCAGCGCCTCTACGTCGACCGCCTCTACTACAAGCAGACCGCCAGGCGCACCACCCCGGCCCGCATGATCGTGGTGGTCGACCAGTCGGGCTCGATGGTCGACGCGATGGTCAACTGCACCATCCTGGCCTCCATCTTCGCCGGGCTGCCGAAGGTCGACGTGCACCTGGTCGCCTACGACACCAGGGCGCTCGACCTGACCCCGTGGGTGCACGACCCGTTCGAGGTGCTGCTGCGCACCACGCTCGGCGGCGGCACCGACGGCACGGTCGCGATGGCGCTGGCCAGGCCGAAGATCACCGATCCGCGCAACACCGTGATGGTGTGGATCTCCGACTTCTACGACAACCGTTCCCTGATCAACGACTTCGAGGCGATCCACCGGTCGGGCGTCAAGTTCATCCCCGTCGGCTCGGTCAACAGCTCCGGCCACGCGAGCGTGGACCCGTGGTACCGCCAGAAGCTCAAGGCCATGGGCACCCCCGTGCTCTCCGGCCACATCCGCAAGCTCGTGTCCGAGCTCAAGAACTTCCTCACCTAGGAGACCCCGACAACCATGAGTGACATGCTGCGCGCACCCGCAGAGGTCAAGTACGCCGAAGAGCTCGACTACCTCGAGTCCATCGACACCGCGCCGAAGCCGTTCTCGTGGCGGCTCAGCCCCCGCATGATCCGGATCTTCATCCTGGGCTCCGAGCGGGCCGACGGCATCGACAGGGAGATCCCGCAGAAGTGGTTCGGCGACCGCAGCTTCGTCGAACGCAGCATCGTGACCCTGGCATCCGACCGCGGCCTGCTGCTGATCGGCGACCCAGGCACCGGCAAGAGCTGGCTGGCCGAGCTGCTGTCGGCGGCGATCTGCCGTAACTCCACGCTGGTCGTGCAGGGCACCGCCGGCACCACGGAGGACCACATCAAATACTCGTGGAACGTCTCCATGGTCATCGCCAAGGGGCAGTCCCGCGAGTCGATGATCCCCTCGCCGATCATGACGGCGATGGAGCGCGGCGTGATCGGCCGGTTCGAGGAGCTGACCCGCTCGACGAGCGACGTCCAGGACGCGCTCATCTCGATCCTGTCGGAGAAGTACGTCTCCATCCCCGAGCTCGACGACGACAACATCGTCTTCGCCCAGCCCGGCTTCTCCATCATCGCCACCGCCAACAGCCGTGACCGCGGGGTCAACGACCTGTCGTCGGCGCTCAAGCGGCGCTTCAACTTCGTGCGCATCCCGGTGGTGACGAACAAGAAGAGCGAGGCGGAGATCGTCCGCTTCCGTACCGAAGAGCTGCTGCGCCGGCACCAGATCGAGCTGGACCTGCCGCCCACGCTGCTCGACATTCTGCTGCAGAGCTTCGCCGACCTGCGCTCGGCGGCGGCCTCGGCCACCAGCGACGACGACAAGCTGGAGTCGGCGCTGTCGACGGCCGAGCAGATCGGCGTGCTGGAGGACGCGATCCTGCACAGCCACTTCTTCGGTGATCGGACGCTGCGCGCGCAGACGCTGGCGAGCTCGCTGGTCGGCTCGCTGGCCCGGCGCAGCCCCGAGGACCTGGCGATACTCAACAAGTACTGGCACGGCGTGGTCGAGCCGCGCAGCAAGAAGGACGGCGGCGAGTGGCCGGAGTTCCTCGAGGGCGGCCGCGAGGCCATCTCCACGCTGTCATGACCGGTCAGCCGAGCCCTTTCGGTTCGCTTCGCGAGCAGCTCCTCGGTGCGGCCGAGACGTTCGCCGGCGGGCCCGTCGAGGTCTCCGGCATCCTGTCCGGCCTGGTCGACGACGTCGATCGGGCGCTGCGCGAGGAGCTGGAGATCTTCCCGGTCTGCCACCACTCGCCGGCCTCGGCGCTGGCGATGGTGCGCAGGCTGCGCGAGAAGCAACCGAAGGTCATCTATCTGGAGCTGTGCGAGGACCTGCAGCCGCTGCTCACCGAGCTGCGCAACTGCCGGCTGCCGGTGGCGGTGCAGGCGTTCGCGACCGACCTCGACGGGTTCCCGAAGACGTGGGCGCCGCTCAGCGTGGTGGCGCCCATCACCGAGGCGTCCGCCGAATACCAGGCCATCGCGTACGCGCTCGACACCCCCGGCGTCGAGCTGGTGCTGGTCGACCGCTCGACCGACCACGTCTTCCAGTGGGCGCCCGGCGAAGAGCCCAAGCCGAAGGCCGAGGAGGGCGCGGGCCTGCACGGCGACGCGGTCGGCGTGGAGATCGGCGACCTGCGGCCGCGCTTCGCCGAGCTGGAGGAGCACCTGCTGCACCACGGCAAGGTGCGCCACTGGTCGGAGTGGTGGGACCAGTACGTCGAGCAGCCCCTGTCCGGGGCAGACTACGACACCTATCGCCAGGTCATGGTGCTGATCGGCAGCCTGTTCCGGCGGCTGCGCCCCGAGGGCGACGCCCGCCTGACCGTGGACGAGGACCGCGAGCGCTACATGTGGACCAGGATGCGCGAGCACCTGACCGCCTCCGGCGCCGACCCGGCCGACTGCCTCTACGTCTGCGGCGCCTTCCACGCCGCGAGCCGGGTCGAGGAGTTCGGGCTGCGGTCCACGGCCACGTTCGAGATCAGCCCCCGTACCGGCACGAAATGGCTGTACGGGCTCATCCCGTCCAGCCACTCGGCCATCGAGGCCCAGTTCGGGCTGGCGCCGGGCTCGGTGTCGATCGCGGCGGCGACCTGGAACAAGGCGCTGACGCGGAGCAAGCTGACCCCGTTCCAGCTCGCCGGGCAGAAGGGCGCGCGCAAGCGCCAGGTCAAGCTGCCGCCGCCCGCGCCGCAGGGCGAGGTGGCCGACAAGCTGACCGGGTTCCTGTCCAGGCCGCCGGCGCTCGACCCGCTCGACGAGGCCGAGTTGCTCGGCTGGTCGGTCGACATCGTCCGGCTGGCCCGCCGCAACGGCTACCTCGCCAGCACCGCCGACGCGATCGCGGTCTACGAGACCTCGATCCTGCTGGCCGGCATGCGCAACCGCGCCAGGCCGACGCCGTACGACTTCCAGGACGCCGCCGTCACCTGCATCGAGAAGGACGTCGTGCCGGGCCGGCGCGACGTGCGGCGGCTCTGCGAGATCCTGCTCGGCGGCGACAAGCTCGGCGAGGTCGGCTACGACGCGCTGCCGCCGCTGGCCAGAGACGTCTACGACCGGCTCGAGCCGCTCGGGCTCGACCTGGAGAAGCGGACGATCCAGCGGGCGCTGCTCAACCTCAACGCGGAGCCCGAGCTGCGGCCCTGCTCCGACCTGCTGTGGATGCTGCGCTACCTGCTGCCGTCCGACGCGGTGCGGCCCATCATGGGGGAGCGGCGCCTCGGCGAGCGCTCGATCCAGGAGAGCTGGGACCTCGCGTTCGGCAAACACCAGCGCTCGATCATCGAGCTCGGCTACGAGGGCGTCACCGTCGAGCAGGTGGTGGAGCAGCGGCTGCGGCGCTCGGTCTGGGACCAGAAGGCCACCGCCGCCGTCGCGCTCGCGGCCGTCGAGGACGCCATCCTGTTCCTCGGCAGTCGCCGCTTCGCCGACGAGCTGGGGGCGCGGGCGGTGGAGCTGCTCGCGTCCGAGCGGACCGTGGACGACGCGCCCGACGTGCTGCGCCGCATCCGGCGGCTGCTCGCCCACTACCGGGCCACCGAGCCCGAGCTGCCCGCGTGGTGCGCGGCGTTCGTGACGGCCGGCTACGCCCACTACTGCACGCTGCTGCCCACGGCGTTCGTCGACGACGACACCGGTGTGCGGCAGGTGGGGGCCATGCTGGGCTTCCTGTTCAGCATGGAGAGCCTGGCGCTCTCGCTCGGCTGCGAGCGGGCCCAGCTGGAGCTCGCCGTGCGGCAGTCGCACCCCGAGTCGCCGGCCAAGGTGGCGCTGCTGTGGGCCGCCCAGCACCAGCTCGGCCTGCTGCCGCCGGCCGCGCTGCGGTCGCGGTGCGACGAGCTGCTGGCCAACCCGCTGGTGATCCCGTCGTTCCCGCAGTACATCATCGGGTTCGTCCAGGCTCTTGAGCCGGTGCCGGCGTTGTCGGGGTTCGTGGTGGAGGTGATCTCCAAGGCGTTCGGGCGGCTGCCGGACAACGTCCTGCTGCCGTGGTTGCCGAAGCTCATCACCGCCCTGCGCGACGGGGCCGCCGAGCTGGTGCCGGTGCTGGTCCGTGAGGCGGGGCGCACGTTCCCCGGCTCGCTGACGGAGGTCGACTCCTGGGTGCCGCCGTGGACCGCCCGCCCCAAGCCGGCCGTGACCGCCGCTCCGGTGGCGGCCGGGCCGGTGGCCGAGCTGCTGCGGGCCCATCCCGCGGCCTGCGACGCCGTGGCCGGGGTGCTCGGCTGCTCGGGCGAGTGGGCCGCGCCAGGCGAGCCCGCCGGTGATCCGCGCGTGGCGGCCCTGCTCGCCGCGCACCCGGAGCCCGCGCTGGCGGTGGCCGGGCTGCTGGGCTGACGGTCAGGAGGCGGGGCGGCAGGTGGTGCCGGGCGGGGGCAGGCGCAGGTCCGTCAGGTACGTGTTCGCGTACGTACCGGCGGCCCGGTCAGCCGGAGAGGCGGGCGAGGGGCTCGATCCGGCGCAGGACCAGCCAGTCGAGGAGGAGGACCGCCGCCATCGTGATCCCCGCCAGCGGGAACAGCAGCCCGGGCACCGCCATCACGGCGATCAGCCCGTACGCCGTCCTGCGGTCCGTGGGCCGGGCCGGTGCGCCGACGCGGCCACGGGGGCGGCGCTTCCACCACATCCAGGCGCCGGTGACGATCAGCGTGACGAGCGTCAGGCAGGCGCCCAGCATGAGCAGCAGGTTGGCCGTCCCGTAGCGGCGGCCCTCGTGCAGGGCGACTCCCTGCTCGACGGCCTTGGCGATGACGCCGTACTCGTTCCAGCCGTACGACACCAGGACCCGCCCGCTGTACTGGTCCACGTGCAGCGTCTGGGCGTCGGACGGGTCGCGGCGCGGGTCCGTCACCACCGTGTAGACGCCCTTCGGACCGTCCGGCAGCAGGATCTTCAGGTCGCACTCGTCCGGCGGGCACGACCTGATCGCGGGCCGCGCCGCCGCCAGGGCGTCCTCGAGGGGCAGGGCGCCGTCCTGCAGCACGCCGTGGGCGGTGCCGTGGCCGGCGTGCCCGTCGTCGGACGGTGGGACGAGCAGGCGTTCCGCCGCCCACGGGACCTTGGCGTCCGGGTTGGCGGACAGGTCGCCCGAGGTGTGCGGGTAGTCCTCGGCGCTGGGGTACGTGGAGCCCGTACGGTCCTGCAGCCGTTGCAGGCCGTCACCCCACACGCCCGACCACGGCAGCCCGGACAGGACGAGGAACACGACCACCGCGCCCCCGCCGACCCCCGCCCACGTGTGCACTCTGCGCAGCCCGCCCCGCCCCTTCCTGGGTCTGCGCGGGCCTGGCTTCCTGCGGCGGGCGCTCCACCACAGGTACGTGCCGGTCGCGACCAGGATCAGCGACCAGCAGGCGGCGGTCTCCACGACCCGGTCGCCGACGGTGCCGGCCATCAGCTCGCCGTGGATCGTACGGACGACGCGCATGAACGTCCTGCCGTCGTCCACCTCGCCCAGCACCGCCGCCGTGGCCGGATGCACGTAGACGGAGATGCCCTCGGCGAAGGGGCCCGTCTCGGTGCCCTGGAGGATGATGCGAGTGCTGCGCTCGGGTGACATGGGCGGGATGACGGACATGACCGGTGTACCGGGACGCGTCCGCTGCGCGGCGGCGATCTGCTCCGACAGCGGCCGCGCTTCGGTGACGGGTGCGCTGAGCGTGCGCACGTCCTGCTGACTCCACTCCTCGAACGGCTCCTTGAACAGGTAGATGGACCCGGTGACGGCCAGGACGAGCAGCACGGGCGCGACGAAGACGCCGGCGTAGAAATGCCACCGCCAGACGGCCCGGTAGCGCTGCGACGCGACCGGCCGCGCCGGCTCGGGCCCTTCCCGGGTCGGTGTGGGACGAGTCTCGATCGATGTCATGGGGGGCTCCCTTCCGGGGGCGCTTTTCGTGGGTACGGCGACGGCACGCGGGGAGCGTGAGGCGGCCACAGCGTGGAGGCCGTGTGACGATCGGCCTGGTGCGCGAGGCGAGCACGTCTCCGGTGAAGCGCACACGCCTCGCGGCGATCAGGCGTCGCACGCGGCAGCGTGCACACCAGCGCGATCAACGGGTGGCGCGATCAACGGGTGGCGCGATCAACGGGTGGCGCGATCAACAGGTGGTGTGGTGAGCGCGCGACGTGGTGCGCGTGCGGGCAAGGCCGCCGGGCGATGCGGGAGCGCGGTGCTCAGAGAGCTTGCGTCACGACGACGTCAGGGTGGGGCGGTCCTCTGCGGCTCAGTGTCCAGGTCAGGGCCCGGGGTGCGAGGGGGCCGAGGGGAGCCGTGGCGAGGAGGGCCGGGCGGCGGGTGGGGGCCGGGGGTGCGGGGTCCCAGACGGTCAGGAGGGCCCAGAGGTCGCGGAGAGAGGTGGCCAGGAGGTGGAGGATCGTGGCCAGGGTCGTCTCGCCCCGGTCCAGCCACCACGCCGACAGCACCGCCACCACCACGTGGGCCAGCAGCATCCCGACGCTCGCGCTGAAGCCGCCCCCGTGGTGGCTGACGAGGGCGGAGGCGTCCGTGGTGTGCGCGTGGAGGGCCGGGGCGGCGTGGGGGGTGGTGGTGAAGAGCTGGTGCATGCCGTACTGGGCGGTGAAGGAGGCGGCCAGCAAGGTGCGGCGGGAGCGGCGGCGGCGGGTGAGGAGGAAGGCCCCCGCGCCGGTGATCCCCGTTGCGGCCAGCACCGTGCCGAACCCCGCTACCGGGCCTCCGGCCAGGACGTGCATGGCGAGGGCGGTGAGCACGCAGACGACCGCGAACACCGTCGTACGCAGCCCGCGCAGGCCGGTCCCCCCGGCCTGCGCGGTGTCCCTGCTGCCGATGCCGCATCCTCTCTCGTCGGGGTTCATGCGCGATCACCGCTCACATGACGAGATACGGCGGTCGCCCGGCCCGGGTTCAGCCGGATGCGACGAACTTTCGCGTTGTCAGGTCAGCCCGGCGCTGTAGACGGTTTTGGGCGGGTGCCCGTTGAAGAGGCGGGTGACCGTGACGCACCGGTAGCCGCGCTTGGACAGGGCCTTCAGGATGCGGGGCATCGCCCGCACCGTCGACGGGTGGATGTCGTGGAAGAGGATGACGCTCCCCGGACGTACGGACCTGACGGCCTTGCGGACCACCTTGGCGCTGTCGCGGTGCCGCCAGTCCAGGGTGTCCACGCTCCACAACACCATCGGCCGCCCGGTCAGCCGGCTGACCGCCGCGTTGACCGCCCCGTACGGCGGCCGGACGAGCCTGGGCACCACCCCGATGGCCGCCTTCACCACCCGGTCGGTACGCGCGAGCTGCGCCCGCACCCCGGCGGCCGGCAGCTTCGTCAGGTCGGGATGCGACCAGGTGTGGCTGCCGATCTCGTGCCCCGCCGCGTACGTCCTGCGCACGATCCCCGGGTTCGCCGCCACGTTCTGCCCGACGACGAAGAACGTCGCCTTGGCCCGGTACGCGGCCAGGTGCCGCAGCAGCGCGTCGGTGTACGCCCCCGGCCCGTCGTCGAAGGTCAGCGCCACGCACTTCGCCCGCCGGCAGTCCACCGGCCTGGCCCTGGCCGCCACCTTCACCACTTTGACCGCCGAGACGGCTAAACCCCCGGCCGAGGACGCGGTCGCGCCGCCGGAGACCTCGGACCGCTCGGAAGCGAATGCCGTGGCGGTGGACGCCCGCGCCCCTGGCATCGCCGCCGGCGTCGGGTCCTGGACGTCGGGTGATGCCGTGACGGTGCCGCAGCCGGTGGTGAGCAAGGCCGTCAGGGTGAGCGCCCCCGCCGTCCCCCGAATCGCGCCGATATTCATGATCGTTCCCCCTTCGCGCACCGCCCCCGGTGCGTGCGTCCCCCTGAGCGCGGGACCGTTCCACGGTGTTGGACTCCCGCCGTTCGCTCATGGTTCGCGCGGAGGCCGCACGCGGATGAAGCGGAGACCGCGCGCGGGTGAAAGCGGGGGCCGCGCGCGGATGAGAGGGGATCAGCGGTGGCCGACCTCGCGCAGCCCGGCCAGGGCCGCATCCGCGAACGCCGCCACCACCTCGCCCTCCTGCACGACCGGCCAGACCACCGAGGTGGACCAGGTCAGCCGGGGCTCGTCGATGGGCCGCCACACCAGCCCCGCGGGCAGCTCGTCGTACGGCTCCTCATTGAGGTGCGCCCCGAGACCGGACATGACGAGCCCGTGCACGAAGTGGGGGTTGCGGGCGTGCCGGATGGCGCCGGGCAGAAAGCCGTTGTCGCGGCACGCCTCCAGCATGTGGTCGTAGAGCTGGGGCGCCATCGCCCGGGGGAAGATCACCAGGGGCGAGCCGTCGAGGCTGCGCAGGCGTACGACGTCTTGGGAGGCGGCCGGATGCCCTGAGGGGAGGACGACGCCGAGCCGCCGGTGCACGACGGCGCTGGACGCGAGCCCCACGGTGTCGCACGGATGCCGCACGAGCCCGGCGTCGAGCTCCTCGGCCCGCAGCTGCGCGAGCTGGCTCGCGGTGGTCAGCTCGCGCAGTTCGAGCAGCACGTCGGGGACGCGCTCGGTGAACCGGGCGACCAGCGTGCGCACCGCCATGGGCGTGGTGTCGGGCGGCACGCCGGCCCGCAGCACGGCGGAGGTGCCGGGACGGATGCGGCGCATGGCGGCACGGGCGGCGTCGGCGCGTTCCAGAACGCCACGGGCGTGCTCCAGCAGCAGCGCGCCCGCCTCGGTCAGCGCGACGTGGTGGGAGCTGCGGTCGAACAGCCGCACGCCCATCTCCCGCTCCAGATCGCGGATGCGCTGGGACAGCGGCGGCTGCGCCATGTGCAGGCGTTCGGCCGCCCGCCCGAAGTGCAGCTCTTCGGCCACGGCGACGAAGTAGCGCAGGTGGCGTAGCTCCATCGGCCTCACCATATCGCTGCGATATGGCCAAGGGTCGAGATTGATGTTGGCCTGCGCCCCGTCCGAGCTGGTTGTATCCCCAAAAGCCCGTTGACCTGCGAAGGGACGCTTGTGACTGTGCTGATGGACCGCGAAGGACCCGTCGCGGTGATCACGCTGAACCGGCCGGAGAAGCTGAACGCCTGGACCGCCGCGATGCGGGAGCGGCTGATCGAGCTGCTGCGCGCGGCCGGCTCCGACCCGCGGGTGGGCGCGGTGGTGCTCACGGGTGCGGGGCGGGCGTTCTGCACGGGGCAGGACCTCGGCGAGACGGCCACGATCGACCCCGGCGACCACGCCGCGTCGGACGCCTGGATCGACGGCTTCGACCGGCTCTACCGGGCGGTGCTCGACCTGGACAAGCCGGTCGTCGCGGCGGTGAACGGGGTGGCGGCGGGCTCGGGCTTCCAGTTCGCGCTGCTGGCGGACCTGCGCATCGGACACCCCGGAGTGCGGATGGGGCAGCCGGAGGTGCTGTCCGGCATCCCCAGCATCACCGGCATCTGGGCCATGTGGAACATCCTCGGCCGCGCCAGGACGACGGAGTTCGCGCTGACCGGGCGGCTGGTGTACGGGGACGAGGCGGAGCGGCTCGGCCTGCTCACCAGGCTCGCCGCCGAGGGCGAGGTGCTCGCGGTGGCCGTCGCGCAGGCCAAGGAGCTGTCCGCGCTGCCGCCCGGCGCGGTGGCGCTGACCAAGGGCCGGCTGCGGGAGCTGGAGCGGGAGGCGCTCGTGGACGCGGTGGCGGCGGCGAAGAAGGTGCACGCGGCCGCGTACGCCACCGGGGAGCCGCAGCGTGAGATGGCCCGCTTCCTGAAGGGCCGCGCCCGATGACCGCGTGGAACGTCCCCGCCCGGTACAACATGGCGGTGGACGTGGCCGACCGCCACCTCCGCGAGAACCTGGCCCTGATCTTCGAGGACCACACCGGCGCCCACGAGGAGATCACGTGGGGCGCCGTGCAGGACCGTTCCCGCCAGGTGGCCGCATCCCTGCACCGGCTCGGCGTCCGCCCGGGCGACCGGGTGGCGGTCATGCTGCCGCAGCGCCCCGACACGCCCGCCGCCTACCTCGGCGTCCTGCGGACGGGCGCGGTGCTCGTCACGATGTCGCTGCTGTGGGCGGACGAGCAGATCTCCTACCGCCTGGCGGACTCGGGCGCGTCCGTGCTGGTCACCGAGACCGGCGCGGTCCGCAGGGCGGCCGGCTACGACGGGACCGTGCTCGACGTGGACGACCCTGCCATCGCCGGACTGCCTCCCGTGTACGCCGACGCCGACACGGCCGCCGACGACCCGGCGCTGATCTTCTACACCTCGGGCACGACAGGCCCTGCCAAGGGCATCGTGCACGCGCACCGCACGCTGCTCGGCCACAACGAGTTCGAGGTCTGCCACGACCTGCGGCCAGGCGACGTCTTCTACGGCGCGGGGGAGTGGGCCTGGTCGATGGCCAAGCTCATGGGCCCGCTGCGGGCCGGGGCCGTGCACTACGTGTACCGGCCGCGCGCCGGGTTCGACCCGGAGGGGCTGCTGGCCGGGATGGCGCGCAACGGCGTCACGACGGGGCTGGTCAACCCCACGTTCCTGCGCAAGACGCGGGAGGCGGTGCCGGACGCCGGCACCCGGCACCCGCAGCGGTTCCGGGTGGTGTGCTGCGCGAACGAGCCGCTCACCGCCGACCTGATCCGCTGGTTCCGCGACCAGTTCGGGGTGACGCCGCTCGACTACTACGGCTCGACCGAGTCGTACCCGCTGGTCGGGAACGTCCCAGGACAGCCGGTCAAGGAGGGCTCGATGGGGCGGCCGCTGCCCGGCTGGGACGTCGCGCTGCTCGACGAGCACGAGCGGCCGGTGCCGCCCGGCGAGGTCGGCGAGATCTGCCTGCGGGCGCGCAGCAACCCGCAGTTCCCGCTCGGCTACTGGAACCGGCCCGAGGCGAGCGCCGAGGTGTTCGGCGGGGAGTGGTTCCACACCAAGGACCACGCGCGGGTGGACGAGGACGGCTACTACTGGTTCCTCGGCCGCGTGGACGACGTGATCAAGACCTCCGGCTACCGGGTCGGGCCCGACGAGGTCGAGGAGGCGCTGCGCGCCCACCCCGCCGTCGCCGACGTGGGCGTGGCCGGGGTGCCCGACCCCGTACGCGGCCAGGCCGTCAAGGCGTGGATCCGGCTCGCGCCGGGTTTCCGCCCTGACGAGGAGCTGGCGAAGGAGATCCGGGAGTTCGCGAAGACCACCCATTCGCGCTTCGCCTACCCCCGGGAGATCGAGTTCGTCGACGACCTGCCCCGATCCGCGACCGGGAAGATCCAGCGCGCGAGACTCCGCGCGCGGTGAAGGAGTGAGCATGACCCCCCGAGACTCAGCGGCCCTCCGCCGCAAGGTCACCATGGCCTCGGCGATCGGCAACTTCGTCGAGTGGTTCGACTCGGCGGCGTACGCGGTGATGTCCGCCACCATCGCCGCCCTGTTCTTCCCCGACTACGACAAGACGGCCGCGTTGCTGGCCACCTGGGCGATCTTCGCGGGCGGTTTCGTGGCCAGGCCGCTCGGCGCGGCCTTCTTCGGCCGGTACGGCGACCGCCTCGGCCGCAACAGGATGCTGGCCCTGACGATCCTGACGATGAGCGGGGCCACGTTCCTCATCGGCCTGCTGCCGACGTACGCGTCGTGGGGCGTGGCCGCGCCGGTCCTGCTGTTCCTGCTGCGCTGCGCGCAGGGCTTCTCCACCGGCGGCGAATACACCGGCGCGTCGGCGTTCATCGTCGAGTACGCGCCCGCCGGCCGCCGGGCCCGCTTCGCCGCCGCCGTCCCGGTGACGGTGGGGCTGGCCAGCGTCGCGGGGTCGGGGGTCGGCTTCCTCATCACCTCGACGGTCACCGCCGAGGCGCTGCAGAGCTGGGGGTGGCGGGTGCCGTTCCTGCTGGCGGCGCCGCTCGGCGCGATCGGGCTCTACCTGCGCTCGAAGGTCGAGGACACGCCGGTGTTCCGGTCGCTTGAGCAGCACGACGAGGTGGAGCCCGCGCCGCTGCGCGAGGCCGTGAGGCGCTGCGGGTGGCAGATCGCGACGCTGTTCGGCTACAGCATCACCAACGCGGTCGGCTACTACCTGATGAGCAGCTACATGATCGCGTACATGTCGGAGGAGCTGGGCTACTCCAAGAGCCAGGCGCAGCTCACGAACGTGGTCTCGATGCTGGCCTACAGCGTGGCCTGCCTGTTCGCCGCCTCCGCCAGCGACCGCTACGGGCGGCGGCCGATGCTGATCACCGCGTGCGCCGGGTTCGTGCTGCTGCCGCTGCCCGCGTTCTGGCTGATGGGCTCGGGGCTCGCGGGCGCGATGGTGGGCACGTCGCTGCTCGCCATGCTGGTCTCGGTGATCGGCACGTCGAACGTGCCCGCGCTGGTGGAGATGTTCCCCGCGAAGGTGCGCTCCAGCGGCTCGGCGATCGGCTACACGGCGGCGTACGTGCTGTTCGGCGGCACCGCGCCGTTCGCCGCGACCGGCCTGGTGTCGGCCGTGGACAGCCCGGTCGCGCCGGCCTTCTACATGATCGCGATCGCGGCGGTGTCGCTGGTCGTGGTGCTGACCTCGTTCAAGGAGACGCGCGGCTTGGCGCTGGACCGGGGCGTGGACACGCCCGCCGCCGTGCGGGCTTGACAGGCGGCCGGGGCTGGTCTTCTCTCGACCCATCGAGGTCGGGAGGGGAGCCCTGGCATGTCGGCGCGCCCTCGCACTTCGGGCTCGCACGCAAAGACTGCCTGGGCACGTCGGCGGGGCGGGCGTCCAAGGTCTGGTACACGGTGGCGAACGGCGTGCTGTCCGACGTGTACGAGCCGACGATCGACAACACCAACGTCGAGACCATGCAGTTCGTGGTGACCGACGGCCGGACGTTCACCGAGCTGCAGGCCCGCGACACCACGTACGAGGTGAGCACCGACCACTCCGGCATGACATGCACGATCACCTCGGCGAGCCGGGCCGGCCGCTACCGATGATGCCCGCAGTGCTCCGGCTTTCAGGCCGGGGGTGAAGCGGGCCGTCTCGCGTGGCGGGGCAGGAAGAGGTGAATCGCCGTCAAGGCGATTCATCGTGTGCCTGGTCGGCGGTGAGCGCGGTCTCAAGCAGGTGCACGATCTGGGAGTTCAGGGATCGCCGCTCGGTCTGGGCGCGGGCGGCCACCTGGGCGTGCACGTCATCGGGAAGCCGGAGCGTAATCCTGATCATGACACCATTGTAGTGCCAGGCTGGATATGATCGGGCGTCCGGCAGTACGAGGACGATCACGGTCGCGCTGCCCAGGACGGCCTTCGGCACGCCCGGCCCCGGCTGGCGCTTCGCCGTCGTGCTCACCGGGCAGGACAGGTTCAGCGCCGACCAGGCCAGGGGGTTCGCGGCGACGCCGCAGCCGTACCAGTTCGGGGTGTGCGCCGAGGGCGGCACGAGCCCGCTGTGCGCGGTGGACCCCGGCAGCGTGCCCAAGGCGCTCGACGTGCTCGTCCCGGACGGGCAGTCGCAGGCCGACGTGCTGAACCCGCTCGCCGGCCCGGTCACCGTCCCCGCCGCCACCGTCCCCGCCGTCACCGTGCCCTGAGCCGCCGCGTGATAGCCGCTGCGGCCTTTCCGCCCCGGAGAGGCCGCCCCACGAAGAGGCCGGGGCGGGGGTCAGTTGAGCCAGGAGCGCTGGAGTGCGCGGCGGACGCGTTCACCGGCCGGCGGTGGCACGTCGCCGTCCGGCGGGGCGGGCGGTAGCGCGGGTGGGGAGCCGGGTTCCAGGACGGCCTGCTCCTCCTCGGTCACCGGGCGCTCGATCTCGGTGAAGCCGCCGTCGGGCCCGCGTACGATCACCCCGGTCTCCACCCCGTGCGCGAGCGTGTGCCGGTCGCGTAGCTGCAGGCCCAGGCAGATCCGGCGGGTGACGACGTACCCCAGCACGGGCCCGGCGACGATGGCGACGCGGAAGATCCAGGTGGTCGCGTTGAGCGAGATGTGGAAGGTCGAGGCGATCAGGTCGTTGCCGCCGGCCAGCCACAGCACGCCGTAGTAGACGATGCCCGCGACCCCGAGCGCCGTCCGCACGGGCACGTCGCGCGGCCGGTCGAGCAGGTGGTGCACGGCGCGGTCACGGGTGACCCACCGCTCGGCGAACGGATAGAGCGCCAGCGCGGTGAACAGCAGGCCGGGCGCGCCGAGCGCCGGGATGAGCACGCTCATCGTCACCGTGGAGCCGAAGACGGTGAACTCCCACGGCGGCATGATCCGCAGCGCGCCCTCCAGGAAGCCCATGTACCAGTCGGGCTGGGAGCCGGCGCTGACGGTGCTGGGCAGGTAAGGACCGTACAGCCAGATGGGGTTGATCTGGAACACCGTGGCGAGCAGCGTGATCACCCCGGTCACCCACAGGAAGAACACCGTCGTCTTCGCCAGGAACGCGGGGAAGAACGGCGCGCCGCGCACCTGATCGTCGCGCAGCCCCTTGGCGCGGAACTGGGTGTGCGTCTGCCGCCACGTCAGCACCACCGCGTGCAGCGGGAGCAGCACGAGCAGCAGCGCGGGGATCAGCAGCACGTGCAGGCTGAAGAGGCGGGCGATGATGTCCTCGCCGGGGAACTCCCCGCCGAACAGGAACATCGCCAGGTACGTCCCCACCAGCGGCACCGAGACGATCACCCCGTGCAGGATGCGCAGCCCGGCCCCGGACAGCAGGTCGTCCGGCAGCGAGTAGCCGAACAGCCCGTTGATCAGCACCAGGGCGAACAACGTCACGCCGATCAGCCAGTTGAGGTCGCGCGGCTTGCGGAAGGCGCCGGTGAAGAAGTTGCGCAGCAGGTGGATGACGATGGCGCCGAGGAAGATGAGCGTGGCCCAGTGGTGCATCTGCCGCATCAGCAGGCCGCCGCGCACCTCGAAGGTGATCTCCAGCGACGACGCGTACGCCTCGCTCATCGTGACGCCGTGCAGTGGCACGTAGCTGCCGTCGTAGACGACCTCCTGCATGGACGGCTTGAAGAAGAACGTCAGGAAGACGCCGGTGAGCAGGATGACCACGAAGGCGTATAACGCGATCTCGCCCAGCAGGAACGTCCAGTGGTCGGGGAAGACCTTCCGCATCGCCTTCTTCAGAAACCCGGCCCCGCCGAGCCGGTCGTCCAGCGCCCCGGCCAGTGAGCTGCCCTTCATCGCCACTCCGCATGCGTCTTGTCCAGACCCTTATGGACAAGACGGAGCAGGGGCCGCGAATGTGACACTCACCGGCCGGCGAATGTCGTTCTCTCAGGCGAAGCGTTCGACGGTGACGGGGATGAGGCCCTGCTCGCGCACCGCCTGGCGATGGTGGTGGAGCAGCGCGCCGAGCGCGGTCACCGGGCCCGAGCCGAGGCGCGCGGTGACGTCCACGCACCAGGCGATGCCCGCGCCGATCCGGCGCAGCTCCCAGGTGAAACCGTGGCCGCCCGCGTCGGCCGAGGCGGCTCCGACCACGCGCGGGTCGCCGGTCGGCTCGAGCCGCAGCGCCGTGCGCGCGTTCTCCAGGCCGTCGGCGCCCAGCTCGCCGGCGAACAGGATGCGGTAGCGGCGCGCTCTGGAGCCGCCGAGGTTGAGCGGGGCGGTGGTGGGCAGCGTGCGGCGCTCCTGGAAGAGCGTGCGCAGCCCGGCCTCCTCCGGCAGCACGCCGCCGCCCATGCGGGCGAAGGCGTCGTACGCCTCCTGCCTGCTGACCGGCGTCACCCGGCCGCGCAGCGCGTGATCGGCGCGGATGGCGCGGCTCAGCTCGGCGGAGGAGGACCAGGCGCCGTTCTCCGGTCTCCACTCGGCGCCGTCGATTCCGGCCGCCGTGTAGTCCTCACACAGGACGAACTCCTCCACCAGGAGCCCTGCGGGCGTGCGATCGCTCGCGGTCGAGGAGATCAGGTAGTAATCCACCGGCCCATGATTGTGCCCGGCGGATCGCCAGATCAAGATCATTCACTCGCGCCGCGCGTGCCGTGGCCGCATGTCCGAGCCCAATCCGGGCAGGAGTCCGCCTGATCTCCGTAAACGGTCTAATGTGGATATTTGCCTTATGTCAGGCACGGGAGGCATCGACGATGCGGAACGGCCGGACCGCGACCCTCGCCCCATCACTCACCGCCGCCGCCACGGCGGCGCTGCTCACCCTCGCAGGCTGTACGTCGTCCGGCGGCGGCCCCGGCCCGCAGAGCGGCCCGCAGAGCGGCCCTCAGAGCGGCCCTCAGGGCGGACCCCAGCAGCAGGGCCCCGTGGCCAAGCTGGCGATCACCCCCGCCGACGGCACCGAGAAGGTCGCCCCCGACACCGGCATCGCGGTCAAGGCGAGCGCCGGCAAGGTGACGAAGGTGGCCGTGGCCGACGCCAAGGGCCGCGCCGTCAAGGGCGCCATGGGTGACGACGGCACGTGGCGGCCGGCCTGGCCGCTGCGGCCCTCGACCACGTACACGGTCAGCGCCCAGGCCACCGGCACCGACGGCAAGCAGGTCAGCGGCACCTCGACGTTCACCACGCTCAAGCCGAAACGGGTGCTGAAGAGCGGCATGTCGCCACTCGACGGCGAGAAGGTCGGCGTGGGCATGCCCGTGCAGCTCCTGCTCTCGCAGCCGATCACCTCGCAGAAGGCCAGGGCGGCGATCGAGCGGTCGCTGGTCGTGCGCATGTCCAAGCCGGTCGAAGGCGCGTGGAGCTGGGTGAGCGACCGCGAGGTGCAGTTCAGGCCGCGGGAGTACTGGCCGGTCGGGCAGAAGGTGACCGTCGTCGCGCACCTCGCCGGGCTGCGCGCCGGCTCCGGGCTGTGGGGCACCAAGGACCGCAGCCTGACGTTCACCGTCGGGCCCGAGCACATCACCAAGGTCAGCGCCAAGACCCACAAGGCGGTCGTCCGCGAGAACGGGAAGGTCGTCAAGACCATTCCGGTCAGCCTCGGGCGGCCGGGCGACGACAGTTATTCCGGCGTCATGATCGCGCAGGAGAAGGCGGCCGACATCGTCATGGACTCCGCCACGATCGGCGAGCCCGGCGAATATCGCATCAAGACCAAGTGGAACGTGCGCATGACGTACAGCGGCACTTTCTTCCACGCCGCCCCCTGGTCCACCGGCGCGCAGGGCAGCTCGAACGTCAGCCACGGCTGCGTGAACGCCAGCCCCGCCAACGCCCGCTGGTTCTACGACTTCACCCAGCGCGGCGACATCATCGAGGTGACAGGCACGTCCAGGAAACTCCAGTTCGGCAACGGGCCGACGCCGTGGGCCAAGGCGTGGGAGGACTGGCTGGCGGGCAGCGCGCTCGGCAAGCCAGTGAACGGATAGGCCGCGGTTCTCAGTACGCGAGTTTGAGTAAAGGACACAATCGGGAATCCTTTGTCGGCCTATACCGCTTTCGCACGGAGCGGCGAATTACCATGAGGGCACAACAGGAACGCCGTCCCGTTCACGGGAGCTGGTATCGGTGCCTGAAGACGGAACCGGCCGGGGGCTGATCCGGCTCCCGGCCCTCGCGCTGTGGCTGCTCGTCTGGCTGCTCAACTGCTACGAGTTCCTGGTGACGTTCTGATCCTGATCACGAGTCGTCCGGCCCGGGCGTGATCGCCGGGTCACAACGGCGGAAGGTTCAGTCGTCCTCCTCCGCGCCCGGCTGAGGCGACCCCGCGCGGCTCTTTCTGGTCACACTCTTGGTGATGCTGCTCCGTACGTTGATCGCGGCGATGGGGTGGACATCGCCATCTCCACCCACGCGGGTTGTGGATCCGGCGAAAGCCGGACGCCAGGACGGAGCGCCAGGCGGCGCGTCAGCCGTGACTCCAGCTGCCACAAGGCGATGTCCATGCCACCCGAGGGCACGGGCAGGGTCAGCGCCCCGCGCGTCTCGGTCTCCGTGCCGATGCACACCGTGGAGCGCGTCAGTTTGGACCATTCGGCCGATAACTTAGCTTTTGCCGTGGCTACCCACAGCCCGCCTTCGAGCTCCACGTCCATCCCCACCGTCCTGGCAAGCTCCGCAACTGACTCTTTGCTGGTGCCGGCCCGGATCGTCCGGCTGTCCTCGAAGATCCCTGGTCCGGGTACCGACTCCACCCAGACCAAGTGCCAGACTCTGGTGTGCTGGAACAGGAAGGCGAGCAGGCTCGCGATCTCCCTCAGCCTCGCGCTGGGCAGCGCGGAGAAAGCCGGCTCACGGCGAAGGAGGCGATACGTCAGATCAGGCGCGGTGATGGTTCGCGTCACCGTCCACGGTGTGGAGGCTACCTCTAGTTCGTCGAGTCGTGCCCCTACCTTCTTGCCCAGGAACATGGGCGGACTCTTCTGATGCATGAGCCGATCGTCTCCCTGTCGCGACTCGGGCCGGCCTGAAGATCGTCGTCATCCGCGGCCGAGAACCCCCAGGAATCGCTGGATCAAGCGAGGTTCACGCGAATGACCCAGCTCGCGCACATGACGGATGAGTCTGCCCAGCTCGTTGGAGATCGCCTCCGCGTGCTCCAACCCTCCCGCGTGTATTCCGGTGACGGTGAGCTCGATGTCCGGTGACTCGACCGATGCCAGCTTGAGCAGGCCGTCCCGGCTGCCGACCGACGAGGGATAGAGCAGCCGCATCGAGACGGGCCCGCCGTTCGTCATGACGGTCCCCTTGGCCAGCAGCCGGCCCTGGTTGATGAGAAGGCGCACGTCGGAGAACTGCTTCCGACGAGTCAGCTCCTGCTGCCACACCAACGCACTGCGGCCTTCGGCGGTGTGGGACCAGCCTTCGACGTGCAGATCATCCTGCCGATGCCGGCTGATGCCCTCATGGATCGCACGCTCCCTGACGGGGGCTGTGGCATCGGCGAGCGGAGGGTCCTGGGGCGTGGTCGTCGTTTCCTGGGGCGCCGTCTTGGGAGGGGCGGCGCCTTCCGGGGGCGGGTCCTCCTCCGGCCCCTTCCCGGCCCGCTCGTACACGGGCGTCATGGTGTGGCACAGCTCGTCGGGAACACGTTCGATCGCGCCCGGGGGAATCTCGTAGTAGCCGTCATGGCCACGGACGAACAGGAAATGCCGGGCGGTGCCGAAGCCTGCTGCATCAAGGCCGAGCGTGACGAAGAAGAAGTCGTGGTTGTGCCCCTTCTCGTTGACGGTCTCCAGATAGCCGCGGATGTCGCCGGCGCTCAGTTCCTGCAACCCGTTCGGGTGGTGACTGTGCCAGCTCCCGATGTGCTCGATGTGTGGATACCGTTGCTCCAGCTGACGGAACGCCGCGACCTGGTAGCCGGCATCGCCGCGATGAGAGCCGACGGTACGCACCGCGCCGGGGCCGTCGTCGAGGTAGTCGGTGATGTTGAAGGTGAGACCGGGCAGCGCCTCCATTCGTTCCTTCACCCCGGCATGGCGTCCACCACCCACGATGAATCCGACGTACTTCCCGCCCACTTCCACTCGGGGATGCGCGGCGACCTCGGCCGAGAATCTCCTGACCGCTCGCTCGGCGATGCGGATCAATGGATAGGCGGGCCTGTTAGCACTGCTCATGAGCTTCCCCCCGCGCAGTTCCGATGGCAGTCGTTCTGCGGTCGCAGGAGCACCCGTGAGGTCTCGTACATCGCGGCGAAAAGGCCCTCGATGCGACGCAACGAAACCGTGAACCAGTTGAAGGAGGGGACTGTGAGGTACTCGGATTTCGCGCCTGCGAGGAGTGAGACGACATAGTGGGCGTGATAGGAGGCCACCACGGCGATGTCCGCGGCGAGCCCGGACGCGAGGAAGTCCTTCTCGCCCATACCGTAGATGCGCTGCCGCTCCTCATCGGTGAGACTGAGCCAGTTCTCGATGTCCCGGCCCTGTGCCAGGCTGTAGCGCGTCTTGCAGTCATGGCAGCCGGTCTCACCCGGAAGATAGGCGTAGAGTTCGCCGCCCATGCCGGTGCGGAAGACGGAGCCATAGACGCAGGGGATGCGTTGTTCGACGCACACCTCGTTGACGTGACTGCGAGCCTGCGGCGTGTCGACAGCGCAGATGACGAGGGCGGCGTCGGCGATGTCGGTGACGAAATGGTCGTCGGCCATGACGTCGCCGCCCACATGTTCTATCCGGGCTTTCGGGTTGCGGTCCGCCAGCCATTCCCTGGCGATCGCCGTCTTCGCGCGGCCGAGGTCGCTGCGGCGGCCGGGATGTTTCACGAGATTGACCGGCTCCAGCGCGTCCGGGTCATAGAGGGACCAGCGCCCGACGCCGCACATCGCCAGTCGTTCGAGCACAGCCGCACCCCCGCTGCCCAGTCCGACAATGACGATCTTGGTGGTGCCCAGCGTCGCGTCGCCCAGCAGGTAATCGATGCGGGCCGTGTCCAGCATTCGCTCAGAGTCCATTGAGCCACTTCTTCGTCCGGTAGATCAGGCCATGCGGATGTTGTTCGGCCCCCGGCCAGATACCGCGGTTGATGTAGATTTCGTACTTGTTCAGCCACAGTGCGGTCTTCGCCACGAGGAAGGCGATGGTCATGTAACTGTGCCACTGGTTCGACCGCATGACGCAGAGACCGTCGCCGATCAGGTGCGGGTTCGGGCTGGGGATCCAGCCGTGCGGCAGGATTTCCGGGAGCGCGTGCGGATAAGTGCTCGGGAGAATGATCTGCAGGCCGTATTCGTGGCCGGCGAAGTCCACCTGCAGTGTGCCGACCGCGATGCCCATCGTGTTCTGCTCGTCTTTCCAGTAGAGCCGCCACGAGGGAAAGTGCTCGTCGAGTACGCGTGCTTCCTCGGCCAGCCTTTCCTGCTTTCGGGCCGGCGCGCCGGAAAGGAGCAGGCTGCGGGTCACCTTGTAGTCCATCGCGTGATCCCCCCGTCAGAGTCCGTACTCGCCCTTTTGGTCGGATATCCCAGGGATGAGCTTTCCTTGGTTCGGCTGGGGCGCGGCCCCCGAGGCGTAGACGTTGCCGCGGGCGTCGATCTCCACCAGATCACTGTCGTTCAGGCTGGAAAGGAGCCTCTCCGCCTCTTCGCGAGTGGTCATGCGCACTCCACAGAGTCAGGTCGAGCTGAATGAATAAGGCCCCCGAGCGGATGCGGACGATGTGCTCCGCTGCTCCATTGAAGCGGAAGGGTCTGCGACGCCGTAATAGGCTCGGTTGGACATCTTGCGTTGACGGAGCAAGTCGGGTATATGAAGTCGGCCGTTCAGCCTCGATTTTTTCACTTATGCAACGAGGGCCACGAAAAAGAAAATAATTCAGGTCCCGCCGCCTGGGATCACCAGGCCCGACTCGTACGCGAAGACGACCAGCTGGGCCCGGTCGCGGACGCCCAGCTTGACCATCGACCTGCTCACGTGGGTCTCGGCGGTGGCGCCGCTGATCACCAGGTGCTCGGCGATCTCCTCGTTCGACAGGCCCCTGCCGACCAGGGCGACGATCTCGCGTTCGCGGGCGGTCAGCCGGTCGAGCCCCGGCCCTGAGGCCGCCGGGCGGGGCGGGGTGCTGACGTACTCCTCGATCAGGCGGCGGGTCACCGACGGCGACAGCAGCGCCTCGCCCTTGGCCGCCACCCGCACCGACTGCAGCAGGTCGCCGGGCTCGATGTCCTTCAGCAGGAAGCCGGTGGCGCCGCCTCTGAGGGCGGCGAAGACGTACTCGTCGAGGGCGTAGTTGGTGAGGATCACCACGCGGACGTCGTTCAGCTCGGGGCTCGCGCCGATCCTGCGGGTGGCCTGGATGCCGTCCATCAGCGGCATGCGCACGTCGAGCAGCGCGACGTCCGGGCGCAGCCGCTCGGCCAGCTCCACCGCCTGCGCGCCGTCGCCCGCCTCGCCGACCACGGTGATGTCGTCGGTGAGCTCCAGCAGGGCCTTGAAGCCGGCCCTGATCAGCGGCTGGTCGTCGGCCAGCAGCACCCGGATCACGACCGCCTCCCGGCATCCGGCCCGCCCGCCTCGCCTCCGGCATCGGCGGAAGGCTCGGCCGACCGGCCGGCGGCCCCCGTCGGCAGCTCGGCGCGTACCGTGAAGCCGCCGTGCTCGCCCGCTGCCGCAGCGCCGCCTCCTCCCGCGTGCGCTCCGCCTCAAGCGCCCGCTGCTCCACGGCCTCGGCCCGCTGCTCCATCGCCTCGGCGCGCTGCTCCACCGCCCGCAGGTACGCCCTGCCGCTCCTGGTCACCTCGCCCACCAGCACCATGGCCAGCAGCCAGCCGCTCAGCAGCGCCATCCAGCTGCCCGGCGGCGGATCCTCGGGCGCGAGCGCCATGAGGCCGTACATCGCCACGGCCAGCACCGCCGCCAGCCAGATCGCCGCCTTGCGGTGGCCGAGCACGGCGAGGGTGTAGATCGAGGCCAGCGCGGGCGCGGTGGCGAACACGCCGGGGTAGTGGGCGGCGTAGTAGGCGACCGCGCAGGCCGCCGCGACGATCCCGGCCGCCAGCGGGGCGGTGCGCCGGAAGGCCAGCGACAGCGCCGCGACCGTGATCAGCGCCAGGCCCGCGGGGTCGAGCGGGCGTTCCTGGGGGCCGACCACGACAGGTTCGCGTACGTGCCGGCCGTGATCGCCGCCAGCGCGCCCGCCGCGACCAGCGCGTCCTTCCCGCGGGTGTCCATGCACCCAAGGTAGGGGAGCGGCGCCGGCGGGGGCGTCAGCCCGTGGGCGTACGTTTCCGGTGCCAGGCGGCTCGCGTACGTCCCCTGGAGTACGAGCCAGAGCCCCCTGCGCGGGATGTGACCGCGAGGGCGTCTGGTGGAGCATTCCCGGCATGACCTCCGCCTCCGATTCCGCCGCCTCCGATTCCGCCGCCTCCGACTCGTCCTCCGCTAGCTCCTCCGGCTCCTCCGAGGCCGTTCCGCGTCCGCCTGGCTGGATCGTCTGGTCGTTGCGCGTGACGGCCACCGGGCACCTGGCCGGGGTGCTCGTGCAGGCGGCGCTCGCCGGGCTGTTCGTCACCGGCGACGTCGATCTGCTGGCCTGGCACCGCGACAACGCCGGCTACACCCACGCGCTGCTCTACGCGCAGGTGGTGGCCGCCGTGCTGTTGTGGCGGCCGGGGCGCGGCCCAGGCTGGCCCGTCCCCGCCTGGGCACCGCCGAGGTGTGGCGGCTGACCGGTGACTTCCGCCATCCCGTGCACGTGCACCTGGCCCACTTCCAGGTGCTGGCCAGGAACGGCCGCCCGCCCGCCGCCACGGACGCGGGCTGGAAGGACACCGTGGACGTGGGGCCGTACGAGGTCGTGGACGTGCTGGCCCGCTTCGACGGGCATCGCGGCACGTACATGCTGCACTGCCACAACCTCGAACACGAGGACATGGCGATGATGGCCGACTTCGAGGTGATATGAGCAGATGCCCTCTCCCGATCGACCCGCCGAACTACTAAGTTGATCCCATAGGCGACCATTCATCGGATGATTCATTTGACGGAGCTAGGAGCAGGCATGCAGATCGTACGGTTCATCAGCCCACTGACCAGCGCCGACGCCGTAGGAATCGACGACGGCGAGCAGGTGGTGGAGCTGGCCGGGATCACCACCGTCGGCGAGCTGCTCCGGCTGTCCTCCGATGAACTCAAGGAGCGGTGCGTGTCCGCCGACGGCCCCCGCCACCCCTCGGGCTCCGTCGCCCTGCTCCCGCCCGTGGACGGCCGCATGGAGGTGTGGGCCGCGGGCGTCACCTACCGGCGCTCCCGCGAGGCCAGGGTGCTGGAGAGCGAGCGCGCCGCCGACGTGTACGAGCTGGTCTACGAGGCCGAGCGGCCCGAGCTGTTCTTCAAGTCGGTGGCGTGGAAGGTCTCGGGCGACGGCGGCCGCATCTCCGTCCGCGAGGACTCCGGGATCGACGTGCCGGAGCCTGAGCTGGGTCTCGTGCTGAACGCGGGCGGCGAGATCGTCGGCTACACCGTCGTGGACGACGTCAGCTCCCGCACCATCGAGGGGGTCAACCCGCTCTACCTGCCGCAGGCCAAGATCTACCTCGGCGCCTGCGCGGTCGGGCCCGGCATCAGGCCCGCGTGGGAGGTCGCGGACCCGTACACGCTGGACATCGCGCTCACCATCGTCAGGGGCGGCGAGACCGTCTGGGACGGCAAGGCCAGCACCTCCCAGCTCAACCGGCGGCTCGACGACCTGGCCGGTTACCTCTACCGCGCCGACGCCTTCCCCGACGGCGCCGTGCTGGCGACCGGCACGTGCCTGGTGCCCGACCTGCCGTTCACCCTCCAGGACGGCGACACCGTCACGATCGGCGTCTCCGAGATCGGCACGCTCACCACGAGTGTGGTGCGCGGCCTGGACGCGATGCGTTAGCCCCTGGGCTCAGGGGTCGGTGACGATGGCCGCGGCGGCGGCGCGCAGGCTCGCCGCGCGGCGGCGCAGGTTGTCGGCGGTGGCCAGGCAGGAGTCCTCCAGGTCGGCCACCTCGCGCCTGAGCCTGACCACCTGCGTCAGGTACCGCTGCGCGGCCGGCCCCGTCCAGTACGACTCGCAGTCGCCAGGCCGCGCCGGGATGCCGTCGAACGCGCCCGCGAGCCCCCTGGCGTACCGCATGAACGCGGCGGCCAGCGACTCCTTGTCGGCAGCCTCACGGAGGAGCTGGTGCTTCGTCGCCATCGCGGGTCAGCCGCCCTCGGCGGCGGTCCTGCCGCCCGGGGTGCCGATGACGGTGGCCCAGGCGCGCTCGCGCAGCCCGTCGGCCCCGACGCCGGGCTTGAGCGCCTCGTGCAGCGCGGTCGCCAGCGCCTGGGCGGCGGCCGGGTCGGCGGTGGCGGCGCCCAGCAGGGCGCGCGACTCGCGGGGATGCTCGGCCAGCAGCTGCTGGAAGGCCAGCGGGTTGGCGGCGTACGGCCGGAGCAGGTCGCCGGGGCTCCAGCCGGTGTCCTGCGGGCGGTTCAGCAGCGTGGTCGCGACCCGGTTGAGCACCGTGCCCGACTGCCCGGCGCCCGTGACCAGGGCCGTCAGCGCGCCCGCCGGGGCGGTCGCCACCAGCTCGTGCCAGGCGTCGCCGAGCCGCCCGGTGCGTTCCGCGCTCGCGTACGCCTGCGCCAGCGGCCCGCCGTGCCCTTCGAGCAGCCGGGTGAACGCCTCGGTGCCGAGCGCGGAAAGCAGCGCCGTCGCGTACGCGGGGTCGCGGACCTCACCCTCGACGGCCGCGACCGCCGCCGCCACGTCCCCACCCGCCCGCTCGCCATCCCGCTCACCTGTCCGCTCGCCCTCCCGCTCGGCGGCGAGGATGGCGCGGGCGGCGCTCTCGGCGGCCTGCCTGGCCTCGTGCTCGGCCGTGAAAGGGAACGTCGCGGTCAGCATGCCGCGCTCCCGCACCGGTACGAGCTGCTCGATCGTGTCGATGCGCCACCGCAGGTCCTGCTGGGAGTCGTGGAACAACACCCAGGCGCGGTGCAGGGCCGTGGTGCCCTGGCGGCCGGCCCAGTCCTGCTCCGCCTCGGCGATCGCCGTCTCGAGACCCGGCCGGGTCGCGCTGACGTACGCCTTGCCCGCCTCCATGCGGCGGATCAGTTCGTGCGCGCCACGGGGGTCGATCCCCACGAACTCCCCCATGAACTCTCCCAATCGGTGCGGTAGTGCCAAGGCGGGAGTCAAGCACACGAACCGGGCCGGGCGACACGCGTTTGCCGGAACGGGAATCGGTCCGGCCCATGCCGGTCAGGCGGGGGAGTCCTCCCTCTCGCCCTCCTTCGCGTCCTCCTTCTCGAAGGAGCTGAGCGTGGGGTCGTAGTCGAGGGCGCCGATGTCGTACATCGGGGTCATCCAGTGGTAGAAGTTGTCGCCCCGCTCGCGCAGCAGGTCGTACAGCCGGCGCATCAGCCGCCGGCGTACGGGGGCCAGCTCGTGGTGGGTGTAGCGGTTGCTCAGCTCGTGCGGGTCGGCGTGCAGGTCGTACAGCTCGTTGACCGACTCGGGGTTGACGATCAGCTTGTAGCGGTCGTCGCGGATCATCCGCTGCGGATACGGGAAGTGGTGGCCGTGGAACTCGGCCAGCAGCTCGCCGGGCCACTCCGGGTGCTCGCCGCGGACGAGCGGGAGCAGGCTGCGGCTGTCCACGGCCGGCGCGGTGTCGCAGCCGGCCAGGTCGAGGATGGTCGCCGTGCAGTCGGTCAGCGTGACGAACTCGTTCCTGCCCTGCGGCTGCTGCCCGGGGACGCGGATGATGCCGGGGATGCGGTAGATGTCCTCGTACATGGCCGGGCCCTTGTCGTGCAGGCGGTGGGCGCCGGTGAACTCGCCGTGGTCGGCGGTGAAGAAGACGGACGTGCCGTCGCTCAGCCCCAGCTCGTCCATGCGGTCGAGGATGCGGCCGATCTGCTGGTCGATCAGCGTCACGTAACCCCAGTAGACGGCGATCAGCTTGCGGGTGACCTCGATCGGGATCGTGTCGAACGTCCAGTGCGCGCTGTAGTTGCGCTGCACCGGCGGCTTGCCCTCGAACGTCTCGGCGATCGACGGCGGCAGCTCCACCAGGCTCGGGTCGTACATGTCGAAGTACTCGTCAGGCAGCAGGTACGGCAGGTGCGGCCCGAAGAAGTGGGTGGCGAGGAAGAACGGCCGGCCGTCGGCGGCGTAGCGCTCCATGTGCTCGATCGCCCTGGTCGCCAGATAGTGCTCGAACGTGGCCTCCACCGGCTGGTGCAGCCGCGCGGCCAGCAGGTTGCCCTGGTTGCCGTTCGGCGTCGTCCCTCGGACGAGGTCCGAGATCCGGTACGGCGGCAGCCCCCGCTCCTCCAGGTAGGCGAGATAGTCGGGATGGTCCACCGGGTTGTGCCAGCCGGGCAGGTCGGGCCCGTCGAAGCCGTAGGAGGCGGCGTTGCGGCTGGTGCCGCCGTGCCACTTGCCGATGAGCCCGAGCTGGTAGCCGCGCTCCTTGAGCGCCTCGGGGAAGGTGAAGGCGTCCTCGCGCAGGTCCTCCAGGTAACCGACGTTGCGCTCGTAGTTCGCCAGCAGCCGGTGACGGAACGGGGCCTGCCCCGTGAGCAGGCTGGCCCGCGCCGGCGTGCAGATGGCCGTCGGCGTGTAGAACCGGTCGAACCGGGTGCCGCTCGCGGCCAGCCTGTCGAGGTTGGGCGTGGCGACGTGCGGGTTGCCGTAGCAGCCCAGGGTGTCGACGCGGTGCTGGTCGGTCATCAGGAACAGCAGGTTCACTTGGTGAAGGCCTTCGTGTAGAGATCGCCGGTGTAGTACGTGGAGGGGTCGGGCCTGGACTTGAGCTGGCCGGTGCCGACGAAGAAGTCGCCGAGGCTGTTCAGCCACTTGGCCACCGTGCCGTCCTTGGTCTTGTTCACCAGGTCCTCGGTGGTCATCGTCTGGACGTTCGCCGCGTCGGCCTTGACCTTGGCCGGGTCGAGCTTGAGCAGCGCGGCGGACTCGGTGATCGCCTCCTCGGGATGCGCGGCCCGCCAGTCGTTGGCCTCCTGCAGCACCTTGATCACCTTGCTGGTGAGCGCCTCGTCCACCTCCGTGCCGCCGACGAACGCGGTCGGGAACGAGCTGTCCGGCCACTCCTTCGTACTGGCGATCTCCACCATGTCGGGCACCTGCTGCTTGATGTTGTCGATCAGCGGATACCAGATGCCGGCCCCGTCGATCTGCCCGGAGGCGAACGCCGACACGACCGTGGCCGGGTCCATCGGCACCTTCTCGATGTCCTTGACCGACATGCCGGCCTTCTGCAGCGCCAGGTTGAGCACCATGTCGCCGGACGTGCCCTCCGGAACGCCGACCTTCTTGCCCTTGAGGTCCTGGATCGTCGTGATGCCGGGCCGGCCGATCACGCGGTCGGCGTACGCCAGCGTGTTGATCGCGACGACCTTGGCCTTGCCCGTGGCGGGCAGCCACATCGCGCCGGGGCCGATGTAGCCGAAGTCGAGGTCGCCCGCGCCGAGCGCCTGGATCTGCAGCGGCCCGTTGGTGAACACCTTGATCTCGGGGGTGAGCCCCTGCTTGTCCCACAGGCCCTGCTTCTCGGCGATGGCGAGCAGGCTGGCGCCGTTGTAGTCGCTGATGTAGCCGAACCTGACGGTGGAGCCGTCGTCGGAGCAGGCGGTCACGGAGAGTGCCAGCAGGCTCACCGCCGAGGCGGCCGTCAGGGCGCGGCGAAGGGAACGCATGGCCATCGGTCCTTCTTTCTGTGCTGGGGGTTCAGGCGGGTTCAGGCCGCGGGGGCGGCGGACGCCTGGTGGTAGACGGCGTGCCAGACCTCGTTGCGGATCCGCCCGAACTCGGGCGAGAGCCGCATCTCCTCGGTCCTCGGGTACGGCAGGTCGACGTCGATGATCTGCTGGATGCGGCCGGGCCGCGCGGCCATGACGATGACCCGCCTGGCCAGGTAGACGGCCTCGTCCACGTCGTGGGTGATGAACATGACCGTGCGCTGTTCCCTGCTCCACGTGGCGAGGAGCTGGTCCTGCAGCTGCACCCTGGTCAGCGCGTCGAGCGCGCCGAACGGCTCGTCCATGAGCAGGACCTGCGGGTCCACCGCGTACGCGCGGGCGATCGCGCAGCGCTGCCGCATGCCGCCCGACAGCGCCTTCGGCAGCGCGTCGGCGAAGTCGGACAGGCCCACCAGCTCGATCGCCTGCTCGGCCCGCCGCCTGCGCTCGTCGGCCGGCAGCCCCTTGAGCTTCAGCCCGAACTCGACGTTCTTGCGCACGGTCAGCCACGGGAACAGCGCGTACTGCTGGAAGATCACCCCGCGCTCGGGGCCTGGACCGTCGACCGGCCGGCCGTCCACCAGCACCTCGCCGCCGGTCGGCTCGACCAGCCCGGCCGCCATGCTCATCAGCGTGCTCTTGCCGCACCCCGAAGGGCCGACGACGGTGACGAACTCGCGGTCGGCGATGTCCAGCGACACGTGGTCGAGCGCGGTGAAGGTGCCGTCCTTCATCGGGTATGTCTTGACGACGTCCCTGAACGAGATCTTGTTGTTCATCGGCGCTCCTGCCAGTTGGTGAGGCGGCGTTCTGCCAGCAGCAGCAGGCGGTCCATCAGCAGGCCGAGCACGCCGATGGTGATCAGGCCCACGAAGATCGTGGACAGGTCGTAGTAGAGCTGGGCCTGCTGCATCCGGAAGCCCAGGCCCTCCTGCGCGGCGATCAGCTCGGCCGCGACCAGCGTGCCCCAGGCCGCGCCCAGCCCCACCCGCATCCCGACCAGGATGAACGGCGTCGAGGCCGGCACCACGACCCGCAGGAAGATCGTCCGGTCGGAGGCGCCGAGCACGCGGGCGGCGTTGATCAGCGTCCTGTCCACGTCCACGACGCCCTGGAAGGTGGAGACCACGCTCGACAGGAACGCCGCCAGGAAGATGACGAAGATCTTCGGCCGCTCGTCGATGCCCATGAGCACGATGGCCAGCGGGATGATCGCCAGCGGCGGGATCGTCCTGAAGAACTGCACGTACGGCTCCAGCAGACCGCGCGCGGTGGCGTACCAGCCCATGAGGAAGCCGACGGGGATCGCCAGCAGCGTGCCGAGCAGGAAGCCGATCAGGACGCGGCGCAGGCTGGCCAGGGCGTCGGTCACCAGCGTGCCGTCGCCGATCAGCTCGGCCGCGCGGCCGGCCACCTCCAGCGGATTCGGCAGGCCCTGCACGCCTATGGTGGCCAGCGCCGTCCAGACGAGCAGGCCGACGACGACGGCGAGGAGGTTGAGTACGAGGGCGCGCCGCGAGCGCCTGGGCCCGCGCCGCGCGGCCGGAGCCGCCTGCGCCTTGCCCGTCGCGGTGAGCTGGGTCATGGGTGGTGCCTCGATTGCGTCATGGTGATGTGAGGTCCTCAGCGAGATCCGGGCCTGCCGGATAGCGGGACAGCAAGGGGGATTCGTGCAGCACCAGGGCGATGCCGCCGAGCGCGCCCGCGACCTCGCCGAGCGTCGCCCTGCGCAGGCTCACCCGGTGCCGCGAGACCGGCATGACGTGGTCGTGCAGCGTGCGCTCGATCGGCTCGACCAGCGCCTGGCCGGTCTCGACCAGCTCGCCGCCGACCACGATGACGCTGGGGCCGATCGCGTTGCAGACGGCGGCCAGCACCTCGCCGATCCTGCCGCCCACCCGCTCCAGCACGTCCAGCGCGCTTCGCTCGCCCGCCCTGACCGCCTTGACCAGCTCGGGCACGTCGGCGGCCCTTCCGCCGGTGGCGCGGTAGGCGTCCAGCACGGCCCTGATGGAGGCGACGGTCTCCAGGCAGCCGGTGCCGCCGCAGTCGCAGCGCGCGCCGCCCGGCTCGACCGTGATGTGGCCGAACTCGCCCGACAGCCCGTACGCGCCCCTGTGCAACGACCCGCCGACCACCAGCCCGCCGCCGACACCGTGCGACAGCCGCAGATACAGCACGTCCTGCCCGCCTGCCGCCGCCCCCCAGATCGCCTCGCCCAGCGCGGCCAGCCTGGTGTTGTTGTCGAGCAGCACCGGCACGCCGAACCGCTCCCGGAGCAGCATTTGCACGGGGTGGGGCGGGATTTCGCCGGATTCCGGCCCCGGTCCTTCGTCTTCGCGGCCCTTGGTTCGTCCCTCACTCAGGCCCTCGGCTGGAGGGCCTTCGACCTGGGCGCCGACGACGCCGACGCCGATCGCGTCCAGCGCGCCCAGTCGCAGCGCGCCCGAGCCGGTGCCGGTGAGGGAGCCGATGAGCCGTTCTGCCAGCTCGACCCGCTGCTCCCACGGCAGGTCGGCGTCGTGCGGCTCGCTGGCCGAGCCGACGATCTCGTGCGCCAGGTTGACGGCCGCGACGTGCAGGCCGCGCCGGGCGAAGTCGATGCCGATGGCCTGGCCGGCGTCGGGGTTGAGGGTCAGCGTCTCGGCCGGTCTGCCCCGGCCGCGCGGGATCTCCTGCGGGGACGCGGTGACCACGGCGCCGCTCGCCACCAGCTCGGCGAGGATGTCGTAGAGGGTCGTCCTGGACAGGCCGCAACGCTTGCCCAGCTCGCCCCGGCTCAGGGGGCCGTGCTTGCGCAACAGGCCGAGCACGAGCTCTTCGTGCCCGCGCCGGAGTTGCGAAAGGGGGCCACGGGGTGGTGCCATGCGGAGAGTCTGCCGAGGTCCGTGGTTTTTCGTCAATAACCCGGAAAAAAACGCGCCCGCGCCACGATGTGCACGATGACCTGCGATGACGTGCCTGCGAGGGGTTCCGGCGTGCTCGTAACGTTCGCGTAACGGCCGTCGCGAGGCGTCACGCTCGTTCGGCGGCGATGCGGGCCGCCGCTGCGCGCCGTGGCCCCGGGCCGCCGTGTGGGCGGCCCGGGGAGGTGGGTCAGGCGTTCTTGACGGCCATTTCCCCCAGTTCGGACCAGTCGTCCTGGGCGATGGTGGTGTTGACGATGCGCGGCGTCTCCGCCAGGTGTGGCGGGAGGGTCTGCTGAGCTTGCTTGAAGTGGTCCGACTGGACGTGGGCGGCGCCCGCCTCGTCGTCCCTGAAGGCCTCCACCAGTACGTACTCGTTCGGGTCGTCGAGGCTGCGCGACCAGTCGAACCACAGGCAGCCGGGCTCGGCGCGGGTGGCGGCGGTGAAGTCGCGGGTGATGGCCGGCCAGTCGTCGGCGTGCTCGGGCAGGACGCGGAACTTCGCGGTGATGAAGATCATCGAAACCCCTCGATGTGAATCGTCAGGCGGCGTTACGGCTCGACGATATCGAGGGAGCATTGTCTTCATCTCATGTAGGAAATGTTGACTTTGTGTGCGGTGTCTCGTAGCTTCGTACGCATGAGCCAGGCCCCGCACCTCACCCTCAGGAACGTGACGCTGGAGGCCGGCGATCCCGCCGCCCCCGTCACGGTGCTGTGGGGCGTCGACCTCGACGTGCCGGTCCTCCCGCCGGGCCGGCCGGCGGCGCGGAGCCGGCGGCACGTATGGAGCCTGCTGCGCGGCGAGGTCGCGGCGGCCAGGGAATGAAAGGTGGCGGCCGCGCATGACTGACACGGCACGGCTGGACGGGCTGCACGGGCTGGAGGGCGACGTCCACTGGTACGACCTGCCCGACGACGAGGCTGAGGAGGGCTGGGTGAGTGAACGACGGGTGCCCGGCGGCCGGCTCCGGTTGATCGCCGCGGTGGTGGGCCGATGAGCGTCGTCGCGCTGGTGGGCAACCCGCGCTCCGGGTCGAGGACGCTGACCGTGGCCGTCGAGGCCGCCAAGGCCGTCGGGCAGCGGCTCGACCGGCTGGGGGCGGCGGACTCGTACGAGGTGATCGACCTGTCGGCGCTCGGCCCGCACCTGCTCAGCCCCGGCGTCTCCACCGGCGTGGAGGTCGCGCTCGAGCTGGTCGCCGAGGCGAGCGTGCTGGTCGTGGCCAGCCCCACCTACAAGGGCACCTACACCGGGCTGCTCAAGGCGTTCCTGGACCGGCTGCCGTCGCAGGCGCTGGCCGGCAAGGCGGCGCTGCCGCTGCTGGTCATGGGCGACGCCCGGCACGCGCTCGCGGTCGAGGTGCACCTGCGGCCGCTGCTGGTGGAGCTGGGCGCGACCGTCCCCACGCCGGGCCTCGCCGTCGTCGAGGCGGACCTGCCCCGGCTGGACGAGGTGCTCACCACCTGGTCGGAACGCGTCGCCCCGCAGCTCAACGCCACCCTCTGAACGCCCACTTGACCGCCGCACTTGACCGCCGCACTTGACGGCCCACTTTGACGGCGTCGTCCGGCCCGTTCCGGTGGCGCGCGGGCTGCCAGGGCGGGCTTTTATCTGCCGCTTATACGCTGATATTTGCGCCTTTACAAGATCTTGTCAGCATAGTTGGCCGGTGATTTCCTCTTGCGAGATGCGCGACGCTGCGCATCCTCAGGCACGCAGGAGGGAAACGTGTCGACCAGATCCTGGTTACGCAGCTCACTCGTCGTCGTCGCGATGACCGCGGCGACCCTTCCCCTCACCGGAGCGGCACGGGGCGAACCCGCCGCGCAGGCTCCGGAGATCCACGACTTCCAGGCGGAGCTCCACGGCGAACCCGATGTGGACAACCGCCAGGGACGGGTGCCGCCCCCGGCGTCGGCGGAGCGGCGCGTAGCGGGGTCCGCCGCCGAGGTCCGCTGGAACGCTCTCGGCACTCCCGCCACCATCACCGGCGCGCAGCCCCTGGCGGAGGGACTCGGCGCGGACCCGGAGAAGGCGGCGCGCGACTACCTCAGGGCCAACGAGCAGCTCTTCGGCCTGTCCGCCGCCTCGATCGACGCGCTGGAGACGGTCGCGGTCAACCCGATCGGTCCCGGGCACGCGGTGCTGCTGCGCCAGCGCTTCGGCGACCTGCCCGCCGGGGTGGACGGGCTGGTCGCGATCGGCGTGACGGACGGCCAGGTCAGGCACGTCACGTCGTCGCTGTCGCGCGAGACGGGCACGCCGCCGGCCGCCGCGATCACCGCGCAGCTGGCCATGGAGATCGCGGCCGAGGACGGTGGCATCGACCTCGCCACGGCCGTCACCAAGCAGGCCACGGAGGTGGCGGTGCCCGCGCCCGACGGGGTGCACAGCGCGTACCAGGTGGTGCTGATCGGCGGCGCGCAGGGCGCGGAGGCGGCGTACACGACGCACGTGGACGCGGTCACCGGCGCGATCCTGACCCGTGAGAACCTGGTCGATCACCACGCCGACCCGGGAAACCCGGAGTGGTCGGTCTTCCCGTCGAACCCGCGCGACGACTACTCCTCCAAGGACACCCGCCAGAAGTGGTGTGCCGCGCCAGGCCCCGGCTGTGACCGGGTGATCGGCGGCGACCCGGCCGGCGGCAAGCCGTGGGACGTCGACCACCTCACGAACGAGCCCACGAACACCAGCGTCGGCAACGCGGCCAGGACGTACGAGAACCGCGCCAGCGGCGACCCGTTCTCCGTCGGCACCCGCACCAACGTGCTCACCCCGACCAGGGACTACCGCTACCCGTGGAAGAACACCTGGCACCGGGCCAAGTGCGACCCGGCCGTGTTCGACCAGCCGGGCGAGGCCGACCTCGAAGCGGCCATCTCCAACCTGCACGCCGCGCACAACCGCATGCACGACTGGTCCTACCGGCTCGGCTTCACCGAGACGGCCTGGAACATGCAGGCGGACAACGGCGGTCGCGGCGGCCTCGGCGGCGACCCCGAGCAGGGCAACGCGCAGGCGGGCGCGCGGGTGCTGTCCGTACGGGACAACGCCAACCAGATCACCGGCCCCGACGGGGTGGCGCCGATCACCAACATGTACCTGTGGCAGCCGATCGCCGGGTCGTTCTACTCGCCGTGCGTGGACGGCGACTACGACATGTCGGTCATCGCCCACGAGTACACGCACGCCATCTCCGGCCGCATGATCGCCGGCCCGAACTCCGGCTGGAGCGGCGCTCAGGCCGGAGCCATGAACGAGAGCACGTCCGACCTGTTCTCCATGGAGTACCTCAACGAGTACGGCTTCCGCCCCGCCGGCCGCACCCCGTACGTCACGGGCGGCTACGTCACCGGTGACAAGGAACGCGGCATCCGCAACTACGACATGTCGAAGTCGCCGCTCAACTACAGCGACGTGGCGTACGACATCGTCGGCGCGCAGGTGCACGCGGACGGCGAGATCTGGTCGGCCACGCAGTTCGACGTGCGGGCGGCCTTCGTCAAGCGGTACGGCGCCGGCACGGCCAAGCAGCAGCAGGCGTGCGCCGACGGTAAGACGCCGGTCGAGAAGTGCCCGGGCAACCGGCGCTGGGCGCAGCTGTCGTTCGACGCGCTGCTGCTGATGGCCACCGGCGCGGTCAGCTACGTCGACCACCGTGACGCGCTGCTCGCGGCCGACGCGATCCGGTTCGGCGGCAGGAACCAGGACATCATGTGGCGCGCGTTCGCCGAGCACGGCTTGGGCGAGGGCGCGTCCAGCCGCGGCGCGGGCGACGCCGACCCGACGCCGAGCTTCGTCGACCCGAAGGGCAGGAACGGCTCGCTGAAGCTCAAGCCGCTCGGCGAGGCGAAGGGCGCGGCGCTGCGGCTGTACGTGGGCGACTACGAGGCCCGCGCGGTCCCGGTGGCCGACACCGACCCGGCGACCGAGCTCGGCGACACGGTCGCGATGACGCCCGGCGTCTACGACTTCGTCGTCACGGGCCCCGGCTTCGGTCACCGGCGGCTGACGTACGCGGTCGTGCCCGGCGTCGAGCTGCCGCTCCCGCTGGCACTGCCGCGCAACCACGCGTCGGCGGCGAGCGGCGCGACGGCCACCGGCGACGGCGTCAACCAGGACAAGCTCATCGACGAGACCGAGGTCACGAACTGGGCCTCGCTCACCGGCGCGCCGGCCGGCAAGTCGGTGGTGGTGGACCTGGCGGGCGACAAGCCGGTCAGGATCAGCCGGGTGCAGGTCAGCGCCATGCTGCGGCCGAACGTCGGCGACCCGGCCGACCCCGGCGTGCAGAACCGCTTCTCCAGCCTGCGCTCCTTCGAGGTGCTGGCGTGCAGCAGGAACTGCGCCGACCCGGCGAGCTTCAGGAAGATCTACACCAGCCAGAAGAACGCCTTCGACGCCTCGCTGCCGCGCCCGCGCGGCGCGAACATGCTGATCAAGTCGTTCGACGTGCGCGACACCAGCGCGACGCACCTGATGCTGCGCGCCCTCACCACCCAGTGCACCGGCAACCCGCTGTACGCCGGTGAGCAGGACAACGACCCGAACTCCGCGACGGACTGCGCCACGGCCAGCCCGCAGCGGGACCAGGTCAGGGCGGCCGAGCTGCAGGCGTTCTCGCACTGACATGAAGAAAGGCCCGCGGTCCGGCTTCCGGATCGCGGGCCTCGATCTTCTAGTAGATGCGGTACTTCTTGCCGCAGTTGTCGAACTTCCCGGCCCAGCAGGTGAAGGTGTAGACCTTCTTGATGCCCCGGCCGCTCCAGGTGCCGACGACCTTGCCGTCCCATGCCTTGTTGAACTTCGTCCAGTGACCGTTCTGGTAGACCTCGAACCAGACCCAGCCCTTCTTGCCGCCGCGCTTGTCCACGCCGTACCACTTCGTGTAGACCTTGCCGTGCGACTTCCAGGTCTTGCCGAACGTGTACGCCTTGTGGTCGCTGGAGAAGAACTTGCCCCAGGACGTCCCGGTCGAGTGCGCGGTCTGAGTGGCGGCCTGGGCCGGAGCGCTCATCGCGAGGCCGGTGACGGCCATCGAACCGGCGAGAGCGGCGATCGCAAAGGTCTTACGCATTTCGGGTTCCTCCCCCTGGTCGGTGCTGCCGGGGTGTTTCCGGCAAGAGGGACATTACGGAGGACGCACCGCAACAACTGCGCAGGAATCCACACAACGAACGTGATCGGCGCCACACCCCCTCAGCGCTTCACCAGCACCCCATCCGCAGCGAACGGGACGTACCCCTGCTTCGCCGTCCTGGCCTGCACGTCCCCGCACGCGCCGAGCACCACGAACCGCGCGCTGGCGTAGTCGATGGCGTGCGGGACGACCTGGCCGTTCTCGTCGATGGTCTGGTACTTCGTCCTGTTGACGCCCATCGAGACCTGGCGCTCGCCGTCCTCGCTGGTCGCCGACTCCGTCGCCATGCCGAACACGCTGCCGCTGTGCCCCCAGAACCGGCCGCACGGCAGGTCGTAGGCGTAGATGCCGAGCCCGTAGTCGAGCAGCCCGCCGGCCACGACCGGCACCGTCTTCTTCATCTCCGCCAGCTCGGCCGGGCCGATCAGCTCGCCGCGCAGCAGCGCGCGGTAGAAGCGGTTGAGGTCGTCCATCGTGGACGTCAGCGCGCCCGCCGTGGTGACCCACGACATGTCGTACACGCTGTAGTCGCGCGGCGGGTCGATGAGGCCGAGCATCGACTCGTACGCCTTCGAGTGCGGGCCGGGGATGCGCGGCGTGCGCGGGAACGCCGTGTGCCGCAGGCCCGCCTTGCGGATCACGTGACGGGTGATGTAGTCCTCGGCCTTCGTGCCCGTCACCTTCTCCAGCAGCAGGCCGGCCAGCACGTAGTTGGTGTTGGAGTAGACGCCGGGGGTGGCGCCGGGCTCGCCCGTCGGCGGGGCGTCGAGGCCGAACTTCGCCGTCTGCAGCCGGGTCAGCTCACGGAAGCGGTGGTCGTCGAGGCTCTGCGTCGAGTTCTCGTACAGGGAGGGGAACGCCGGGCCGACCAGGTCGGCGATGTGGCTGGTGTGGTTGAGCAGCATGCGTACGGTGATCTTCTGGCCGCGCTCGCCCGGCACCACGTCCGGCAGGTAGCGGCCGATCGGGGCGTCCAGCTCGATCGTGCCGCGAGCCACCTGCTGCAGCACGGCCACCGCGGTGAACGTCTTGGTGATGCTGCCCACCCGGTGCACCATGTCCGGCTTGACCGGGCGGTTCGTCCGCACGTCGGCCACACCCGAGGCACCCCGCCAGCTCTTCGCCCCGTCGCGTACCTCGCCGTACAGGCCGTACATGCCCGCCTCGTGCACCGCGTCGAGCGCCTCGCGCAGCGCCCGCCGGTCGAGCCCCTCACCCGTGGCGGCCTGTGCCGGGCTCGCGGCGAACAGCACACCGAGCGTCGCCGCCACGGCGGCGGCGCGGCGTCCGGTCTTCTTGGCAGACTGTCGCTTCGTCATGCCGCCAGCATGATCGATTGCGCCCCGCCCCGGGCAGATGCCGCTGTCACGACCTCCATATGACAGCCGTCATGAGGGAGTACGCTGCAATCCCCCCACGAGAGGACGAGAGCGGATGCCCCACGCGGCGAGGCCCACGGTCACGCTGCGCGACGTGGCCGCCGCCGCCGGGGTGTCGGTCGCCACCGCCTCCCGCGTGCTCGCCGGCAGCGCCAGGAAGGTCGCTCCCGAGTACGCGGCCCGCGTCCTCGCCGCCGCCGCCGACCTGCGCTACACCGCCGACGCCGCCGCCAGGGCCATGCGCACGGCGGGCGACTCCATCGCGCTCGTGGCCGACGACCTGACCACGCCGTCGATGGGCATGGTGGTGGCCGCGATGGAGCGGGAGGCCAGCACGGCGGGGGCGTTCGTCACGGTGTCCGCCACGATGGGGGACGCCGCGCGGCAGGCGGAGACCGTGCGCGTGCTGCGGTCGTTGCGGCCCCGGGCGCTCGTCGTCACCTCCAACCGGTTCCTCGCGGGGGCGTCCGACGACCGGCTGGCCGAGGAGCTGCGGTCGTACGAGCGGGACGGCGGCCGGGCCGTCATCTTCGGCGACACCGACCTGCCCTTCGACACGATCGGCTTCGACAACCACGGCTGCGGGCGGCTCGTGGGGGCGTACGTGGCCGGGCTCGGGCACCGGCGGGTGGCGATCCTCGCCGGGTCGCCCGGCCTGCGCAACCTCGCCGACCGTACGGCGGGATGTGTCGCCGGGCTGACCGCCGGCGGCGTCCGCGACATCTCGGTCCTGCCGTGCCCGGTCAGCCGGGACGGCGGCTACGCGGCGGCCCGCGATATGGCCGCCCGTGGCCTGGACGGGCGGCAGGCCGTGCTCGCGGTCAACGACACGATCGCCATCGGCGCCCTGTCCGGCTTCCGGGCCGCCGGCGTGGACGTCCCCGGGGACGTGTCCGTGACGGGCGTGGACGACATCCCCCTGGCCCGCGACGTCACCCCGCCCTTGACGACGGTCGCCCTCCCGCTCGCCGAGGGGGGCGCTCAGGCGATCCGCTACGCCCTGACCCCTTCGGACACCGCCCGGCACCTCCGCATGACGGGCCACCTGATCCCTCGCCACTCCACGCGTCCCTGACGTCCTGCTCAGGGACGGGTGCTCTTGACGCTCATGTGACGGGCGGGGCAGACTGCGGAATACGTTTTCCCACGCGGCGCCGCGCGACCTGACCACCGGACGAAGGAACCCATGTCTCGACAGCAGTACCGGGCCGCGATCATCGGCACCGGCGGGATCGCCCATGCCCACGCCAGGGCCGTGCAGAGCTCCGGAGGACGGGCAGAGCTGGTCGCCGTGGCCGACGTGGACGCCGGCCGGGCCCGCGAGTTCGCCGACAAGTACGGAATCCCCCACGCCTACGCCGGCGCCGACGAGCTGCTGCGCGAGCAGGAGCTGGACGTCGCCCACCTGTGCACCCCGCCCCAGCTGCACGCCCCCATCGCGCTGGCCTGCCTGGAGGCCGGGGTCACGGCCCTGGTGGAGAAGCCGCCGACGCTCTCGCTGGCCGAGTTCGACGCGCTGATCGAGGCCGAGCAGCGTACCGGCGCCCACGTCGCGACCGTCCTGCAGCACCGCTTCGGCGCAGGAGCGGCCCGGCTGCGCCGCCTGGCCGGGGCGGGCGAGCTGGGCCGCCCGCTGGTCGCCACCTGCCTGACCCAGTGGTACCGGGGCGAGGACTACTACGCGGTCCCGTGGCGCGGCACCTGGGAGTCCGAGGGCGGCGGCCCCACCATGGGGCACGGCATCCACCAGTTCGACCTGCTGCTGTCGGTGCTCGGCCCGTGGACCGAGGTCACCGCCATGGCCGCCCGCCAGGCACGTCCCGTCGAGACCGAGGACGTGTCGATGGCGCTGGTGACGTTCGAGAGCGGCGCCATGGCCACCGTCGTCAACTCGGTGCTGTCGCCGCGCGAGACGTCCGTGCTGCGCTTCGACTACGAGCGCGCCTCGATCGAGGTCGAGCACCTGTACGGCTACACCGACGACGACTGGACGGTCACCCCGGCCCCCGCCCACGAGGACGTCAAGTCGCTGTGGGGCGCCGACCGCACCGAGGGATCGAGCGGGCACACCGGCTGGTTCGCGGCCGTGCTCGACGCGCTCGACCAGGGTGAGCAGCCGCCGGTGACCACCAAGGAAGCCCGCCGCACGATGGAGTTCATCGCCGCGCTCTACGCCTCCGCCTTCACCGGCGAGCGCGTACGGGCGGGGCAGATCACCGCGGACAGCCCGTTCGCCCGCCGCATGGACGGCACCGGCGCCCCCTGGAGGAACCAGTGACTCTGCAGGCCACCCACACCGTCGGAAGGTCGGTCACGGTCGCCGCTGGCGACGCCGAGCTGTTCACCTACGTCTACCGCCCCGACACGCCGGTCCTGGAGTCGCCCAAGCCGTACCTCCACCCGATCCGCACCCTCGGCGGCGCGCTCGTGTCGCTCTACCGGCCGCACGACCACGTGTGGCACAAGGGCATCGCCTGGTCGCTGCCGCACGTCGGCGAGCACAACTTCTGGGGCGGGCCGACGTTCACCGACGGCCGCTACCGCCAGCTCGACAACAACGGCAGCGCCGTCCACCGCGAGATGACGAACCTCACCGCAGACGGCGGCCGGGTCGAGATCGGGCACGCGCTCGACTGGACGTCCCAGGCCGGCGCGCCCGTCATCGAGGAGCGGCGCGCGCTCAGCGCGTCCGTCGTGGACGACGGCGCGTGGGCGCTGGTCTTCGAGACCGTCATGACGAACGTGTCAGGCGCCACCCTCGACTTCGGCTCCCCGACCACCAAGGGCCGCGAGAACGCCGGCTACGGCGGCCTGTTCTGGCGCGGGCCCCGCTCGTTCACCGGCGGCCTCATCCAGTCGCCTGCCGGGGCGGGCGGCGACGAGCTGCGCGGCACGCGCGCCGAGTGGTTCGGCTTCCGCGGCCGGCACGACGAGACCGGCGAGCACTCCACGATCGTCATGGTGGACGACACCGCCAACCCGCAGCACCCGCCGCAGTGGTTCGCCCGCACCGAGATGTTCGCGTGCCTGTGCCCCGCGCCGTTCTTCAGCGAGGAGGTGCCGCTGCCCGACGGGCAGAGCCTGAGCTTCCGGAACGCGGTCGTCGTCGCCGACGGCGACCGGGGCGAGGACGGCACGGCCAAGCTCGCCGAGCTGGGGAGGGAGGCGCTGCGATGACCGCCGTTCCCGGGGCGTTCCCCGGCGGCACGTCCGTCAGCCGGCTGTCGGTGTACTCGGGCAACGCCTGCGCCGACGGCTTGGAGGGCGGCACGCCGCACCTGCACACGGCCTCGACGGAGGCGTACGTGGTGATCGGCGGGCGGGGCGCGCTCCAGACGCTGGACGCCGGCGGGCTGCGCGAGACCGAGCTGCTGCCCGGCACCACCGTGTGGTTCACGCCGGGCACCATCCACCGTGCCGTCAACAGGGGCGGGCTCGAAGTGGTGGTCGTGATGTCCAACGCGGGGCTGCCCGAGGCGGGGGACGCGGTCATGACGTTGCCGCCGGAAGTCGTCGCCGACCCCGCCCGCTACCGCGCCGCCGCGACCCTGCCCTCCGTCGATGTGGAGGAAGCGGTGCGGCGGCGCAGGGAGCTGGCCGTCGAGGGCTTCTCGCGGCTCGTGGACGGCGGCCCGGGCGCGTTGCGCGCCTTCTACGACAGCGCGGTCGCGCTCGTACGTGACCGGGTGGGGGAGTGGCGGGGCATCTGGGAGCGTACGGTCGCCGAGGAGACCCGTCGCACCTCCGCCGTGCTCGACGCCCTCGAACGCGGCGACGGCGGCCACCTGCTGGACGCGGCGCTCATGGAGTCGCCCACCGAGGAGCGGTGGGGCATGTGCGGCCACCTCCGAGCCCACGACGTCACCCACCCCATCCTCCACGCCCCGACCTGACCAGGGATGATGACCGGCACGGGCGACGAGACGCCGGGTTCGGGCGGGCCGCCTGACGGGGCGCGGGGAACCGGCGGACCGGCGACCCTGCATGATGTCGCGCGGGAGGCGGGCGTGTCCGTGGCCACCGCCTCCCGCGCGCTCAACGGCAGCGCCCGCAACGTCAGGGCGGAGAACGTCGCCCGCGTGCGCGCCGCCGCCGACCGGCTCGGCTACCGGCCGCACCTGTCGGCCCAGGCCATCGCGAAGGGCTCGACCAGGACCGTCGCGCTGGTGGTGCGCGACGTGGCCGACCCGTACTTCTCCGCCATCGCCGCGGGCGTGGCCGCCGAGGCCGAGGCCGCCGGGCTGATCCTGACGATGGCGGTGGCCGGCGGCTCACCGGAACGCGAGCTGCAGATCGTCAGGACGCTCAGGGGCCGCCGCCCGCGCGTCGTCATCGTGACCGGCAGCCGCATCGACGGGTCGGGCACCAGGGACGCGCTGGTGGCGGAACTGGAGGCGTACCGGACGGCGGGCGGCAGGATCGTCATGATCAGTCAGCGCGACCTGCCGTACCCGACCGTGACCATCGGCAACGCGGGCGGCGCGGCGGACCTCGCCCGCGCCCTGCTCGGCGCCGGCTACCGCCGCTTCGCCGTCCTGCACGCCCCCGCCGCGCTGCGCACCTCCCGCGAGCGGCACGAGGGCTTCCTGGCCGGGCTGGCCGGCTCAGGCGTGCCCGAGCCGCTCGCCGTCGAGACCGGCTTCACCAGGGACGGCGGTTACGCGGCGGCACGACGGCTGGCGGAGCGGTCGGGGGACGTGGACGCGGTGTTCGCGGTCAACGACGTGATGGCGATCGGTGCGATGACCGGGCTGCGCGACGCCGGGCTGCGGCCGGGGACGGACATCGGGGTGGCCGGCTTCGACGACATCGCACCCGCCGTGGACGTCGTCCCCGCCCTGACCTCGGTCGCGGTCCCGCTCCGCGAGGCGGGCGCCGCCGCCGTCCGCCTCGCCCTGTCGAACGACGCCACCCCTCCCAGCCTCGCCACGAAGGTCATCCTCCGCGCCAGCACCCCACCCCGACAGCGTCCGGCAGAATCGCGCCCATGGGCTATGACGAGCTGATCGACGAGGCACTGAGCACCGGCTTCGAGGGCTGGGACTTCAGCGCACTGCAAGGCCGGATCACGTACGAGGGCACCTTGCCCTGGGACTACGAGCAACTCGTCCGCGATCGCCTCCCCGCCACGAAGGCCCTGCTCGACCTGGGCACCGGCGGCGGCGAGCTGCTCGCCTCCCTGGCCCCGCTCCCGCCCAGGACCGCCGCGACCGAGCGCCACGCCCCCAACCTCCCGGTCGCGAGGAGAAGGCTGGCACCCCTGGGCGTGGAGGTGACGGACACCACGGCGACCTTCCCCGACGCCTCGTTCGACCTGATCACCAGCCGCCACGAGGCGTACGACCCCCGGGAGCTCCGCCGCCTCCTGACCCCGGGCGGCACCTTCCTCACCCAGCAGGTGGCCGGCCGCGACCTGGAGGAGCTCAACACCGCCCTGCAAGCCCCGCCCCACGACAACGCCACCTGGAGCCTGACCGAAGCGACAGAAGGTCTGCGCGCGGCGGGCCTGGACGTCGTCTGGAGCGCCGAAGCCACCTCCACCACGGCATTCCACGACATAGGCGCCCTGGTGCTGTTCCTCCGCATGGTCCCGTGGCAGATCCCCGCCTTCGACGTCCAGACGTACACCCCGCACCTCCGCACCCTCCACGAGACCGCAGCCCCCCTGAAAGCCACCGCCCACCGCTTCGCCCTCCTCGCCCGCAACGAGCCATAAGATCGGCACCATCCAGTGATGCGGGCCAGAGGGAGGGCGCGATGGCTGCGGTGACCCGGCCGAAGGTCTGCCGACTCTCGCTGAGCGAACTGGTGGACCTCGCGCGGCGCGGCCGGATCCGGATCCCCTCCTCCCCGGATGCGCGCCGCTGGGAGCGCGACGACGCGACCCGGCTGTTCGACAGCGTCCTGCACGGCTATCCCATCGGGAACGTGCTGGTGTGGCAGCGTCCCGCGCCGTCGGGAAGCGTGGTGATCGGCCCCCTGGTGATCGAGGCCGTGGTGCCGGAGTCCGGCAGCCCCGTCATCTGCGAGTCCACCGTGCGGCCGCTGGACGCAGCGCGGCGATGGTGCGTTTCTCCCTGGCCGGGGTGCAGGCCAAGTTCTCGATGCGCTGGGAGGGCAAGGGCCTGGTGCTGCCCATGTCCGGGCAGGGAGGCGACTGGATCGTCAAACTTCCGGACCGGCGCTTCCCGGAGGTGCCCGCGAACGAGTACGCCATGATGACCTGGGCCAGGCTGGCCGGCATCGACGTCCCCGAGATCCGCCTCGTCGAGGGGGAGCGGCTCACGGGCCTGCCGGATGGGCTGATCGACGCGGCGGAGATGGCGCTCGCGGTCAGGCGGTTCGACCGGCTGCCCGGCGGGCGCGTCCATCAGGAGGACTTCGCGCAGGTCCGCGAGGCCGCCGTGGCCTCCAAGTACGACAGAGCGACCTACGGCGGCCTGGCCCGGGTGATCAGCACGGTCTGCCCGCTGGACCTGGAGGAGTACGTGCGCCGCCTGGCCGCGATCGTCGTCATGGGCAACCTTGACGCTCATCTGAAGAACTGGACGCTGCATTATCCCGACGGCGTCACGGCGCGGCTGTCCCCGGCCTACGACCTCGTCTCCGTGTCCTCCTACGACGACTTCCGTGCCGAGGAGCCGGCCTTCCCGGCGAACGGCGGCAAGGTGGCCAAGGCCGTCACGTCCGGCAACTTCCGCAGCCTCGCACGGCGGGCGGGGCTCGACGGCGACTGGGTGGCGGGCGTCGTGCGTGAGACCGTGATCGCCTTGACCGAGTCGTGGTCGCAGGCCAAGGCGGAGGCGGACGTTCCCGCGTTCGTGACCTCCCACATCGAGGGGCGGCTGCGGACGCTGCCCCTCGTCGCTGAGGCGCGGCAGGGTTCCTGAGCCGGACGTTTCCACATTCTTTGAAGGGAGGTCGGCGGCCCCGGAGCGCGGCCTAGTGTGTCCGCGGATACGTATGCGGACGAAGCTCGCGGGATGTGAATCGGTGGCCGTTCGGTGGCGGAGCGCGGCGGGGCGGCGGGCGGCGGGGATCGTCGCGGCCGTGCTGGCCGCCGCGCTGGTGGGAGTGGGCCTGTTCCTGGGCACGGGCGTCTCGAGCGCCCGGCCGAAGCTGGCCGACGTGGGCGCCTGGCTGGCCAGCGCGCTCAACGGTGAGGTGGTGCACGCCAACGGCCTGTCCGGGCAGCTGGACGGCCGGGTGGACCTGGCCTCCGCGGAGGGGCAGGCGCTGAAGGTCGTGCAGGACGGCGACAACGTGCTGGTCATGGACGAGTCCACCGGCCAGGTCAGCCGCATCGACCCCACCCAGCTCGAAGTGGCGCAGACGGGCAAGCTCGGCGCGGGCGGCATGCAGATCGTGATGGGCGCCGGCAAGGCGTACGGGATCGACCCGCGCGGCGGCACCGTGCAGCAGCTCGACCCGCTGACCGTGGACACCGTCGGCGCCCCGATCGCGCTGAAGCCGCCGCTCGGGCAGGCCGGGCTGGACAAGAACGGCACGCTGTGGGTGCCCGTGCCCGAAGAGGGCACGCTCGTCCAGATCAACGGCGCGCAGCAGGGCAAGGCGGTGACGGTCGGCGAGCCGGGCGACCCGCTCACGCTGACGATCGCGAACGGCGTCCCGCTGGTCACCAACTCAGCCGCCGCCACCGCCATGGTGATCGGCGGCACCGGCACCCGGCTGCAGGTCAGCCTGCCCAGCACGGTCACCGGCGCGGGCAGCGCCGGCCTGCTGGTGCCCGCCGTCGCCGAGAGCCAGGTGGTGCCGATCCTCGCGCCGAAGCAGGGCGCGCTCGTCCTCGTGGACACCGCCACCGGCGCCCTCACCACCGTCGCCGTCAAGGGCGGCAAGCTGGGCGCGCCGCAGGCGCTCGGGCGGCGCATCTACATCGCCGACGAGAGCGCGGGCAAGCTCATCGTGTACGACACGGTGGCCAAGCGGTTCGAGGCCGACAAGGTGGTGACGGGCAAGGCGGGGCCGCTCGAGGTGTTCGTCAAGGACGGGCTGCTCTGGGTGAACGACCAGTTCAGCGAGGCCGCCCTGGTCATCGAGGAGGACGGCAGGGGACACCGGGTCGGCAAGTACGACGAGGCGCTCGGCCAGAAGGACAGCCCGACGCCGCTGCCGATCCCGACGTACACGCCGACCGTGGTGCAGCCGACGACCGTGACCAGGCCGACCGCCACCACGACGGTGCCGGCGAGGACGAAGACGGCCGTGCCGACGGTGACGGTCACCGCGACTCCCACGCCCACACCCACCCCGACCCCCACTCCCACGAAGACTCCCACGCCGACCCCGACGCCGACCCCGACGCCGACCGTCACCCCCGGCCCGCCCGGCGCGGTCACCGCGAACTCGGGCCCCGGCTGGATGGAGGTCGTCTTCACGCCGTCGGCCAAGGGCGACGTGACGGGGTACACGCTCCAGGGCGCCCCCGGCGGCGCCGACGTCACGCCGTCGAAGGTGCGGCCGGACGGGCCGTTCCAGTTCCGGGTGACGGGCGGGCGGTGCGACCAGGAGTACTCGTTCCGAGTCGTCGCCGAGTACGCCGGCGGCGAGGTGGAGTCGGCCCCGTCCATCCCGGTACGTCCCTGCGTAGCCCCGGGCAAGCCCGCCTCGTTCACCGCCAAGGGCAAGAACCACGGGGCCGACCTCACCTGGGCGGCTCCCGACAACGCGGCGGACGGCGTCACGTACACGCTGGAAGGCCCCGGCCAGCACCCCGCCCAGCCCGAGGGCACGAGCGCCGAGGTGACCGGGCTCAAGAACGGCCAGTCCTACACCTGGACGCTGCGCGCCAGGAACGAGGCGGGCGAGAGCCAGGAACGCGCCGAGGCCACCGCCGAGCTGCGCCCGCCGTCCGCCCAGTTCAAGAACGCCAACAACAACGACACCAACACGCTCATCCGCTCGGCGCCCGGCGGCGGCGAGGCGGGCAAGATCCCGAAGGGGGAGTACATCACGCTCACCGTGCTGTGCCAGCAGAAGGGCCCGGCCTACACCGACCAGTACACGGGCCAGAGCAGCGACGTCTGGAACAAGATCGAATCGCCCCGGGGCAACGGCTGGCTCAACGACGTGCTCGTCGAAACCCCGAAGGGGGGCTTCCCCGCCGCTCCGCTCTGGGAGTGCGAATGATCACTCGCGCGGGGTGGGGGCTGGCCGTGGCGTCCGTGCTGGTCTACGCGGCCGGGGCGCCGCTCGGCTACTCCCAGGCGGCGGTGCTGGCCGTGGCCGGGCTGGCCGCCGTCGGCGCCGGCGCGCTGTGGACGCTCAGGGGCGCCCGGCTGGAGGTGCGGCGAGAGGTGACGCCGGTCAAGGTGGCCCGCGGTGAGCCGGCCGTGGCCGTCCTGCACGTGCGCAACGCCGGGCGGTGGCGGCACTCCGGGCTGGTGGCGCGGGACACGTGCCGGGAGACCACGGTGACGGTGGAGGTGCCGTCGCTGGGCAGGCGGGCGGCGCGGACGGTGTCGTACCGGCTGCCCACCCGCCGGCGCGGGCGCACGCCGGTGGGGCCGCTGCTGCTCGACCGGGCCGACCCGTTCGGGCTGGCGCGGCGCTCCATCGCGTACGGGCGGGCCGACCTGCTGCTCGTCCGGCCCCGCACCGTGCCGCTCGGGCCGCTGCGCTCCGGGCGGCGACGGCACCTCGACGGGCTCGCCTCCCGCTCCGCGCCGTCCGGCGCGAGCAGCTTCAACGGCCTGCGCGAGTACGTCGTCGGAGACGAGCTGCGGCACGTCCACTGGCGTTCGACCGCTAGGACCGGCGTGCTCATGGTCAAGGAGTTGACCGACGTCAACCTGCCGGACACCGTGGTCGTCCTCGACACCCGGAGCTCGTCGTACGAGGGGGACGACGAGTTCGAGCTGGCCGTGGACGTCGCGGCGTCGGCGGCCTGCGCCGTCACCCGGGACCGGTTCCCCGTGCGGGTGCTCACCGGGGAGGGCGAGCTGGTGCACGCCAAGGGCGGGCCGGGCGAGGACGAGGAGGTCCTGGACCGGCTCGCGCTCGTCGAACGCACCGACCGGGCCGAACCGCCGCTGCACGCGCTCCGCCACGCGGGGGCGGGCGGAGCGCTGGTGCTGATCAGCGGCGGCTATGGGGCCCTGGCCGACGCGGCGGCCGTCCGCCGCCGCTTCGGCCAGGCCCTGTTCGTCCACGTGGGCCCACCTGAGGCGGGCGCGCCACGGGCCGCGGGGGTAACCGTCATCGAAGCGACGGACTTGGACGAACTGGCGGCAGCATGGCCACACTGACCGGCCCCTCCCCCAACAACCCACCCCACAACAGCTCAGGCACCGCCGGTTCGGGTCCCGCGCCCACTTCCGGCCTCACCCCCACCCCTGCCCAAGGGACCCCCAACCCTGCCCAAGGGATGGGGCGCGTCGGGGGGCGTGTGCTCGGTCGGGGTGGTGCGGCATCCCATGCCGTTCACAGTTCTGGGATGGTGTCGCGGGATCAGCAGCAGGAGCCGCTTGGGCGGCGGGTGGCCGGCGTGGTCGTGGCCGGGTTGCTGGTGGTGTGTGCGGGGTTGGCGTTCGACGGGGTGTTCGCACTGGAGGCGTTGCTGCCCGTCGTCGGGTTGGCCGTCGCAGGGCCCTGTGCGCTGGCGCTCGCGCTGTCGGGGCGGCTGCCGTTGTGGGGGACGGTGCCGGTCGGCGTGCTGGGGTGGCTGACGGTGGTGTCGGCCACGGTGTTCAGGGAGCAGGCGTGGCTCGGGTTTCTCCCCGGCCCCGGGGCCGTGCGGGCGGCGCTGCTCGGCGTACGCGATGCGGGCGGGTGGCTGCTGACCACCATCCTGCCCGCCGCGCCGGGCAGCCCCGCGATCGTGCTGGTCAGCTTCCTGGTCTGGACGGCGACCACCGTGGCGGCCGAGCTGGCGCTGCGCCGCCGTACCCCGATGCTGCCCGCCGTGGCGGCGCTGCCGGTGTTCGGCGCGGCCGTCGTGCTCGGGGTGGCAGGGGGCGGGACGGTGGTGCCTTACGCGGCCGCGTTCGCGGGGCTCGTGCTGCTGCTGGGGCTGGTCAGGACCGGCAGGTCGCCGCTCGCGGTGGCGGCCGGGGTGCCGCTGCTGGCCGGGCTGGTGGCGGCCGCCGCCGTCGTCGCGCCGGTGCTGCCCGTCGCCGGGAAGCCCTTCGACGTACGGACTCTCGTCGAGCAGCCCCCACCCCAGCCGATCAAAGGCGTGAGCGCCCTCGACCAGGTGTCGGCCTGGCTGCAGAACCCGCGGCGCGAGCTTTTCACGGTCCGCACCACGTCCGACGCGAACCTGCGCCTGGCCGTACTCGACCGGTTCGACGGCGTGAGCTGGACGTCCAGCGCCGGTTTCCTCCCCACCGGCGGACGCGTCCCCGGCGCGGACGACGCCGCACGCGACACCGTGGAGCAGCGGTTCACCGTGCAGAAGCTGCCGGGGCCCTGGCTGCCCGCCGCCGACCGGCCGCTCGCGGCGACCGGTACGGGCCTCGTGGTCGACCCCGGCACCGGCATGCTGGCCAGCACGCGCACGAGGGAGGGGCTGACGTACCAGGTGACGTCAGGAGTCCGGACATATCCGGCGGCGGAGCTGCGACAGGCGTCACCTGCCGACGACCCGGAACAGCGGCGGCTGCCCGACGGCCCCGACGGCCGTACCCCGCCCCAGCGTGCCCGCCTCGGCGAGATCGCCCGCCGCGCCACCGCCGGCGCCCGCAGCCCGAGCCAGCAGGCCGCCAAACTGGCCGCCTACCTGCGCAAACTCGCCGTTAACGACGTCAACGCGCCGCCCGGGCACGGCTACCGCAGCATCGAGTTCTTCCTGACCGAGTCGAAGCGGGGGACGACCGAGCAGTTCGCGGCGTCGTTCGCGCTGCTGGGGCGGGCGATCGGGCTGCCGACCAGGATCGTCGTCGGGTTCCGTCCGGGGGAGAAGCGGGGCGGCGTCCGGCAGGTGCGCGGCGGGGACGTGCTGGCGTGGGCGGAGGTCGAGTTCGACGGCATCGGGTGGGTGCCGTTCTATCCGACGCCGTCCCGTACGCGCTCCGGCGAGGGCGGGGACGTCGCCGAGGGCGCGCCCAAGCAGGCCAAGGAGATCGAGCAGGCCATCAACGAGGACGCCACCCCGCCCAAGCCCACCAAGACCCCCACCAAGCGCCCCACCCCACCTTCGACCTCCGACAAGGACGCCTCGACCGGGCCGTGGGTGTGGGCTGCGGTGGCCGGCGGCTTGGTGACGGCCTATGTGCTCGCCGCCGCCCTCGTCCCTCTGGTACGCCGGACGCGCCGCCGCCGCGCCGCCGTACCGGCCGCCCGCGTCATCGGAGCCTGGCAGCAGACCCTCACCCGCCTCCGCACCGCCGGCCTCCCCGTCACCTCGGGGACGCTGACGGCGGGCGAGGTGGCCTCCCTGGCCGAACGCTCCCTGGGCCCCGCCGCCCGCGCGCCGCTGACGTCCCTCGCCGCCCTCGCCAATGCGGCCACCTTCGGCGACACCCCCGTGAACGCGGACGACGCCGACCTCGCCTGGCAGCACCACACGACGGTGGACACGCTGGTCAGGCAGAGGGTGGGCCTCCTGCGCCGGGCCGCCGGCCGGCTGTCACCCCTGTCACTGATCGGCTGAGGCCGGCCCGGCGGCCAGGCCGGTCGGTTGGAGGCAATGAGGTCGGGGCTCGTTGGCGTGACGGGTGGAGTCAGCCGGTCGGCGGGGTGACCAGGGGGAGCACGATCGGGGGCTGGACGTCGTCCTCCGCGCCGGTCTCTGCGGCACCTCTGATGCACAGCGCCGACGACCAGGCCACCGAGGACGGACGGCCGAGCGCGACCACCGCGCCGACCTTGAAGCAGTAGCCGGTGCCCGGGTCGAGCTTGCCGACCGTGTACGTGGTGCTGCCGACCGGGGCCGACATCAGGCGGTCGTCGGGGGCCTGCTGAACGATCACCGGGTACTCGGTCTTGCGTGCCGTCTTCCAGGACAACGTCACCGTGGTGCCGTTGTCGGCGACCAGCTTGAGGCTCTTGGGGCGGTAGGCGGTGAGGGTGGCCGGGTCGGGGGTCCTGAGCGTGGCCGGCGGTGAGGTCGCGGGGTCGGCCGTGCTCTGTTCGGGGGCCAGCGACGGCTCGGGCTGCGAACGGTCACCGGTGGCCTGCGCGTCAGGCTGATGGGTCTGAGGCCGCCCGTCCTGAACCTGGCCATCCTGCGGTTGCCCGTCCTGGGCCCGCCCGTCATTGGGGCTGTTCTGCGTGTCGCCCTCGCCAGGCTGTCCGTCCTGCACGCCCGTGTCCGGGGGTTGGGTGCCGGCCGCCTGGTGGTCGGCGGTCAGCGTGACGCCCTGGTCACCGCTCATCGCCAGCGCCACACTGCCCGCACCGGCCAGCACGGCCAGCGCCGACACGCCCGCCACGACCAGCGGCATCCGCCCCCGCCGCCCGCCCTCCGTGGCTGCCGGTGCCTGGGCACCCGGTGCCCGGACGGACGAGCCGGGCTCGGGCGGCGTCGGCAGGAACGGCTGAGGCCCCGCCGGCGGCCTGACCCGAGACCGCTCGGAGCCCACGGTCCACACCAGCTCCCTCGGCCCCGACAGCTCCTGGTTTCCCGGTGACCCGGAGGCGGGGAGGCGCGCCGTGCGGGGAAGTTGAAGACCGGGCTCCGGCAGAGGACCGGGCCCCGAAAGCCGGGCAGTGCGCGGTTGATCCGCCGCCGCTCCAAGCACAGGCCCGCTCGTGAGACCGGCCGAGGGCGCGGCTGTTCCGCCGAACGGGGGAGGCGCCACTGGCGAGCGGCCGGAGGCATCGACGCCGACACGCTGGTCGGCGGCAGAGCCGGCGGGGGCGGCCTGCTGGGCGTGGGGACCGGTCGCGGTGCCCTTCGCAGCAGCGGGAGCGCCCGTGGTGCCCTTTCCGGTGGCGGGAGCGCCGGGGGTGTGAGGACCGCTGGCGAAACGGTGGGCGGTGGTGGCGAGGGTGGTGGCTGTGGGGCGGGTGGTGGGGTCCTTGGAGAGGGCCTGGGTGAGGAGGGCGGCCAGGGGCTCAGGGACTGTGGGAGGTAGGGGTGGGGGTGGCTCGGTCAGGACGGCCAGGGTGAATCTGGCGGTGTTGGTGGCGTCTTCCAGGGGGAAGGCGGGGCGGCCGGTCAGGAGTTCGTAGGTCGTTGAGGCCAGGGTGTAGACGTCGGAGGCGGCTACCGGCGGGCGGCCCTCCAGCTCCTCGGGGGAGGCGTGGACCGACGGTGGGGTGCCGTCCGGGAGTTCGGTGATCGACATCAGGGCCGACATCGCGAAGCCGGTCAGCATCACGCCGTTCGGGGTCATGACGACGTTCGAGGGCGTGACGCGTCCGTGTACGCCGCCCGCCGCATGAGTCGCCGCGACGGCGCCCGCCACCGCGGCCAGCAGGCCGGCGGCCTGCTCCACCGGCATGGGACGGTCGCGGTCCGGGCGTTCCGCGAGGGGGAGGCCGCCGTGGGGAGGCGTCACCAGGTACGGCCGCCCGTCCCCGGTCGCGCCCACCTCCAGGACGGGGATCACCCCGCCGTGCGCGGCCAGCTCATCGGGAAAGGCGAACCCGCGGATGATGCGCTTGAGCGCCCGCTTGTCCACGCGGTGGCAGGCCAGCGTCTTGACCAGGACGTCCGCCATGCTGGCCACTGAGCGCGCCCGATACAGGATCCAGGGGCCGTCCTGACCGGCAGGCCCGAGCAACTGGTAGCCGCGAACCCGTTCGGCGGACCTGAACAAGTGCGGGCCGCGGGTCTGGTGGGCGGGCGTGTGCGGGCCGCGGGCCTGTTGGGTGGGTGGGGGCGGCTGGTTGTCACCGGCTTGTCGGGCAGGCGCGGGCGGCTGGATGTCACCAGCCTGGTGAGCGGGTCCGGGTGGGCGGGTGCCAGGGACCTGTCCGGGTAGGCCAGGGGCCCGGTCGGTGGGTGGGGTCATGTGATCAGGGGCGGGCCGCCCAGGTCATCGCTGTCGAACGGGTCGTACTCGGTGAGCGGCATCTTCATGCGTTCCCGCTCGCGTTCCTGCCCGGCACCCCCGGCGCCGCCCATCGGCGGCATCATGCCCATCGGCCCGCCCGGCAGGCCGCCCGCGCCCGGCAGGCCGCCCGCGCCCGGCGCGCCAGGACCGACCGGCGCGCCGCCGAGCTGGGTGGCCGCGGCGCTGCCGGGGAGCATCGAGGGGCCTGCGCCGGTGGGCGTCCCGGGGACGATCGACTGGGTGGTCGGCACCTGAGGGGTGGGGTAGCTGGACAGGTGCGTGGCCGGGTTCCGCAGGTCGGGCCGGTCGAGCGACGGGTTCTCCAGGGACGGGTTCCGCAGTGCCGGGTCCTGCAGGGACGGGTTCTGCAGCGAGGGGTTCTGCAGCGAGGGGTTCTGCAGGGACGGGTCCTGCAACGAGGGGTCCTGCAACGAGGGGTCCTGCAGTGAGGGGTTCTGCAGTGAGGGGTCCTGCGCCGACGGGTCCGGGGCGGAGGGGTCGCGCAGGGACGGGTCCTGGAGGGACGGGTCGTCGAGGCGCGGCAGGTCCGGCCCGCCGGACCCGGGCAGTCCTGGGCCGTCGAAGCCGGGAGCCGAGCCGAAGCCTCCGTACGGGTCGGCGGTCAGCCCACTCGGCAGCCCCAGCCGCGGATCGAACGACGGGTCGGTGAGCGAGGTCTGCGGCGCCGTGGTCCGCTGCTCCACGTGGTCGTCGATGGAGTGGTAGACGGCCTGGATGAAGCGGTTGAGCTGCTGAAGGTGGTGCCGGGCGAGCGCGTGGGCGTTGGTGTCGGTGCCCACGACGTCGCCCATCCAGTCGTCGAGGTCCACGCTGCCCGTCCTGGGCACGTTGTGGTGGAACCAGGGCAGCACCTCGGCCCCGTACCAGACGAGCGGCTGACCCACGGACCTGGCGGCGAAGCTGAGGCGGGCGAGGTCGCGCTGGAGCTCCCCGATCGTGTCGAAGATGCCGTCGAGCGACTCCCCGCCCAGCGTCTGGGCGATGCGCGCGGCCTCGGTGTGCAGCACCTCCACCGACGTGGCGCACATCTCGGCGATCTCGGTGTACCGGCGTCCCGCCTCGGCCACCTTCTCCGGCTTGGTGGACTGGATGAGGTCGGAGATGCCGTCGCTGCTCTCGGCGTCGCCGCCCAGCGGCTGGGTGCCGTCGATCTGCGGCTCCCGGCTGTCCTTGAGCGTTCCGACCCAGTAGTCGGTCAACGGGCCTCCGTCACTTCTTGACGCCGCCCGCGATGGACCGGTCGGCGTTCTTCGCGGTCTTGACGGTCTCGTCCAGTGCCTGCACCACGGCCTCGTACGCCTGCGTGACGCGCGTGATGACCTGGTCGAGGGTGGTCTGTGCCTGGTCGGTGGTGTATTTGAGGTCGGTGGCGGCCTGCCAGGCGCCGAGGTCCTGTTCGCTGAGTCTGGCCCGCAGGAGGCGGACCTTGAGGCTCTCGCCGGCCGCGCCCTGGAGGCGTTCGAGGTCCTGGCGCAGCCGCTCGATCGGCGACGTCGGCAGCGGCCTGCCGGACGCCGGGTCCTCGTACTCGCCGATCTTGACGAACATCGTCCTGCTCGTCGTCCCCGGGTCCACGCGGTTGGCCGCGAGCAGCTCGTCGAGCTGCGCCTGCGTCGGGGCGGGCGGCGGCTCCGGCGGGTAGTCGCCGTTGCGGTGGTCGTGGATGTGGTCGGCGTAGGCGTCCTCGACGCCGCGCGCCTCTATGTGCTCCTCGTGGGAGGAGATGGCGTCCTCATGGCCGACGGTACTCGTCGGCCGCTGCAGCCGCGACAGCCCGATGCCCGGCCTGGGGTTGCCGTGGGCGTCGCCACCCTCGGCGGCAGGTACGGTCATGCTCACTCTCCGTGGGCCATAGCGCTGGACATGCCAGCACATGCCTACCTGCCGTTACGCCGCGCGCAGCGCCATTTCAAGATATTTCTAAGAGAGCGGCGAAAGCCGGGAATGTCGGCGAGACTCCGTTTTCGTGCCTTTCCTTTGGTACGGCGCCGCCCTCCTCCTGGCGCTGACCCCCGCCCCGGTGACCCCGGCGCCGACGACCAACACGGCCCGTGCGGTCACCTGCGACCCCGAGCCCGGCGTCGCCGAGGTCACCGGCACGCCGTGGCCGCAGGAACGCCTGCGGTTCACCCAGGTGTGGCGGCTCACCAGAGGAGAAGGCGTGCGGGTCGCGGTCGTGGACAGCGGTGTGGACGCCACCCACCCGCAGCTCAGAGGCGTGGTCACCGGCCAGGTGGACCTCACGGGCACGGACGCGCGCGACTGCGTCGGCCACGGCACCGCGGTCGCCGGCATCATCGCCGGCCAGGACCTCACCGGGCGCGGCGTCCCGGTGATGGGCGTGGCCCCGGCCGCGCGGATCCTGTCGATCAAGCAGACCGAGGGACGGTCGGGCGACGTGTCGCGGCTCGCGGCCGGCATCCGGCGGGCCGCCGACCTGGGCGCCGACGTGATCAACGTGTCCGTGCAGGCCCACGACGCGCCCGAGCTGAAGGCGGCGGTGGCGTACGCGCAGGAGAAGGACGTGGTGATCGTGGCCGCCGCCGGCAACGTCGAGCAAGACGGCGGGGCGGCCTCACCGGCGTACCCGGCCGAGTATCCGGGCGTGATCGCGGTCGGCGCGGCGGCCCCCGACGGCGAGAAGCCGGGCTTCTCCAACGGCGCCACCCGCATCTCCGTCACCGCGCCAGGCGCCGGGATCACGAGCGCGTGGACGGGCGGCGGCTACCGTACGGGGCTCGACGGCACCAGCTTCGCCGCCCCCTTCGTCTCCGGCGTCGCCGCCCTGGTCAGAGCCCGGTACCCGGACCTCGACCACTGGCAGGTCAAGCGCCGCCTGGAGCAGACCGCCGAGGGCGGCGGCGCGGCGGGCACCGGCGCCGGACTGGTCAACCCGCTGCAGGCGGTCACCTCGGTGCTGCCCGCGGCCACCATGAGCGCCGCCGGCGCGCCACCCGTCGTGCTGGCCAGGGCGCCCGTACCGGACGAGCGGACGCGGGCGATCGCCGTCGGCATCACCGCGGGAGCTGCCGGGGTGACGGCGCTGGTGGTGTTCGCGGCGCTCATGCTGCCCAGAGCCAGACGCCGGCGTCAGGACGGCGCCAGGACATTTACAGGAAAGTTGAAATCGTAGCCTCGCCCACCAGGGCCCGCCTACGTTGATGCGGGAAAAGCCCGCCGGAAGGAGCAGCGTGGTCAATCAACCGACGACTTATACCGAGGGCAGCCAGCATAGTGCCGCAGAACGCGCACAGCTCGCCGTCGCCAACATCGAGCAGATCTACAACCGGCTCACGCAGATCCCCGAGACGCTCGGCAGCGCCTGGCAGGGCGAGGCGGCCACCGTTTACCGGCAGGTGCTCACGGAGTGGACGCCGCAGTTCAGAAAGGTCATCGACGCGCTCAACACGATCGGCGAGAACCTGAAGGCCACCGGCATCCAGTACAGCGACGCCAACACCCAGGCGAGCGACGTCGCGGTGAAACTCCGGGCCGCGCTCGCCGGCGGTGAACACTCCGGGCCCGTTTCCTAAAAGGAGCCGACTTGACATCCTCCCCCTCGTCAACGAGAGGGAAACCACCGGTCCACGACCAGCAACTAGCGCCGGTACCACCGGGCCTTGTACTGCAGCATGCCGCGCATCTGGCGCCAGGAGGCGTCGGAGATGGCGCGGGCCAGGCTGTGGTTCTTCACCGTGGTGCGAACGGTGAGGTCCTCGATCGCGACCGTTTGGTTTTCACGGACGAGACGAGTGGTGAGCTTGTGCAGAAAATCGGTACGCCGGTCGGTGATGCGGGCATGGACGCGGGCGACCTTCAGCCGGGCCTTGGCCCGGTTCGCGCTGCCCTTGGCCTTGCGTGCCAGGGCGCGCTGGGCTTTGGCCAGCTTGCGGCGGCCGGCGCGCTCATGCTTGGGGTTGACGATCTTCTCGCCGGTCGAGAGCGCCGCCAGTGCGGTGATGCCCGCGTCCACACCGACGCTCCGCCCGGCAGGCGGCAGCGGGCTGATCTTCTCCTCGACCAGGAGGGACACGAACCAGCGTCCCGCGCTGTCACGGGAGACGGTGACCGTGGACGGCCGCGCACCCTCCGGCAGCGGACGCGACCACACGATATCGAGCGGTGTGTCCATCTTCGCCAGCGTCAAGGTGCCCTCACGCCAGCGGAACGCCGAGCGGGTGTACTCCGCCGACGCCCGGGACTTCTTGCGGGACTTGAACGCCGGGTAGTTGGCGCGCTTGGCGAAGAAGTTCGCGTACGCCGCCTGAAGATGCCGCAACGCCTGCTGAAGAGGGACCGACGACACCTCGAACAGGAAGTCGAACTCGCCGCTGCGCTTCCACTCCGTCAGCCGCGCGGAGGACTCCACGTAGGAGACACGGCGGCCTTCCAGCCGGTAGGCGCGGGTGCGCTCCTCGAGTGCCTTGTTGTAGACGAGACGGACGCAGCCGAACGTCCGGGCAAGCTCGCCGGCCTGCTCGGGGGTCGGGGAGAAGCGGTACTTGTAGGCCCGCTTCACGATCTGCGCCACAACCCACAACCTACCGCCGATCACCAACAGGTCGCATGCGTGTTCGATGAATACGGTTCGCCTGACGGCGAACCGGCAGCCCCTGTCCTGCTCCGCAGGGATCCGATTCCTCCCCCGCCTGAAGGCGGGGGTTGCCACGGAGGTATCTGATGAATGACATCATCGTCGCCAATTTCGACGAGATGGAAGAGATCGCGGCCGAGCTGGGCCGCGCGTACACCAATCTCGTCGGCGAGCTGACGGACCTGGAGGCCGATTTCAAGGTGCTGGAGACCTGGGACGGCGCCGCGAAGGGCGTCTACCTCGAGGCCAAGCGCCAGTGGAACGAGGCCGTCGTCACCATGGGCGACACCATGCAGCGCTTCGGGCCGTCACTCCAGGAGGCCACCGGCATCATGCGCGAGGCCGAACACGTCAACATCCGCCGCTGGACCACCTGACCCCGGGTGAACGAGCCGCTCATCGACCCGGCCGCCGCCGGGGACCAGGTCACCTGCCGCCCTGACGCGCTCCTCGACGTGGCGGGCAAGCTGCAGCGGGAGCTGCTGCCGTGCTTGGAGGCGGCGCGGTTCCAGGTGCCCGACCTCACCCCGGGCGCCGCCGGGACGTGGGACGTCGCCCAGGGGTACGCGGACACCGTGCGCAGCGCCCGCGAGGCCACGGGGGAGTCGCTGCAGTTCGTGCTGGAGCAGGTCCAGCGGGTCATCGGCGACCTGGCCGACACCGCGGCCACCGTGCGCGACGCCGACCAGCGGGCCGCGGGCGTGGCGGGACGTACGGACAGATAGAGGAACGCGTGCCGGAACCGAAACCGATCAAGACCGGCTGCCTCCAGGGCGGCGACCCGCAGGGGTACGGCGGACGTGACGCGATCAGGACGTTGGTCATGTCCACCGGACCAGAGGAGTTCGGGCCGGTCGCGGCGGCGTACCGGCAGACGGCCGAGCTGCTCACCACCACGATCAGCACGCTCGGCGACGGCGCGGCCCGCCTGGTGGCCGACGGGAACTGGGGCGGGGAGTCGGCCCGCGCCATGCTCACCCGGATGAACCGGCTCCAGACCTACCTTCAGGCGCTGCGGGACCGGCTGGAGGAAGTCCCGCCCTCGCTGGAGGGCGTCGCCAAGGAGCTGACCACGGCCAAGGAACGTTTCGACCAGGCCACCAAGCCGCAGACCCACTACGCGATGGGCTCGGGCTCGACCGACCCCGCCCATCCCACCAACGACCCCGACGGCGCGGCGCGGGCGTTCATCGCCCGGCTCAACACCGCCTTCCACACCGCGCACACGGCCCTGCCCGACCGGTTGCCGTGGGACGCGGAGCTGGCCTCGCCCGCGCCGTACCTGCCGCCGCCCGGCGAGGCGGGCACGCCGCCGGCCCGGCCCGGCACGTCGCTGGCCGGCACGCCGGGCACCACGGCCGGCACCGCGCCGGGGACTCCGACCTCGCCCGGCCCCACGATGGGACCCGGCGGAACGGCCCTGCCGGGGACCGTCCCACAGCCCGGCACCGCCGGCTTCACGGGCACCGGCCTCGCGGGCACCACCCCCCACCCCGGCGCTACCGGCTCCTTGACCCGCCCCGGCTCACCGGCCATGACCGGTTCGTCGGGGGTGACAGGTACATCCGGCTTGACGGGTATGTCAGGCGTAATGGGTGCCACGGCGCAGCCGGGCACGACGGAGCGCGGCCGCCCCACAGACGCGGGCCGCCCCACAGACGCGGGCCGCCCCACAGACGCGGGCCGCCCCACAGACGCGGGCCGCTCGACAGACCCCGGCCGGTCGACAGGCCCCGGCGAACCGGGAGGCTCGGGCAGACCGGCAGACGTCGGCCGGCCGGCGGAGATCGGCGCGCCGTCGGCGACCCGTCCGGCCGACGTCGGTCCCATCGGCGTCGGTCCCATCGGCGTCGGTCCCACCGGGGTCCTGCCCGAGACCGTCGCTCCGACCCGTGCCGACCCCGGCCCCGTCCCGCACGGCCGGGACACCGCCACCGCCCAGGGTCCCTCCGTGCGGCCGGGCAGCGTCCCGGTGGTGGGCGGGCCGGCGGCGGCGATGGGACCGCCGGGCGGCCTCGGCGGCGAGCCGGGCGCGACCGGGATGGCCGGTGCGGGCGCGGCCGGGATGGCCGGTGCGGGCGGCGTGCCGTTCATGCCGATGGGCGCGGGAGCGGCGGCGGACCGCCAGAGCACCCGCCGCCCCGGCACCCGCCCCGCCGACGACGACTTCTTCCGCCCGTCCGTGGACACGCCACCACCGGTGGTGAGCTGATGACAACGAGAGGGACACCGGGCATGGACGCCGACGCCGTCGCCGTGGTGGCGGACTCCGTCAGGGAGATGGGCCGCGACCTCGCCGACACGCCCATGCGGGACCTGGAGGAGATGACCAGGGCCGTCGCCCGGGTACGGCTCTCCTCCGGCGCGTACGGAGCCTTCGGCCTGCTGGGCGGCGCCCTGGGACGCTCGTTCGACGAGGTCAACGAGGCCGCGCAACGGTACCTGCTGGCCAAGCGCGACCAGGTCGCCGAGCTGCACGACCGGGCGTACGACACCGCCAACGGCTACGTGGACGGCAATGCCGCCTCCGCCTCCGTCGCCGCGACCATGGGGGCGCCGCGATGATGGAGCAGCCGCAGTCCGTCATCGAGGGCTCGGCCATGGCGGCGACCGGCTCCATGCTGCTCGGCTTCCGTCGCGCCCACTACGCGATGCTGATCCTGCCCCTCATGTACGGCGACACCGCCGAGCAGCGGCGGGCCGCCGAGGGCTACGAGACGTTGGCGGCGGGCCTGCGCCGCCACCCCGAGGTCGTGGACACCGCCACCAAGGGCGTCACCTGGACCGCCGCCAGCGCGGAGCTCGCCATGGGCGCCGTGGCGGACTACGCGTCCGACGCCGAGGAGAAGGCCGCGCTGCCTGCGGCGTCCGCCCGCACGCTCAACGTCACCGCCGACGTGTACGACGCCGCGGGCAAGGCCGTCTTCCTCACCGGCGCGAGCATCCTCACGGCCGGCGTGATGCACAAGGTCGCCCAGCTCAACCCGTTCACCAGGGTCGCCTCCGAGGTGGCGGCCACGCAGTTCGGCATCAGGGCCGACCGGCAGGCCGGGGCGATCGCGTCCCGGGTGCGGCAGTTCGTGACGGGCGGGCAGGGCGTGCTCGGCAAGGTGGCCGGGCGGCTCGCCCAGGTCTCGCCGGGCAAGCTGGCGCTCGGCGGGGGAGCGGCGGCGGCAGGCGGCGGGATGCTGGGCCAGCAGGCGGTGGCCGACCGCTTCAGCGCCACGAAGCTGCAACAGACCCCGCCGGGCCAGGCGCCACCCGGCCTGACACCGCAGGGCCTGACACCGCAGGGCCTGACACCGCAGGGCCTGACACCGCAGGGCCCGGCACCGCAGGGCTCGACACCGTTCGACGGTCAGCTGCCCACGACCCACGACCCGAGCACGGAGACGGAGAGATGACGGCTATGTCCGACGAAGGCGCCCTGGACCGGCTGATCGCCCGTTCCCAGCACCCCGCCGACGGGCTGGACGACCTCTACCAGCAGGTCCTGGCCGCCAAGGGCACCGCGAGCGACCCCGACGACCTGGTCAGGGTGGAGTGCTCGGCGGAGGGCGTGACCGGCCTGGACATCGATCCCAGGGCCATGCGGTGGGGCTCGCAGCGCCTGTCGGAGACGATCCTCGGCCTGATCGCCGAGGCGCTCGCCGACCTGCAGACCCGCTCGGCCGAGCTGCTGCGCGACGTGGTGGGCGACGGCCCGCTTGACCTGTCCGCCCAGGACAACCCGGCCGACCTCCGGATGCGCGAGGCGCGGGAGGCGTACGAGTCCGCGATGGACCAGGCGATGGCCGAGCTGTCCCGGATAGAACGCGGCCTGTAGGAAGCACCGCGCAGAGGGCCTGAAAGGCGGCCGGCAGCGCGGGCGTGGCTCTGGACCGGCAGAAGCGGGCGGGGCGCAGGACGGCGGAAGCGGGCGGGGCTCAGGCCGGCGGAAGCGGGCGGGGCTCAGGACGGCAGGTAGGCGGTCTGGATGAGTTTCTCGCCCGCCCGCCGATCCACGTGAACCCCTCGCCCGGCAGGCAGCACACGAGGCCGGACGTTCCCGAAGAGCTGGCCCTCGTCGCGCGGCCCCGACAGCAGCACGGCGGGCGTGTTCATCTCCTTCAGCCGCCGCACCACGGGATCCAGCATGGCCCGCCCCGCCCCGCCCATCGCGCGCGCGAGCACGAGGTGCAGGCCGATGTCGCGGGCCTGGGGGAGCAGCTCGCCGAGCACGGACAGGGGGTTGGCGGAGGTGGCGACGAGGTCGTAGTCGTCCACGATGACGTACAGGTCCTGCCCGGTCCACCAGCTCCGGGTGCGGAGCTGCTCGGAGGTGAGGTCGGGCGGCGGCAGCCGGTCCTGGAGCACCTCCTGCACGCCCTTGAGCAGGGTCGCGGCGGCGGTGCTCGAAGCGGCGTACCCGATGCGGTGCTCGGTGTCGGTGGCGTCGAGCAGCGTACGGCGGTAGTCGATGACGATGAAGCGGGCCTGCAGCGGCGTGCGGGCGGCGGCGATGCCGCGCGCGATCACCTTCAGCAGGTTGCTCTTGCCGCTCTCGGTGTCGCCGAACACCACGAAGTGCGGGTCGGTGTCGAAGTCCAGCAGGACGGGCGCGAGCGCCGCCTCGTCGATGCCGACCGGCACGCGGGTGCCGTCGCCGGGCGGCACGGGCAGCGTGTGGGCGGGCAGCAGGGCGGGCAGCAGCCGTACGGGCGGCGCCCCCTGCTCGGGCCAGGCCGCAGCGGCCGCCTCGACCAGGGCGGACACGCCGTCGGCGAGGTCGTCCACGGTGCCGCGGCCGTCGATGCGCGGCAGCGCGGCGAGGAAGTGCAGCGCCTCGCGGGTGAGGCCGCGGCCCGGGGCACGTTCCGGCACGTTGGCGGCGGCCCGCCGGTCGATCTCGGAGTCGAAGGCGTCGCCGAGCCGCAGTTCGAGCCGGGTGCCGAGCAGGTCGCGCACGCCGGCGCGGAACTCCAGCCACCGGTTGGCGGTGCCGACGACGTGCACGCCGAAGCCGAGCCCGCGCGTGACGAGGTCGCCGAGGTCGGGTTCGAGCTGCTCGTACTCCTGGCGCAGCGTCGCCCAGCCGTCCACGACGAGGAACACGTCGCCCCAGCCGTCGCCCTCGTACCCGCCGGAGGCGACCATGCGCCGGTAGGTGGCCATGGAGTCGATGCCCCGCTCCACGAACAGCCGCTCGCGCCGCTCCAGCACGCCCCGCACCTCGGCGACGGTTCTGCGGACCGCGTCGGCGTCCAGCCGGGTGGCCACGCCGCCGACGTGCGGCAGCCCGGCCAGCGCCGAGAGCGTGCCGCCACCGAAGTCCAGGCAGTAGAACTGCACCTCCCGGGGCGTGTGGGTGAGCGCGAGCGAGGCGATGAGCGTGCGCAGCAGCGTGCTCTTGCCGGTCTGCGGCGCCCCGACGATCGCGACGTTGCCCGCCGCGCCGGACAGATCCAGCCAGTACGGATCCCGCCGCTGGTCGAACGGGCTGTCCACGATCCCCGCGACGGCGTGCAGCCGCCCGGGACGCTCCTGCGCGGTCCCGGCGGCGGTGAGCCCGTGGCGGGGCGTGGCCTCGATGCGGGGCAGCAGCCGGTCGAGCGAGGCGGGCTCCTTCAGCGGCGGCAGCCAGATCCGGTGCGCCGCGGGCCCCTGGCCGGCCAGCCGGGACACCACGATGTCGAGCAGGCTGTCCTGTTTGCCCTTGTCCTCGACGACGGGCGGCGTGTCGGCCACGGGCGGCAGCGGCACGCGTTCCGGGCCGTACCAGACGATCTTCCCGCGGTGGCCCGCGCGGGCCGACGTGGCAGGGCTCTGCGCCGCCGCCTGGTAGGGCCCCGACACGTACGCCGCCTTGAACCGCGTCATCCCGGTCGTCTCGAACATCAGGTACGCGTTGCCCGGCTCGGGCGGCAGCGAGTACGCGTCCGCCACCCCCAGCACGGCCCGGCTCTCGGCGGCGGAGAAGGTGCGCAGCCCGATCCGGTACGACAGGTGCGTGTCCAGCCCGCGCAGCCGCCCCGCCTCCAGCCGCTGGGAGGCCAGCAGCAGATGCACCCCGAGCGAACGGCCGAGCCGCCCGATCATCACGAACAGCTCGACGAACTCGGGCTTGGCCGACAGCAGCTCGCTGAACTCGTCGAGCACGATGAACAGCGTCGGCAGCGGGCTCAGCTCCGCGCCCTGCTCGCGGGCCTGCTCGTAGTCGCGCAGCGAGGCGAAGTTCCCGGCCGCGCGCAGCAGCTCCTGGCGGCGTACCAGCTCGCCGTGCAGCGCGTCGTGCATGCGGTCGACCAGCGGCAGCTCGTCCTCCAGGTTGGTGATGACGGCCGAGACGTGCGGCAGCGCGTCGAGCCCGAGGAAGGTGGCGCCGCCCTTGAAGTCGACCAGCACGAAGTTCAGCGTCTCGGACGAGTGGGTGATCGCCAGCGCGAGGACGAGCGTGCGCAGCAGCTCCGACTTGCCCGAGCCGGTCGCGCCGACCACGAGGCCGTGCGGGCCCATGCCGCCCTGGGCGGCCTCCTTGATGTCCAGCTCGACGGGCCTGCCGTCGGCGCCGAGCCCGATCGGCACCCGCAGCCGGTTGCGCACCGGGCGTGGCTGCCAGGTGGCGGCGGTGGACAGGCGGCGGGCGTCGCCGAGCCGGAGCAGGTCGGTGAGCGTGGTGTTCGTGGCGAACACGTCACGCTCCTCCTCTGGTCCGCCGGTGCCGGTCCGCATCGGCGCGAGCTGCCTGGCCAGCGCGGCGAACGCGGGCGCCGCCAGCCGGTCGGGCCGGCCCAGCGGCGTCCTGACCTCCTTGCCCAGCTCGTCCTCCGCGACCCTGACCACCTCGTCCTGAGTGACTTCCAGGCGCAGCGTGAGCTGGGCGGGCGCCTGCGGCACCCCGCCGCCCAGGTCGATCACGGTGACGCCCTCGATGACGTCGAGGCCGAGCTGGCTGCCCGGCGGCACCGTCCCTCCGTCCACCACGACCACGTGGTACGGCACCGCGTCCGCCGACATGCCCTTGCTGAAGCGCGGCCGGTCCTTCAGCTCGAACCCCAGCAGGTCGTCCAGCTCGCCCAGGTCGCCCGCCACCAGCCGCACCGGCCCCGCGCCGTCCTCCTCGGAAGGGTGCAGCGCGTGCGGCAGCCACTTGACCGGCTCCCACTCCCCGGCCCGCTCGCGGCCCGCGCACACCGAGATCCGCAGGTCGTCGGGCGCGTGCAGGGCCGCGGCCTGGGCCAGCGCGGCGCGTACGAGGTCGCGGGCCGCCACCGGATCCCCGGACACCACGACCCTGGCGAACGAGTGCAGCGCCAGCGCCACCGGCAGCCCCGGCACGGTCGCGTGCGTGCGGACGAACCGGCGCAGCGCCCCCGCCGTCAGCGGGTCGAGGTCCTCGACGGGACGGGTCTCCGGCGGGATGAGCGGCAGCGCCAGCCGCTGCGCCGAGGTGGCGATCCTGACCTGCGCGAAGTCGTCGTCGCGGGGCCGGCGCTCCCAGAGCCTGCTGGTCATCACCAGCGACCACAGCGCGGCCGGGTCGGGGTGGCTCCAGGTCATGGCGCGGCGCTGCTGCGCGGCGGCCGTACGGACGCGTTTCCTGACCTGCTCCAGGTAGCGGTAGTAGTCGCGGCGCAGGCCGTTGAGCTGGTTGCGCCGCTCGCCGGCGTTGCGCATGATCTGGCCGACGCTCATGCCGATCATGGAGACCGCGAACAGGCCGCCGGAGACCAGCATGATCGGGTTGCTCGCCGACCCGCCGGTGAACATCAGCGCCATCGCGCCCGCCCCGGCGATCATCGGCAGGTACGTCAGCAGCTGCGTCAGCCCGCCGCCCGTGACCGTCTCGGGGATCTCCGGCGGTGGCTCCAGGAGCACCTCGCCCCCCGGAGGCTCCGGCGGCCTGCGCCGCTCGGGCCTGCGTACCACGATCAGGCTCCCGCTCACCGGCCCCATGAAAGCCCCTGACGTAGGGATATGTCGGATATTTCAAAATTCCTAGACGTGTCACGGCCGCCGCCGGAGAAGTCCGCTCCCTACACTCGTCCGGGTGAGCGCCACCGGAACCGACCTGTGCCGGGTCACCGTCGTGACCCCGCGCGGCTTCCTGGACCTCGGCCTGCCGCCGGACATCCCGCTCGGCAACCTGCTGCCGACCGTGCTGCGCATCGCCGGCGACGGGCTGGCCGAGGCGGGCCTCGCGCACGGCGGCTGGGCGCTGCAGCGGCTCGGCGGGCCGCCGTTCGACCCCGGCGTCACCCTCGCGGAGCTGCAGGTCCACGACGGCGAGTTGCTGCACCTGCGCCCGCGCGGCCACGAGCTGCCCGAGCCCGTCTTCGACGACGTGGCCGACGCCGTCGCCACCGGCGTCATCGAGCGCACCGGGCGCTGGCAGCCCGCCGTCACCAGGACCTACGGCCTGCGCGCCGCCGCCTGCCTGCTCGCGCTCGGCGCCGCCGCGCCGCCGCTCGCGGGGCCGCCGTGGACGCCCGCCGCCCTGGTCGCGGGCGTCGTCGCGGTGCTGCTGCTGGTGGTGGCCGTGGCGCTGTCGCGCGCGCTGGGCGACCACCGGTCAGGCGCGGTCATCGGGTACGCCGCCCTGCCCTACGGCTTCGTCGCCGGCCTGGTCGCGCCCGCCTCGGGCCCGTCCGTGCTGCAGCCGGACAACCTGCTGGCCGCCTGCGGCGTGACGCTCATGCTGGCCACCGCCACCGGGTTCGCGGTGGCGCAGGGGCTGCCCGGCTTCCTCGGCATCGCCGCCGCCGCGCTCTGCGGGCTGCTCGGCTGCGGGGTCGTCATGGCGTTCGGACTGCCCGCGGCGGGATTGGCGGCGGTGCTGGCCGCGCTCGCCGTGGGGCTCACCACGGTCATCCCCTCGCTGTCGTTCCGGCTGGCCGGCATGCCGCTGCCCGCGCTGCCCACCACGCCGGAGGAGCTGCGGCGCGAGAGCGGCGACCTCGACGGTGAGCTCGTCATCGACAAGACCGTGGCCGCCGACCGCTTCTGCGCCGGCCTGCTCGGCACGGTGGCGCTGGTCGTGCTCGGCGCGCAGGCGCTGCTGGTGCTGGAGGGCACGTGGGCGGCGCTGGTGATGAGCGGCGCGCTGTCGCTGTCGCTGCTCATGCGGGCCCGCGTCTTCGAGGGACGCGGCCAGCGGGCCTGGCTGCTGTCGGCGACCCTGGCCGGCGTCGCGCTGCCCGCCGCAGGAGCCGTGCTGACCGCCGGTGACGCCCTGCTGCTGTACGGGATCGTCCCCGGCCTGGCGGTGCTGGCCCTCGGGGTGACCGGCACGGCGCTGTGGCTGGCCACCGCGCGGCCGTCGCCGTTCTGGGGGCGGGTGGGCGACATCTTCGACATCCTGCTGATGATCGCCCTCATCCCGCTCGCGCTGGCCGTCATGGACCTGTACGAGACCATCCGCGGCCTGGTCAGCTGACCCCCGCCGAACGATCAGAGGAGCGTCTGGAACATGTACTGGCGGTGTGCGCTCCTAGTCCGGGTGCGGCGCCCGGACACCGGGAAGCAGTTCGAGCCGCAGGTCGTCGCCCGGCGTGAGGACGAAGGTGCGGCTCTCCCCGTTCCGCACCTGCTCCTTGGTCACGACCGGCAGCAGGTAGTAGCGGTCCTCGCGGCTGAGCAGCAGGCGGAGGCCGGTGTAGAGGTAGCGGTACTTGCCGGATTTGATCGCCTGGCGCGTCACCCCCGGGGCGTTCAGCGCGAGCGCGTCCTTGGCGTAGAGCGCCACCTGGGTCCGGTAGGGCAGGTTGGCGGCCATCTCCTCCGCCTTCCGCCTGCCCTGCTCCTGGGCGTACACGAAGACCCCCCAGAGCAGGCAGAACGCCGAGGCGACTACGCCGACCGCGAAGGTGATGCCGCTTCCCCTCCTCCTGCGGGCCGGCCAGGTCAGCAGCAGAGGACCCGCGACGGCCGGGGCGAGGACCAGATAGATGCCGATCTGGTGCCGGGTCAGAGCGACGACGGCGAGGACCAGCCCCGCGAGAGTGAGCACGGCGCCGGCGAACCTGGCGTCGGTCGCGACCCGCACGACCCTCCTGCGCCGCAGCCGGCCGATCCCGTGCCGGACCCGCCGGGGCAGCAGCCGCGCGAGCTCGGCGCGGTGAACGACGGCGGCGAACGCGAGAGGAGCGAGCACCAGCCACGGCAGCAGATCGGCCGAGAAGACACTCAGGCTGTGCAGGATGTACTCGTCGGCGCCGAATCGCACGTCGGTCGGCCGCACGTCGAACGTCGTCAGGAAGCCGTCGAGGTAGGCCCACCCCATGTAGAGGAGCACGGCGGCGCTGATCGTGAGCAGCATGGTGATCAGGCTGATGACGTCGACGGGGCGCGGTCCTGGGCCGCTCCCTTCCACCGGTTCCGGCATGCGCGACCGTCAGGGGCCGGAGGTCTCGGGCGGCGGCTCGGGAGCCGGCTCCGACGGCGGCGGCTCCGGACCGCGCTCCGACGGCGGCGGCTCAGAACCGGGGTCCGGGCCGGGGTCGGTGGCCGTGGGCTCAGGCACCGGGAGCGTGGGACCACCGCGTGGCGACCTGCGCACCGGAGGGCAGGCGGCCGGCGCGTCGTCTCCACCGCCCGTGGGGCACGGCCGGCTCCCGGAGCCAGGGGGTTCGCCCGTGGACCGGTCTGGGCCATCGCTCCCGGAATCCTCAGAGGAGTCCGTGCCGTCCACGGTCGCGGGACCGCTGGCGGGCGGGCTCGCGGGAGCGTCCCCGCCGGTGGTCGCGCACGCGCAGAGCGCCCACGTCAGGAGCCCGGCCAGCAGCGGCGCACGCAGCCCGCCGGACGCCTTCCTCGATGCATCCACTCAGCCGACGATAGACAACCATGAGTATGCGAACCACCACAGTACGTTCGTGCGGCACTATTCACCTCGTAATCGGCCGATTCATGCTGCTGTGGGGGGCGTGAGTGCACAGCCAGCGTGACCTTTACCAGGCGTATCGCCTCACCGTGCAGCGCATCGGCCTGGCGCTGCTGCGTGCCCAGCCCAACCAGCCGGAGTGGCCGCTGCGCCGCCAGACCATCGGGTTCCTCGCCGGGATCATGGTGGCGGTGCTGCTCTGCGTCGGCTTCGCCGTGTACGGGCTGCTGCGGCCCGGGGGCACCAAGTCCCTGGAGGAGCCCGGCACGCTGATCATCGAGCGCGAGACCGGCGCCCGCTACGTCTACAGCCACGACCAGCGCCGCCTCGTCCCCGTCGCCAACTACGCCTCCGCCCGGCTCGTCCTGGCGGCCGGGCAGGTCAAGGAGCGGGTCGTGGCGCGCGAGGCACTCACCGCGTACGAGCGGGGCGTGCCCATCGGCATCCCCGGCGCGCCCGACTCGCTGCCCGACCCCGCGCACCTGGCCCGCGGCCCCTGGTCGGCCTGCGTGCAGGAGCGGGCCGAGCCGACCGGGCGCAAGCCGTACATGACGCTCGTCGCCGGGCGTGACGTCGGCGGCACGCCGGTCGCCGAGGGGAGCGCGCTGCTGGTGGACGTCGGCGGGCAGCGGTGGGCCGTCTGGCGCGGCACCCGCATGCGCGTGCCCGCCGGCATCGCCCGCGGGCTCACCGCCGCCGACCCCGCGCCCGTCCCGGTGACCTGGCTGAACGCGCTGCCCGAAGGCCCTGACCTGGCCGCCCCCGCGATCAGCGGGCGCGGCCGGCCGGTCACCGGGCCCGGCGGTGAGGCCGCCGCCGTGGGGCAGGTGTTCCGCGCGGGCGCCGTCGCGGGCGGCCAGGCCCGCTGGTACGTCCAGCTCGGCGACGGCCTCGCCCCCGTCACCCAGGCCCAGGCGGCGCTGCTGCTCAGCGACCCGGCCAGCAGGGCCGCGTACGGGGGCGGCGCGGTCAGGGAGATCCCCGTGGACGCCGCCACCGCCAACGCCGCGCCCCGCTCCCGCACCACCTTGCCCGCCGACGGGCTGCCCGCCACGATGCCGGAGATGACGGCGTACGACCCCGCTCGCCCGCTCTGCGTGGTCTACGCGGAGACGGCCACCGGCTCCACCCGCGTCCGCCTCACCACCGGCGCCCGGCTCCCCGCGCCGCGCGGCGACGCCACCGATCTCGTCCGCCTCCCGCCGGGCCGTGCCGTGCTGGCCGGTGTGCTGCCCGGCGACGGCCAGCTCGGGGCCGTGCGCTCCTACTACCTGATCACCCAGGAGGGCCGCCGCTACGCCGTGCCGGGCAAGGAGGCGCTGAGCAAGCTCGGCTACGCCACCACGCAGGCCACCCCGGTGCCCCTGAACCTGCTCCAGCTCATCCCGGAGGGCCCGGTCCTGGATCCGGCCCGCGCCGCCAGGCCGGCCCTCGAAGACCCTCATTAGCCACCGCGGCTCGCCGCCCCTCAACGGCTCCGTCGGCCCCCGTCGGCCCCCGCCGGCCCCCGAACGGTCCCGTGGGTCAGTAGCCGCGGTACCCGGTGCCGGTCTTCATGCCGACGACGCCGGGGACGTTCGAGACCGAGCCGTAGCGGTCGATGGCGTAGCGGACGCCGGCGATGATGTTGTCCACCGGGTTGTAGATGTCGTCGTGGCCGGGCAGCTTGTGGCGCTGGAAGGTCGGGTCGATCGTCTGCATGAGCCCCTTGGACGGGGTGCCCTTGGCGGCGTTGGAGTCCCAGTTGTTGATGGCGTGGGGGTTCCCGCCCGACTCGTGCTTGATGATCATATAGATGTCGTTCGGGTGCATCTTGTCGGCCGGATAGCCGTGCGCCTTGAGGATCTCGACGGCCTGGTTGATCCAGCCGGCCACCTGACCCTGGGGCGCGGGGCCGCCGCCGGGCGGTGGCGGGCCGCTGGGGCCGTAGCCGCCGAACCCGCCCGTGGTGCCGCCGTGCCCCCCTGCGCCGGTGCCGTGCCCGGCGAGCGAGGTGCCGCCTCCGTCGCCGCGCGACGCCGGTGACCAGCCGAGCGGCTGCCCGGCGCGGGGCGCGAACGGCTGGGCGTCCGGCTCCGGCACGGTCGCGGCCACGTCGGGGATCCCCGCGGTGGCGGTGGTGATCTTGCCCGCCAGGCTCGACAGCGTGGACCCGGTCTCGGTGACCAGCCGCTGCAGGATGCCGCGGGCCTCGTTCAGCGCGGGGGCGGCGCTCCGCGTCAGCTGCTCCTCCGTGGGCGGCGGGGTGGCGGCGCGCAGCTCTCGTACGGCGGAGGCGTACCCCTGGCAGACCTCCAGCGCCTGTGACTCGGCCGTGCGCAGCGTCTCGGCGGCCGAGTCGAGGTGACCGGCGGCCTCCTCCAGCGCCTGCGCCACCCGGTCACCGGCGCGCGTCAGCGTGCTCATGTACCCGGCGAACGCCTCGGCGCTGCCGCCCTGCCAGGCCGTCCGCACGTCACCGGCGGCGGTGGCCAGCGCACCGGTGTGCTGCCGCGCCGTACTCGCCGCCGCCCGCCACGCACCGGCCGCCGCGGCGACAGCCCCCGGATCTCCGATGAGCCGCTCCGCCAGCCCGGCCAGCTCAGCCCCGCCCGGCACCGACCTGACCTCGTCGAGCACGCTCACCTTCTGACCGCCTGGGCGTCGGCGGCGGTGTAGGTGCGGTCGATGGCGTCCAGGGTGCGGTCCATCGCCTCCAGGCGGCTGCCCAGCGTCCTGCTCGCCTGCTCGGCGGCGCCGCGCAGGCCGGCGGTCGCCGTCGCGAGCGCCTCCGAGCCGGAGACGGCGCCGAAGGCCGCCGCCCCGGGGACGGCCGCGCCGACCAGGCCGGAGAAGGCCCCCGAGGCCGACTTCGCCGCCGCGCCGCAGCCCTCCAGCGCCTCGCGGTGGAACGTGAGCGCCATCGGTTCCCTCCTTCCTCAGCGCCGGAACAGCTCCAGCAGCTCCTCGGCCCGGTGGGTGCGGGCGATCCACACCTCGCGCCCCCGGCGCTCCCTCGTGATCAGCCGTCCGGCGCGCAGCCGGTCGCAGTGGTACGTCAGCCCGCTGGGCGCGATCTTCATGTCGGTCGCCAGCATGGACATGGTCATGGGCTGGTCCAGCGCGCAGAGCAGGTCGGCGCGGACCGGCCCGACCAGCGCGGACAGCTCGTCCACCGCGGGCGCGACGGGCCGCCGCCACAGCGAGTCGGCCCCGGGCAGCGGGTAGGCGATCCAGACGGCGTCGGGGTCGTCCAGGCCGATGATGAGCGCGTCCCGTCCGGCCAGCATCGGCACCAGCACGATCCGCCGGTCGCCCAGCTCGTACGTGCCGGCGCCCACGTCGGAGACGACCAGCCCGCGCTCGCCGTACACCATGCGGTCGCTGATCGCGCCGAGCAGCAGTTCAGGCCCGCCGCGCACGGTCGTCACCCCGACCCGCTCGACCTCCCTGTCCAGCAGCGGGCGGGCCCGCTTCCACAGGGGTTCCGTGGCGTTCCAGACGTCGGCCAGGGCGCTGGCGTACCCGCGCAGCCAGTGGCCGGGCCGGTCGGCGGCCGCGCGCCAGTGCGGGGGCGGCGCGCCGGGCCCGTACGTGCGCTCCAGGTCCTTGACCAGGGCGTCGGGCGGCAGGTCCTGCAGGGCGGTGATCTGGGCCTGCACGGAGACGTCGCCGCCGGCGGGGGAGCGCGGCACCAGGCTGTCGGGCGCGAGCGTGGTCCCGGGAGCGGACAGGGGACGTACGGCCTCGTGGCCGAGCGGGCCGACCCGCGCGCCGACCGCCCGCCGCCAGAGCTCGGGCAGGCCGCGGCGGCGGCCGGCGAGCGCGTCGGCGATCATGGCGAGCGCGGTGAGGTTGGTCGAGATCGAGATGGAGAGCTGCGGTGCGGAGCCGATGATCAGCTCGCTCCGCACATTGGTCCTTGTTACTTGGGCCCCCACAGGTAGGAACTGTAGACAGGGAAGACATCGCCGGAGGAATGCTTCAACGAAGCTCGAAACATCAATAAAGCGGGCGATTCACGGGACTAAGTGCCGCTCGTTCCGGCGGCGTCCGACCAGTGGTCAAATGATCTTCATCGGGTGCTCTCTCGCAAAGGCGGCTTATTCGCTGCGCGAAACTACGCCCCCTCGCTAACTGCTGCCTTAAAAGTGGCTTACAACCCCCGTTGCGGCATACGTCCCATAGGCTGCGGGCGCCTCCTCACACTCCGGACGCACCGGCGGAACGCGTTTCTTGCACCGAGACCAAAAGACCGACCACCGCGTGATGCCTTTTTCCACCGCCACCCGGCAGGCTGGTGGCAGCGGGCACCGCAGGGATGGAAGGCTTCCGGCAACCGCCCCGGTCCTCCTGCGAACGGGCGGCCGGGGCGGAGCCCGCATCGCACCGAGAGGAGTGCTGCAGATGACACAAGACGCCGGCCGCGTCGCGGCGAAGCGCATCAACGACCACGTGGAGGTCATCCACGTGGATCACCCGGACGTGGTCCTGGAAGTACCTCGCCGCGACTGGGAGGCGTTCACCGCGGCCGTCAAGTCGGGGGCGTACGACCTCGACGTGCTCCCCCGAGTGGCCGAGGAGAGCGCGGCCTGACCTTCCGCAGCACGACGGCGCCCGCTCCCACCAGGGGGGCGGGCGCTCCGCTGTCAGTGGCGGCCGGTCCAGTACGCCTTCGCGCGCTCCCAGGCCGCCGCGCCGACCGCCCGGCCGAGCGCCCGGCCCTCGAAGTGGATGCCGCCGTACCGGCGCGACAGGCCGGCCTCCTCGGCGGCGGCGCTGAACGTGCTCCAGCGCAGCGTCACGTCACTGGCGGGCGTCACCCCGGGCTCCACCAGCGACGACCCGGCGGCGACCACCGCCCGCCCGCCGAAGGAGGCGACCCGGCCCCAGTGCGGCGCCAGGAACGGCGGCGTCACCAGGTTGCCTGCCGCGTTGACGTAGGTGAGCGGCGCCCACCGGCCGGGCTGGGCGAGCGTGGTCAGCGGCTCGACGGGTCGACCGCCCGCGCCACCATGGGCGGGCCGAGCGTGCGTAAGCGTCTGAGCATCAGGAGACGATCCCGTGTTCGAACATGTATTCGAGCTGTCTTCGGGGTGGCATCGCCCTATCCCGGAACGGCTCAGGGCAGCTGCAGCTCGGCGAACACGCCGCGATGGTCGGTCCCGGGAACGTCCAGCACCTCGAAGTCGCGCACCGCCACCCGCCGGTCCGCCACGACGTGGTCGATGGCGATGATCGGCGGCATCGGCCGGAAGTTCGGCCACGTGGGCGTGAGCCCCTGGCCGAGCTGGTCGGCGGCGTCCACGTACCCCCTGGCCAGCAGCTCGCGGAAGGGGCGGTGGTCCAGGCCGGCGTTGAAGTCGCCGGCCAGCACCCGCACCACCGACGGCGAGGGGCCGGGCAGGGCGCGCAGGGACGCCTTCCACTCCTGCTCCTTGCGGCCCAGCGGCGGGTTGGGGTGCACGGAGACGACTTCCAGGCGGCTGCCGCCGGGCAGCGTCAGGGCGGCGGCCGGCATGTTGTGGCCGATCGGCGTGAACAGGCCGGTCAGCTCCGTGACCGGATGCCGGGCGTAGATGCCGCTGCCGCTCACGTCGGCCTCCGCCTGCAGCACCCGGTACGGCAGGAGCCCGCGCAGCCCGGCCGTGTCGAGCCGGTCCGCCTCGGCGTGGGTCAGCTCGGGGGCACTGAAGACGTCCACGTCGTAGCGGCGGACGGCGTCCACCACGGCGGCGGCGTCCGCCCGGCCGAACAGGTTGATCGACAGCACCCGCAGCGTCGCGCCCCTGGCGGGCGGCTGCTCGGCGGCCACCGTACGCGGCGCCACCAGCGCGATCATCGTCACGCACGCCAGCGCGGCCACCAGCGCCGCCCACCGGTTGCGGCGCAGCAGCGCCACGGCCGCGGTCAGCGCAGCCAGAACCACGCCGTACGGGGTGACGGTCATGAGCTGCGCCTCGAACGAGCCGCGCTCCCACCCGAAGGTACGGACGAGCGCCCACAACGCCAGCAGCACGGCCGCCGTCCACGTCATCCACCTGCGGCGCCGCCGCGGCGCCGGCAGTTCGTCGGCCGCGGGCGGCTCGGCGGTGACCGTCGTCCTCACGTCGTCGTCAGCGCTTGCGGCCGACCCCGGCGTACATCCAGGCCGGCTCGTCGGGGAAGAGCGGCGTCTCGCGCCACTTCGACACCGCCACCAGCCCGGGCTCCAGCAGGTCGAACCCGTCGAAGTAGCGGGAGATCTGCTCGCCGGTGCGCGGCGTCCTGTGCATGGCCTGCGAGCTCGTGGCGGCCACGTAGTCGTCGGCCGTCCGCTTGTCGATCAGGTCGAGCGTCAGGTGGCTCAGCACCAGGTAGCTGCCCGCCGGCAGCGCCTGCGTGTACGCCTTGACCAGGCCCTCAGGGTCGTCGGCGTCGGAGATGTGCATGAGGATCGCCACCATGACGAGCGCGACCGGCTGGGTGAAGTCGAGTGTGGCCAGCGTGTCGGGGTGCTCCAGGATCGTGCGCGGCTCGCGGACGTCGGCCTCGAGGTAGGCCGTGCGCCCCTCGGGCGTGCTGGTCAGCAGCGCCCTGGCGTGCGCCATCACGATGGGGTCGTTGTCGACGTAGACCACCCTCGACTCGGGCGCCTCCGCCTGCGCGATCTCGTGCGTGTTGCCCTGGCTGGGGATGCCCGTGCCCAGGTCGAGGAACTGCCGGACGCCGAGACCGCTGAGATGGCGCACGGCCCGGCCGAGGAAGGCCCGGTTGTTCCTGGCGCTCTCGCGGATGCCCGGCACGGCGGCCATCGTCTGCTCGGCCACCCGGCGATCGGCCTCGAAGTTGTCCTTGCCGCCGAGCCAATAGTCGTAGACCCGGGCGGAGTGAGGGATGTTCGGGTTGATGCCGTGTGGTGCGCTCACATGGACGATCTTACGGGCATACCCGGCCTTCCCGGCGTTCAGGCCGTCACGAACTCCGCGATGATCACCGTGGCGTCGTCCTTGGGCTCCTGAGCGGCCATCTCGTCGTAGATGCGGTCCAGGCAGGACGCCGGCGACGCGCCCGCCGCGAACAGCACCTTCAGCCGCTCCGCCCCCAGCGCGTCGAGCGCCCCCTCGCTCGCGATCGCCACCCGGTCGCCCGGCCGCAGCGCCACCGTGCCCACCTGCGGGCCGAACGGGCCAGGCATGCCGACGCGGCACTCGCCGTACGCGGGGGTCGTCAGCAGCCGCGCCTGCCCGCCCTTCTGGCAGTGCCAGATCGTGCCGCCCCCGGCGTGCACGAACCGCAGCCGCGGCGTCTCCGTACGGTCGAGCACCACCAGGTCCAGGGCGCCGGACAGGCCGTCGCCCGACGCCCGCACCGCGCGGTGGGCGGCCTGCGCGCACTCGTCCAGGTCCTCCTCGCACACTCCGCCGTGCTGCGGCCGGGCCGCCACCACCGTGCCGAGGGTCAGCGCGGCCGCCGTGTGCGCCCCGCCGCCCATGCCGCGGGCCGCGGCGATCATCCGCTCCTGCACGACGTACGCGTCGGACGGGCTCGCCTGCCCGCCCTCGTACGTGCCGCCCACCGCCACCAGCCGCGACCGCGACACCGGCATCCCCGCCGGCCAGTTGCCCTGCCTGCCCCTGACCGTCATCACCGAGAGGCAGCCCAGCAGGAACGTGATCACGAAAACCGTCATGAGGTCCCCTCCCCCTGCCGCGATCACCGCGGCACACCGATCCCAGTGAACGCTTTTTACGCGCGCGGCAACTGACGGCCGATCGACCGTCATGTCGTGACGTCCGGACGGGGACAGATTTCGGGGTGAGGGCCGACACCACGCAGGACACCGCGGCCACCCCGGTGACGAGGATGACACACACATGCCACCCATCACGCGCGACCCCACCGCGTACCCGGCGACCCCTCCGGGAGCGGGCGGGATCTTGACAAGGCCGGAAACCCTGGTGACAACAGGATTTGACGCCTTATGGAGCATCATGCCCTGCGTTATCGTGAGTCCCGTCTTGTGCCCATCTCGCGTGCGGACGGCTCATGGCTCACTCCGGCTCCACGAGATACGACTCGGCCACCAGGCAGCTGGAGAAGGCGGTCGCCCGCACGGCCTCCGGCGCACGCAGCGCGGTCGGGGTGGTGGCGGTGGTCGCCGCGCTGTTCGGCGCCGTACCTCCGGTCTCGCTCGGCTGGCTCGTGCCGATGCTGCTCGTCCACCTGGCCTGGACCGCGCTGCACCTGCGGGTCTTCCTGCGCGCGCTGCCGCTGCCGCACTGGCTGGTGGCCGGTGATGTGGCCGCCACCGTCGCGCTCTGCCTGGCCCAGGTCCACCTGGTGCCGTCTGAGGCGCTCAACACCGGGTCGAGCTTCGTCTCGGGGCTGGTCACGATGACCATCGTCCTGGCCGGCGCCCGATGGCGTCCCCGTCTGGCCGTGCCCGCCGGGCTCGTGGTGGCCGTGTCGTTCGCGGCCGGCGTCCGCATCGCCTCGCCCACGCACGACGTGACGGGCCCGTTCGGGGTCAACATCGTGCAGCTGCTCGCCATCGCGCTGCTGATGGCGCTGCTGCGCCGCTCGGCCGCATCCGCCGACGCCTTCCTGCGGCAGAGCGCCCAGGCCGAGATCGCCCGCATCGTCGAACGCCTGCGCCGCGAGGACGAGCTGCGCCAGGTCAGCAGCATCCACGAGACCGCGCTGCACACGCTCACCATGGTCGGGCTCGGCACGTACGACAAGCCGTCCGCCACCCTGCGCGCCCAGGCCGGCACCGACCTCACCGCGCTGGAGAAGCTGCGCGATCAGCCGACCGCGGACCCCGCGCCCATCGCGCTCGACGCGCTGCTCGACGAGGTCGCCGGGCGCGCCGACGGCCTCCAGGTACGCCGCGACCTCACCCCCGAGACCGTCCCAGGCGAGGTCGCCGAGCGCTTCGCCCGCGCCGTCACCGAGGCGCTCGCCAACGTCGCGCTGCACGCCGGCGTCCGCGAGGCCGAGCTGGTCTGCGGCCGGCGCGACGGCACGATCAGGGTCGAGGTGGCCGACCACGGGCGCGGCTTCGACCAGCACCGCCTGCCGCCCGACCGGTTCGGCGTCCGCGGCTCCATCCTCGACACCATGCGCTCCCTGCCGAACGGCGGCGCCGCCATCACCTCCGGCGACCGCGGCACCCGCGTCAGCCTGTGGTGGCGGCCATGACCGAGGAGATCGAGCAGGTAGCCCAGCGCTACGCCCGCTACACCGCGCTCGGCGCGGTCGTCATCGCCGCCGTCTGGCACCTCGGCTACGACCTCACGGTCACTCTCACCGGCTGGAGCTCCTTCCGCTGGCCGATCGTCGTGCTCGTCGCCTGGGTCGTCTACTCCGTGATCCTGGTGATCGGCGCGCTCGCCCTGGCGCGTACCTCCAGCGGCCCCGCGCGCATCCGCGAGCTCGCCGTCGCCGCGCTCGCCGTGGACGTCGCCGTCATCCTCGCCTGCCGCCCCGGCGAGCTGCTCGGCATCAGCGACTGGGGATGGGGCTCGGTCGGCTGGCTCGCCGTCATGCTGAGCTGGAACCGGCCCCGCTGGAAGGCCGAGATGATCGCCTTCCTGAGCGCCAACGCCGGCATCATGCTCCTCGCCATGGCGCTCTCCGGCTCGCTCGACCGCGTCTCCATCGCCAAATACCTCGTCGTCATCGCCGGCGGCGTCACCATGCAGCTCGGCTACATGGCCGGCTGCCACATGCTGCGCGCCCGCGCCGAGGAGACCGTGCTGCTGGCCCGCAGGCTCGCCGCCGACGACGCCTGGCGCGAGTCCGCCCAGCGCATCCACGCCGACCGGCTGCGCCGCTACGAGGCCATCCGCGACGTCGCCGAGAACCTGCTCCACCAGCTCGCCGACGGCGCCGACCCCGGCGACCCGCGCGTCCGCGAGGACTGCACCGCCGGCGCCGCCCGGCTGCGCCGCCTCATCACCGAACGCGAGGACGTGCCCGACGAGCTGGTGTCCGTGCTGCGCGAGCGCATCGACGCCGCCGAGCGCCGCCAGGTCCTCGTCACCGCGCCGCCCTTCGGCGAACGGCTGCCCGAGCTGCCGGACGGCGTCCGCGAGGACCTGCTCAGGGCGCCCGTCCGCGCGCTCGACGGCGCGAGGTCGCGGGCCAGGGTGACCGTGTCGGCCATGTCCACGATGGTCAGCGTCGCCGTCGTCGCCGACAACGAGGACCTGCCCGTCAGCCCCAGCCCCGTACGCGAGGCCAGCGGGGTCGTCGTCAGCTACCAGCGGCAGGGAGGTGAGGTGTGGGTCAACAGCATCTGGGAGGGCCGGTGACCGTCGCGCTGGTGGAGGACCACCAAGTGGTGGTGGACGGCGTACGGTCGTGGTTCGGCCCGCCTGGTCCCGTCACGCTCGTCGCCCAGGGGCCCACCATCGAGTCGGTCGGCGGCGTCGCCGCCGACGTGCTGCTGCTCGACCTCAACCTCAACGGCACGATGGTCATGGACCGCATCGCCGGGTTATGCGCGGGCGGGCAGCGCGTCATCGTCTTCTCCGAGCACGAGGAGCCGGAGATCGTCCGGGCCGCGCTCGACGCCGGCGCCTCGGCCTTCATCGGCAAGGGCCGCGCCACCCGCGAGTCGTGCCTGGAGACCATCATGGAGGTCGCCGCCGACCGGCCCAGCGTCACGCCTCCCATGGCCCAGGCCATCGCCACCGACGAGGGCCCGCACCGTCCGCAGCTGTCCGACAAGGAGCGGATGGCGCTGCTCTACTGGTTCCAGTCGATGTCGAAGGCGTCGGTGGCGGCCCGCATGGGGATCAAGGAACGTACGGTGCGGCAGTACATCGACCGCGCCCGCGTCAAGTACGCCGCCGCCGGCCGCCCCGCACCCACCAAGGAGAAACTCCTCATCTGCGCCATCCAGGACGGCCTGGTCCAGCCGGACGAGGTCACCGTCTACACCTCCCTGGCCGCGAAAACCTCACGGGAAGAGGGATGAGAACCCTGGACCCCGGCCACTCCCGGCAGGAGGGGGCCGGCAGACCCGGGGCCAGGCACATCTCCTGCGTCGGAGGGTTCAGCGGTGCTCGGCGCTGAGCACGACGGGATCGAAGGCGAGCGGGAAGGGCGCCGTCAGGTGAGCGACCGTGCCTGCCTTGTGAATGGCGGGCTCGCCATATCCGTCGCCGTCGAGCCGGTAGGTGTAGAGAGCAGGTCCTTCGTCGGGCTCGATGCGCCAGTAGTGAGGGATGCCTGCCCGGGCGTACGCGAAGGGTTTGATGCTTTGATCATGGGTGGTGGTGCTCGGGCTGCCCACCTCCACAGCGAGGAGCAGGTGACGGGGCGCGAACATCAACTCCACATTGCTAGCCGCTTCCGCGCGGACCACGACTAGGTCGGGGATGTAGAAGTTGCTGTCGGTCACCCGCAGATTGACAGTCGCCAGTGGCTCCAGCCCGGGCGGTGCCGCATCATCGAGCAACCGCTGCAGGCGGTAGATGATGCGCTGGTGCAGGGGCGTAGGGGCTGGACTCACCAGTAGGCTCCCGTTAAGAAGCTCGTAGCGGTTCCCATCGTCAGGGAAGCCGAGCAGGTCGTCGACAGTGAACGGCGGCTTGCCGGGGAGAACGGTTCGCTCAGTCCCGGCCGGCTCGATCGTTGCCATTGCGGTCACCCACTCAGTATCGAGATTCTCGCCCTCGGCCACATGCTACTTACCCGTATTTCATCACTCTTAGTTTTGGCGCCGTTACAGCTCGCCCTCTTGAAAGTTTCAAGTCTCTGAGCAATGTCGGGAAAGCCCTTTCCGCAGCTCAACCCCCGATGCGGGACCACCCTCCGCGGAGCTGACAGCGGGCATCACTTGGCCGGACCACGGCCGTCAGATACCGTCCCCCCACCAGGAGCGCTCCTCATCACCGGCAACCCCCGACCGGAACACGGAGACCGCACATGCCCCAAGCACCGCACCGCCGCAGGGCGCCGCGCGCCCTGGTCCTGCTCTTCTCCATCGCGATGATCCTGCTCGTGCCGTTGACCGGCACCGCATCGGCGCACGGTTCCGTCGTCGACCCGGCCTCCCGCAACTACGGCTGCTGGCTGCGCTGGGGCAGCGACTTCCAGAACCCCGCCATGGCGCAGCAGGACCCGATGTGCTGGCAGGCGTGGCAGGACAACACCAACGCCATGTGGAACTGGAACGGCCTCTACCGTGACAACGTCGGCGGCAACCACCAGGCCGCCGTGCCCAACGGCCAGCTCTGCAGCGCCGGCCGCACCCAGGACGGCCGCTACCGCTCCATGGACACGCCTGGCGCGTGGAAGACGACGAGCCTCGGCGGCACGTTCAACATCCGCCTGACCGACCAGGCCCACCACGGCGCCGACTACATCAGGGTCTACATCACCAGGCAGGGCTACGACGCCACGACGACGGCCCTCGGCTGGAACCACCTGGAACTGATCAGAGAGACCCCCAGGTACGCCCCCGGCGGCGAGTACATGATCACCGGCCTCAACAAGGGCTCCCGCACCGGCCGCCACATCGTCTACACGATCTGGAAGGCCTCCCACATGGACCAGACGTACTACTTCTGCAGCGACGTCACCTTCAGCTGAAAGAGCCCGAAGACCTCCCGGCCGAGGGAACTCCACGCAGACGCTTCCTTCGTCGTGGTTGCGGACCGGCATCCCCCGACCTGACGACCGGCCGGTCGTGGAAGGCTCTCCCCGTCTCCCTCCACAGGGGAGGCGGGGAGAGCCTTCCGTCATGTCGGGGTCAGATCGCGCCGATACCGTCCGCGAGCCGGGCGCATGGTGAGAGCGTGAGGCCGGCCTGCCGCCACGGGCGGAGGATGGTGGAGGTGCGGAGGCCAGGAGGACGCCGGTGCCCGAGGCGTTCAGCAGCGGCGCCACCTCCGTGGCCGCGCCGGTGGGGGCGCAGATCAAGGCGTCCATGGGCGTAGCCAGCAACGCGCGGGAGCCGTCCTGGGAGCCGACGCCCGCCTCACGGGAGAGGTTCCGCGCCCTGCTGGCCGGGGTAGTGGCCTTCCGCGTGCACGTACGGTCGGTACAGGCCATGTTCAAGCTGAGCCAGGACATCGACGCCGAACGGTACGAGCGCGTCCGCGCCGACTTCGCCGCCGACAATCCGCGGCTCGCCGATTTGATGGACAAGTGATGACTTTTCCTACTTTCTCGTCCAGCCAGACCGAACCCCGGCTCCGCGGCAAGGAACTCGGCACCCACCTGCGCAAGCACATCGCCGCCAACTACGCCGGCTACACCGACCTGTTCGCCGTGGCCGGCGCCACCTCCGCGCAGGTGCGCGCGTGGGGCGAGCGGGCCCTTGACCGCAGCGCCGACTGGGCGCCGAACCTGGCGGAGGAGATGGCCGGGATCGCCGCGGGCGCCGGTCTGGAGCCGTGGCAGGTCGCCGTCGTCAACGCGCGTACGGAGATCCTGGCCGCCATCGACGCGATCGGGCATGGCGAGTGCTCGACCTCGGTGGTGCTGCCCGAGAGCGGCCCGCCGCGTACGGTGCAGACGTGGGACTGGCACGACCACCTGCGCGACGCGCCCATCCTGTGGGAGCTGGAGCCGCGCCCAGGGCACGTCGTGCGCACGTTCACCGAGGCAGGGGCGCTGGCCAAGATCGGGATCGGCACCGCAGGGCTGGGCGTGCACTTCAACATCCTGCGCCACGAGTCCGACACCGCCGACCTCGGCGTGCCCGTGCACCTGATCGCCCGCCGCATCCTCGACGAGGCGGCCTCAGTCGAGGAGGCGGCCGAGATCGCCCGCTCGGCCCGGGTGTCGGCCTCGACCGTGATCACGGTGGTGACGGAGTCGGACGCGGGATCCATCGAGATCTCCCCGGCCGGCGTGGCCGTCATCCCGCCGGGGCCCGACGGCGTCCTGCTGCACTGCAACCACTTCCTGGACGCGGACCTCGCGGCGGGGGAGCGGCACGCCACCCAGCGGCCCGGCACCTACGACCGGTTCCGCCACCTGAGCGACCACGTCGAGGGGCTGAGCCAGGACGATCAGAACGCGCGGGCGCTCGCCATGCTCAGCCACGCTCCCGCCGCGCCCGTCTGCGCGCATCCCGACCTCACCCAGCCGCTCAACCAGCGGTGGGAGACGCTCGCCATGATCGGGCTCGACCTGCCCGCCGGGCGGCTGCGGGTGCACCAGGGCGGGCCCTGCCAGGTCACCGAGGCGACCTGGCAGACGTTCTGAGCCCTCACGTGAAGGCGGCGATGCCGGTCAGCGCCTTGCCGATGACCAGTTGGTGGACCTCGGAGGTGCCCTCGCAGGTCAGCACCGACTCCAGGTTCACCGCGTGCCTGATCACCGGGTATTCGAGGGTGACGCCGTTCGCGCCGAGCAGCGTGCGGCACGGATCAGCGCAAAGTCACCGACGACAGCGGCCGGCCGTTGTGGTCGAGCAGTTCGGCCTCCACGCCTTCGCGGGCGGGCCACCAGGCCAGCGCCTGCAGGCCGTGCTCGGGCACCACGACGTCGCGCGCGTCGATCCGCACGCTGCCGACCTCGGCCGACAGGCGCAGGATGCCGTACGCCGCCCACCGGAACGGCCGCCGCAGCCAGGGCACCCGGCTGACGTTGAACCGGGAGCCGCGCCCGGCGGGCGCGTGCCCGTGCAGCACGTCGGCCGCCGGGCGCGGGCGCAGCACATCCTCGTCGCCCGGGTCGGCCGGGGTGGTGCTGCCGGTGCGCAGCTGCCAGCGGCCCCTGCGCGGCGACAGCAGCCACACGTCCAGCCAGAACAGGCCGACGCCGTCGAGCCTGGCGAAGGCCGCCGCGGCCAGCCGGGCGCCGACGTGCAGGGAGAGCGGGGTGAAGCGGTGGCGGCCCCCGAGCGTCTCCGGCAGCTCCTTGGGCAGCCCGTGTGCGATGAGCCTGCGGCTCTCGGTGTCGGGCGTGTATCCCAGGTAATCGGCGCGGTCGACGGGGGTCATCGCGGCCACGGCCAGACGTAAGGCGGTCACCAGCGGATCGTACGGCGGCGTGCGGGGCCTGACGATGCCGCCGGGGATACATCCGCTCTAGCCCGGCCGGCTCGCCAGATCGAGCACGGCGTCGATCAGGGCGGGGCCGTTCAGCATCTCCAGGTCGTTGTGGCCGGCCCCGTCCATCTCCACGACCGTGGCGCCGGCGGCCTCGGCGACCGTGCGGCTCAGGCGGGCGGGGACGATCGTGTCGGCGGTGCCGTACACGACGACGACCGGCGCGCGGACCCGGCGGATCTGCTCGGCGACGGGGAAGCGGTCCCGCAGGAGGGGGCGTACCGGGAGGAAGGGGTAGTTGACCTGGCCGGCCGCCGCCAGGTCGGTGAACGGCGAGCGCAGCAGCAGCCCGTGCGGCGGGCGCTCGATGGCGAGGCGGGTCGCGACCGCCGCGCCCAGGCTCTCGCCGAAGTACACCACCCGGCGCTCGCCCAGCCAGTCGCGGGCCGCCAGCGCGTCGCGGAACAGGCCCTCCTCGTCCGGGTCGCCGGGGTTGCCGCCGTAGCCGCGGTAGTCCATGAGCAGCACCCCGAGACCGTGCGCCGCCAGCGCGCTCGCCAGCGGCGCCCGGTGCAGCCGGTTGCCCGCGTTGCCGCCCATCACCAGCACGGTCACGTCACGCCGGCCGGGGACGTGCCAGGCGGCGAGCTCGAGCCCGTCCCGGGTGGTGAACGTGACGTCGCGCGCCCCCGGCACGACCGTCCCGGCCGGCGGCGGGGCGGCGCGGTCGGGCAGGTAGATCAGCCGCCGCTGGAACACCCACAGCAGGGCGATGAGCAGGACCGCCACCGCGGCGACGACCAGGGCGGCACGCACGAGCGTCGGCACGCCCCTCACGGTACGCACCCGCCCGTCGGCCCGCACCCTCCAGGTCAGACCACCGTGCCCGACTGGACGACGTGGCGGATGTGCTTCGGGTCGGCGAGGACGCCGATGTCCTCCAGCGGGTCGCCGTCGAGCACCAGCAGGTCGGCGTGGGCACCCAAGGCGAGCGTGCCGAGCTCGCCGGTCAGCCCGACCAGCTCCGCCGCCCCCGTGGTGGCCGCGCGCAGCACGTCGAGGGGCGACTGCACCTCGGCCCGCAGCCGGAACTCCTGGTTCTGGTGCCGGTGCATGCCGCCGAGCAGGTCCGTCCCGTACGCCAGCCGCACCCCGCCACGCGCGGCCCGTTCCAGCGCGACGATGCCCGCTTCGAGCACCTCGTCCACCTTGCGCCAGCTGCTCTCCGGCAGCCCGAAGTCGCGGCCCTCCTCCTTCAGCGCCCAGTAGGTGACCAGCGTCGGCACGAGGAACGCGTCGTGCCGCAGGAACAGCTCCACGCTGGAGTCGTCGATGAGGTTGCCGTGCTCGATGGAGCGCACCCCGGCCTCAAGGGCCCGGTTGACGGCGCGGGCGGTGTAGGCGTGGGCGGCGACGTACCGGTTGGCGGCCTCGGCCTCCTCGACGGCGGCGCGCAGCTCGTCCATGGAGTACTGGGTCGAGTCGATGCGGTCGGTGGGGGAGGCGACTCCGCCCGAGGCCATCACCTTGATGTGATGGGCGCCCTTGCGCAGCTCGTCGCGGGCCGCGGCGCGCACGGCGTCCACCCCGTCGGCCACCCGCCCGACGCCCGCGCAGCACGGATGCTCGTCGGTGAGGTGCTCGCCCCGGCCGCGGAAGTCGGCGTGGCCGCCGGTCTGGCTCAGCCCCTTGCCGCAGAACAGCAGCCGCGGACCCCGGATCAGCCCCTCGGCCTGTGCGTCGGCCAGGCCGAAGTCGGCGCCGGACGCGTCGCGCACGGTGGTGAAGCCGCGGCTCAGCATGTCGCCCATGATGCGGGCGGTGTGGGCGGTGACGTACGACGGGGGCATCGAGCGCAGCGAGCCGAGGTCCGCGCTGGAGGCGGTGACGTGCACGTGCGCGTCGATCAGGCCGGGCACGACCCGCGCGCCCGCCACGTCGATCACCCGCGTGCCGTCGGGCGCGCCGAGCCCGCGCCCGGTCTCGGCGATCTGGCCGTCGGCGCAGCGCAGGTCGGCCTCGGCGTACTCGCCGGTCTCGACGTCGAGCAGCAGCGCGTTGCGCAGCAGCAGGCTCATGCGGCACCTCCGAACGTGAACTCCTTGGCGATCGCCTGGGCGGCGGCCACCGATGCGTCGTCGTAGGCGCCCTCGGCGTCGAGGATGTTGAGCACCCCGGCGACCTCGCCGTCCCGGCCGAGCACGGGCACGTTGATGATCGAGCCGCAGCCGAGGCTCTCGATCAGCTCGTGGTCGGCGAAGATCTCCCGTACGGCGGCCTTGTCGCGGCCGAAGTACGGCTCGCGCCCCTCGATGCAGGTGCTCAGCCACTGCTGGGCCACCTCGACGGTCTTCTCGCCGCCCACGGGGTACTCGGCCGGGTGGCTGCTGTGCACGCGGCGCAGGGCCCGGCGTTCCGGCACCCAGGCGAGGACGGTGAACAGCCGCACGCCCACCTCCTCGCGGACCCGCCGCTCCAGCTCGTCCAGGTCGTTCACTTGGTCGCCTCCTCTGTGGTGGATCCGGTGGTGGATTCGGTCAGCTCTTCCAGGGATCGGCCCGCGGTGGCCAGGCCGAACACCATCACGCAGATCACGCCGGCCGCCAGCACCGCCGTGGTCAGCCCGAACACCCCGGCGAAGCCGAGGCTCGCGGCCGACCAGCCGATGATCGCCGGGGCCATGATGCTGCCGACCCGGCCGAACGCGCTGGACAGGCCGGTGCCGGTGGCGCGGATCCACGTCGGGAAGACCTCGGGGGTGTAGGAGTAGACGCCGGCGTACGTGCCGTTCAGGAAGAACGACAGCACCGCGCCCGCGAGCGTGATCGTGACGGGCGAGTCCATCTGCGACAGCCAGAACGCGCTGACCGCCGAGCCCGCGAGGTAGATGGCGATGGTGTTCTTGCGGTCGAGCCGCTCGGACAGCCAGGCCGCGGAGAAGTAGCCGGGGATCTGCGCCAGGTAGATGATGATCGAGAACTCGAAGCTCTTGGTGACCGTGATGCCGCGCTGCACGAGCAGCGTGGGGATCCAGGAGAAGAACCCGTAGTACGAGAACGTGATCACGAACCAGATCAGCCAGATGACCGCCGTCCGCCTGGCCATGGCCTTGCTCCACAGGAAGCGCAGGGCGCTGAGCAGGTTCACCTTGGGGGTCTCGGCGGCCGGCGCGGTCGCGGACTCGGGCACCGGCGGGAGCGGGGCTCCGGTGGCGCGCTCGACGCGGCGCTCCAGGTCGGCGACCACCTGCTCGGCCTCGCCCGTACGGCCCTGCTGGAGCAGGTACCTGGGCGACTCGGGCAGCGAGCGGCGCCACCACAGCAGCATGAGGATCGGCAGCGCGGTGACGACTTGCGCGATCCGCCAGCCCTCGTCGAACGTCGGCACCACGAACCGGCCGATCAGCGCCGCCGCCACGAAGCCGAACGAGAAGAACCCGGACAGCGCGCCGACGAACCAGCCGCGCCGCTTGGCCGGCACGAACTCCGACAGGAACGGCGCGATGATCGCGCTCTCGGCGCCGGCGCCGGCTCCGGCCAGCACGCGGGCGCCCAGGAAGATCTCATAGTTGGGGGCGAAGGCGGCGACCACCGAGAAGACGGCGTAGAAGGCGAGCGCGTACATCATGACCTTCTTGCGCCCGATCCGGTCGCCCAGCAGCCCGGCCGCCGTCGCGCCGAACAGGAACCCGAACGGCGTCGCCGACCCGATGATGCCGAGCTGGCCGTTCGACAGGCCCCAGGCCTCCTGGGCGCTCGGCAGCAGGAACGCGACGACGGCGGAGTCCATGCCGTCGAAGGTGTAGCCGAGGCCGCCGATCAGGAGGAGGAGGTAGTGGGGACGGCTCAGCGGGAGCCGGTCCAGACGGGCCAACAAGGTCATCGAACACACCTTTCCCCAGGTCTTGGCCCTGCAGGTCGAATGCGAAGCAACATATAGTGCGTTTCGCTGAAATTGCAATATTCTTTGCAAGTCCTGCTCGGCTGGAGCACGTACCATGGCTCCCGCCGGATGCCCGCGAAGGGCCTCAAGGAGCCGGGCGAGGAGAGGGATGACGGGCACCGACAGCTTCGAGGAATGGCTGCGCGACCGGCTGCCGGCGCGCGGGCTGCGCGGCAAGTCGGCCGCCCTGCTCGAAGTGCTGCTCTCCCAGCCGCGCCGGGCCTCGTTCGGGTCGGCGCAGGAACTGGCCCAGCTCGCCGGGGTCAACGTGGCGACCGTCACCCGTACGGCGCAGGCCCTCGGCTTCGCCGGCTGGCCCGCGCTCCAGCAGGAGCTGCGCGCCCGCTACCTGTCCTCACTCAGCGCAGGACAGGTCGCCGCCGAGCACCGCGGCAGCGGCTCGCCCAGCGCCCGCTCGCTGCGCCGCGACCTCGACAGTCTGGCATTGCTCAACCGCCGCCTCGACGAGCGCGTGCTGGTGACGATCGCCGAGGCCGTCGCGGCGGCCCGGCGTACGGTGATCGTCGCCGACGGCAGCTACGCCGCCGTCGGCATCGCCCTCGCCCACAACGCCCGCCTGGCCGGCTACCCGGTCACCGCCGTCACCGGAGGAGACGCGGAGCTCGCCAACACCATGGCCGCCAGCGCCGCGGGCGACGTCCTGATCGCGATCAGTTTCTGGCGCCTGTACGAGAGCACCGTCCTCGCCGCCGACGAGGCCAGGGCGCGCGGCGTACGCGTCTTCGCCGTCACCGACGCCGCCAGCCCCGCCCTGGCAGGGGCCGCCGAGGAGGTCGTCATGGTGCCGGCGGAGGGCGAGGCGTTCTTCCCTTCGCTGACGGCCGGCATCGCCGTCGCCCAGGCCCTGGTCACCCAGCTCGCCGCCGTGGACCCGGCGCGTACGGGGGCCTCCATCGAGGCGGCGGAGGCCATGTGGGGGAAGTTCTCCCTCCTCCACCGCCGCCCCAGCACCTCCTCGGGGGACCGCTGACCTACGGGGGTGTCACAACCAGCTGGCCCGCACGCTGGTGGCCACCTCGGCGCCTTCGGGCACGGGTGCGGACCGGGTGACGTCGAGCAGCCGAGCCACCGTCTCCACGATCTCCGGCGCCCGATCGCGCAACCCCACCACATCGGCCTCCGACACCGTGTCCCGAGGCTCGCCGGCCTTGTCCAGCACGTCTTCGAGGTCCGACAGCCGCAGCAGCAGCCACTTCAGCGGCTCCTGCGACAGTCCTTTGTCGAACACCCGCTGCCCCGGCTCCCAGCCGTCCACGCCAGGATGGTGATGCGTGCGATCGAAGCTGCCCGGCTTCCCCGAGACCGACTCCAGCAGGTCCACCCGCCAGATCGGCCGGTCGACGGTGATCGGCCGGGCCGAGTAGATCGACCCCTTCAGCTCACCCGTCTCCAGCCGGCGCAGCTCCAGCCGCACGCCGCGCTCGGCCCCCTCCTGCCCCTTCATGGGGTGGGGATCGACGAAGAAGATGTCGCTGACGGCCACGCCGATGCGATCGAAGCCGAAGAGGTAGAGCACGGAAGACCACGTCCTTCGCCGGGTGTGTGGGGCACCGCCTGCCCCTTCAACGTAACACCCCATTCCGGGCGATCAAGGGCGGTTGGTGACGCGATGGGCGATTCGCTGGATGACCTTAGGACACTCGCGGAAGGGCCGGCCGGGCAGTTGCCGCACCGGAAGTAGTCAGCGGGGCGGCAGGTGCTCGTGGGCCCACTGGGAGATCTGCTCCAGGGCCGGCATGAGCGCCTGGCCGGCCTCGGTCAGCTCGTACGACACGGCGACCGGCGGGCCCTCGTCGACCTTGCGGACGATCAGCCCTTCTTTGGTCAGCGCGGACAGCCGGTCGGACAGCACGGAGTCGCTGACTCCTTCGATGGCCCGTGACAGCTCGCGGAACCCGGCGGGCCCCATGCGCAGGCTCGCCAGCACGACGCCGACCCAGCGCTTGCCGAGCAGGGTGAACGCGCGGGTCAGCGCCTCGTCGCGGCGCACGCAGGCTTCCACGGTGTGCGGTGTCGGTGCCGGCATGCCTCCCAAACTAGCAGAAAAACTGCCGCTTTGATTTTCGTAGTGAGTATGTATAACGTAGCCGCATCTCGATACCTAGTGAGGAGATGCGTGATGAGTGAGAACACCGCGGGCACCCGCCCGTCCGTCATGGTGCTCGGTGGCGGCTACGGCGGCCACAAGGTGGCCAAGCTGCTCGACGGCGTCGCCGACGTGACGCTCGTGGACCCGTCCGACGCCTTCGTGCACAACGTGGCCGCATGGCGGGCGCTGGTGGAGCCCGAGTGGCTCGACCGGATCTTCCTGCCCTACCGGCGGCTGCTGGAGCACGGCCGGTTCCTGCGTGACAGCGCGGTGGCCGTGGACGGCCGCCGCGTGACGCTGGCGTCGGGGACCACGCTGGAGCCCGACTACCTGGTGCTGGCCACGGGCTCGGCGTACGCGTTCCCCGCCAAGATCGACACCACGGACGCCGACGCCGCCAAGGCCCAGGTGCGCGCCGCGCACGACGCGCTCAAGGAGGCGGGACGGGTGCTGCTCGTCGGCGCCGGGCCCGTGGGGCTCGAACTGGCGGGAGAGATCAAGGCGGCCTTCCCCGGCAAGCACGTCACGCTGGCCGACGTGTCCGACGACATCCTGCCCGGCCCGTTCGAGCCGTCGCTGCGGGACGAGCTGCGCCGCCAGCTCGCCGAGATCGGCGTCGAGCTCAAGCTCGGCAGCGCGCTGCGGGAGCTGCCGGCCGCCGAGCCCGCCACCGTGGCGCCCATCGCGATCGCCACCGAGGCGGGGGACAAGCTGGTCGCCGACATGTGGTTCCGCTGCTTCGGGGCGCGGCTGCGGACCGGCTACCTGCGCGGCGAGCTGGCCGCCGCCCTCGACGAGCGCGGCTACGTCCAGGTGGACGAGCTGCTGCGGGTGCGCGGGCAGGAGCGGGTGTTCGCGATCGGCGACATCGCCGACGCCGACCGCGACATGGCCGGGTACGCGTCGCGGCAGGGCGAGCTGCTGGCCGCCAACCTGCGTGCGATCATCACCGGCGAGGGCGAGCCGGTCCCGTACGAGCGGCAGCCGGCGGTCATCGTCGTCCCCCTCGGCCCGGAGGGCGGCGCGGGCCAGCTGCCCGGCCAGGGCGTCGTCGGCGCGGACGCGGCCGCCGAGATCAAGGGCCGCGACATGCTCGCCACCTACGCGAGCGCCGCCTTCGACGTCCCGGAGAAGAACGCCTGACCCGCTTCAGGCCCGGAGCGCGGCCCGTCCCGAAGGCGCCCGTCAGGGGTCCGGCAGGCCCGTGCGGGAACCGCTGGTCAGGGTTCGACGAGGCCCGTGCGGGAAGCGCCGGTCAGGGTTCGACGAGGCCCGTGCGGGAAGCGCCGGTCAGGGTTCGACGAGGCCCGCGCGGATGGCGTAGCGGGTGAGTTCGAGGCGGTCGCGCATGCCGAGCTTCTGCAGGATGTTCGCCCGGTGCCGATCGACCGTCTTCACGCTGATGACCAGCGTCTCCGCGATCTCCTTGGCGGAGTTGCCCTCCGCGATCAGCTTGACGATCTCCTCCTCCCGCGGCGTCAGGATGCTCTCGGGGATGCGCTCGCCCTCCCGGTCGCGCTGCAGGTAGTCGCGGATGAGCGCGGTGATCGCCCCCGGGTAGAGGAACGGCTCGCCCCGCATGGTGGCCCGGCACGCCTCCAGCAGGTCCTGGTCGGCGACGGACTTGAGCACGTAGCCGGACGCCCCGACCTTGAGCGACTCGAAGAAGTACTGCTCGTTGTCGTACATCGACAGGATCAGGATGCGGATGCCGGGCGCCCGGCGGGAGATCTCCCTGGCCGCCTGCAGCCCGGTCATGCGGGGCATCGCGATGTCGAGGATGGCGAGGTCCACCTCGCTCTCGTCGGCCGCCGCCACCGCCTCGGCGCCGTCGGCGGCCTCGGCGACCACCTCGAGGTCGGGCTCGGCGTCGAGGATCAGGCGCAGCCCCCGCCGTACGAGGGCGTGGTCGTCGGCCAGCAGGATCCGGGTCTTGTTCACGAGGTTGCGCTCCGATTCGCGGGATCCGGGATGTCCAGGCGTACGCACGTGCCCACGCCTGGCGGGGAGTCGACGCTCAGCCGGGCGCCGATCAGCAGGGCGCGCTCGCGCATGCCGCGGATCCCGGAGCCGTCCTGGCGCGCGCCGCCCTGCCCGTCGTCGGCGATCCGCAGCACGAGCCGGCCGTCCTCGGCCTGCAGCGACAGCTCGGCGTGCTCGGCGTGGGCGTGCCTGGCGATGTTGGTCAGGCTCTCCTGCGCGATCCGGTACAGCACCAGCTCGACGTCGGAGCCGAGCGGCGGCAGGTCGGGCTGGACGGAGCGCAGCACCTTCACGCCGCTCATCTGCGACACGTCCGCGGCGAGGGCGTTGAGCGCGCTGTGCAGCCCGAGGTCCTCCAGGACGCCGGGCCGCAGCCGACGGGCGACCTGGCGGACCTCGTCGAGGCTCGCGCGTACGGTCTCCTGCACGCCGTGCAGCTCCTCCCGCAGATCGCCGGGCGCGCGGTCCACCACCCGCTTCAGCCCGAGCAGCACCACGGTCAGGCTCTGGCCGATCTCGTCGTGCAACTCGCGGGCGATGCGCCGCCGCTCGCCCTCCTGCGCCGCGAGGGCGTGGGCGCTGCTCGCGCTGCGCTCGGCCTCCAGCCGGTCGAGCATCGAGTTGAACGTCCCGATGAGGTACGTCAGGTCGCTGTTGCCTCCGTCGGACAGGCGGTCACCGGTGCGCAGCAGGTCGACCCGCTGCATGAGGGCCGTCAGCGCGTCGAGCGGCGCCAGGCTGCGGCGCAGCAGCAGCGCGTTCGCCCCCAGCATCACGGCCAGCCCGATCAGCAGCACCGGCACCTCGGCCAGCACGATCGGTGCGGAGATGGTGGCGGGGGAGAACGCCAGCACCAGCGTGCCTATCGTGAAGACCAGCCCGTTGATCAGCACCAGCCGCCGGAACAGCGCCTGAGCTGGAGTGCGCGGCAGGTGCACCGCCCGCTGCGCCGCCCCGCCGGCCACACGGTCGTCCATGGTCATCAGCCTCTTCGTCCGAGGGCGTCGTTGTCCATCCGGGCTGACTCTCATCCCGTGCCCACGCCTACATGTTGTATCCCCGCGGAGATGGGTGACGGACCCGATGGTTCGCGACCCCTCTCCGCCGCGAGACTTGAGCAGAGCCGGATTGGAGAGATAGCGGATGCCATGCATGCCAGCGATATCGCCGTGAGTTTGCCGACCGTCACCGCCGACGACCCCGTCACCAAGGCGGTCCGCCTCATGGCCCTGGGCCGCATGCCCGGCCTGATCGTGGTGGACGGGCGCGGGCGGCCCGCCAGCGTCCTGCCGGGGACGCAGGTGCTGCGGCTGGCGGTGCCGGGGGCGTACCAGGAGGATCCGGCGCTGTGCCGGACGATCGACGAGGCCCACGCCGACGTGTTCTGGGGGGAACTGGGCGAGCGGACGGTCGGTGACTGCCTGCCCCGGCACCCGGTCACCCCGGCGACCGTCCGCATGGAGGCGACGCTGCTGGAGGTGGCCGCGCTGATGGCGCGGCTGCGCAGCCCGATCGTCGCCGTCGTCGGCCGGGACGGCGTGCTCGCCGGCGCCATCACCCTCGAACGGCTGCTCACCAGTCTGGCCCTGGCCCCCGACGACTGACAGAACCAGGCCCGCCGGGCGTGTGCCGCGCGGCCACGCCCCGACCTTTCGGGCGCGGGCCGCCGGCACCGCCGCGGCGGCTCCTCTATCGCGAAAGGTCATCGCCGTGTTCGCCCTTCACTTTGCGCTGCCGTCATGCCCCGGACGGCTGCTGTGTCGTTACGTGCCCGTTGAACGCGGGCTCTCCGCCGACGGGCAGGCCGGCCCGCCGGGGCAGAGCGGATGAGCGCGATACTCGCACTGGCCATCTTCATCGTGGCGTTCTTCTTCATCGCCACGGAGAAGGCCAACAAGGTCAAAGTCGTACTCATCGCCGCGGGTCTGATGGCCGTGCTCGGCCTGATCCCCGGTGCCGAGGTGTTCTTCTCCGAGCACGAGGGCATCGACTGGAACGTCATCTTCCTGCTGCTCGGGATGATGATCATCGTCGGCATCATCAAGCAGACGGGCGTCTTCGATTACCTGGCCATCTGGGCGGCCAAACGCTCGAAAGGGCGGCCGTACCGGCTGATGGTCATGCTCATGGGCATCACCGCCGTCGCCTCGCCGTTCCTCGACAACGTCACCACCATCATGCTGGTGGCGCCGGTCACGATCGTGGTGTGCAACCGGCTGCGGATCGCGGCGCAGCCGTACCTGATCGCCGAGGTGCTGGCGTCCAACATCGGTGGCGCGGCCACGCTCATCGGCGACCCGCCCAACATCATCATCGGCAGCCGCGCGGGGCTGACGTTCAACGACTTCCTCGTGCACATGGCGCCGATCGTGGTGGTCATCTTCGCGGTGTTCGTGCTGTTCACGCGGGTGCTGTTCCGCAAGTCGTTCCAGTACAACGCCGAGCACGTCGCCGAGGTGATGGCGCTGCAGGAGCGGCGGGCGATCACCGACATGCGGCTGCTGGTGCGCTGCCTGATCGTGCTGGCCGCGGTGGTGACGGGGTTCGGGCTGCACGCGGTGGTGCACGTCGAGCCCTCGATCGTGGCGCTCGTCGGCGCCGGCGTGATGCTGCTGGTGTCCCGTGCGAACGTCGACGAGGTGCTGCGCGAGGTCGAGTGGCCGACGCTGGTGTTCTTCACGGGGCTCTTCGTCATGGTGGCGGGGCTCGTGCACACCGGTGTGATCGCGGCCATCGGCACCTGGGCGCTGGACGCCCTGGGCGACAACTACCTGGTCGCCGCGACGGCGCTGCTGTTCGGCTCCAGCGCGCTCGGCGCGTTCTTCGACAACATCCCGTACGTCGCCACGACCGCCCCCATCGTCGAAGGCGTCGTCGACGCCGCGCCCGACCCGCAGACCGGTCAGGCGCTGTGGTGGGCGTTCGCGCTCGGTGCCGACTTCGGCGGCAACGGCACCGCGGTCGCGGCCAGTCCGAACGTGGTCGCCCTCGGCATCGCCGCGCGCAACGGCCACAAGATCACCTTCTGGCAGTTCACCCGGTACGGCATCGTCGTCACCGTGCTGAGCACCGCGCTCGCCTGGCTGTACGTCTGGCTGCGCTACTTCACCTGACCCGGCGCCCCTGGTGTCCTCAGGGATGAATCAGGGGCGATCACCGATGATCCGGCCGGGCGGCAGCGGGCATTGTGGCCCGTATGAACCCCGCAAGCCGCCTGGCCCAGATCTCCTTCACCGCCGGCCCCGCCGCCCTGCTCGCCGGCTGGTTCCTTCTGCGTCCCGTTCACGGCGACGCGCAGCCGGGGCTGTGGTGGACGGCGGCGCACCTCGCCTGGTTCGGCGGCTTCGTGATGTTCGGGCTGATGACGCTGGCCATGCGGGGCCTCGCCCAGCCGGTCTCCGGCGGCCGCCGGGTGGTGGTGGAGGCGGCGACCGGGGTCGCGCTGTTCGGCGTGGCGGCCAACCTGACGCAGCTCGTCATCGACCTGCACGCCGGGTTCGTCGCGTCCGACGGGGCCGGGCTGCGGGCGCTGCTGACGCAGGCGCGCGGCTATCCGGGGGTCGAGCTGGTCGTCTACACGCCGGGGGCGCAGCTGTTCTTCGGCGCGGTGCTCGCGCTGGCGGCCGTGCTCGCCGTGCTGCGCCGCGTCACCCCGGTCAGCGCCGCCGTCACCGCCGGCGGGGTGATCCTGCTGGGCGCCGCCACCCTCCAGGAGGGCAAGGCGACGGCGCTGGCCGCCGTCGGCATGGCGGTCATGTGGCTCGGGACGCTGCTCCTGGGCCGGGGGCCGTCCGGCGACGGTCTCCCCGCCGCCACCCCGACCCGGGTCTGACGCGCGGGTCAGCGGGCGACGGGCGGGCAGACCGGTTCGTACGCGCGCTCCGGCAGGTGGCGGTGCCACTCGGCGGCCGTCAGGGTGCGGCCGGCCCGGATGCAGACGGTCTCGGTCAGCGCCTCGACCGTGGTCGGCAGGCGGGTCAGGCGGCCGCCCCTGCCGACGGCCAGCACCTCGGCGGCGCCGGCGGTGAAGGCGACCGATCGGGCGCTGCCGGTGAGCCCGACCGGCGGGCCGATCCGCCGTCCCTGGCGGACGTCCCACAGACTGAGCGTGTTGTCCTGGGAGGCGTAGGCGAACAGCCGTCCGTCCGGCGAGAGCGCCGCGTCCCACGGCGCGCCCTCCACCCGCATCCAGCCGCCCAGCTGCGCGCCCGTCGCGGTGTCCCAGACGCCGACCTTGCCGGCGAAGTTCACCGCGACCAGGTCGAGCCGGGCGCCGAACCACACGTCGTCGGCCCTCCCCGGCAGCGGCAGCCGGGCGCCGAACGGCGTGTCCGTCTCCAGATCCACCAGCCGCCGGCGGACCGTGTCGAGGCCGACGAGCCGGCCGTCGGCGGTGGCCGTCCAGCCGAGCAGCCGTTCCGGCCGCGGCACCTGCTTGAGCCGCCGCCCGCCGGGCAGCCCCCATAGCGTGAACGTCCGCTCGCCCGCCGTCCACAGGCCCTTTGAGGTGGGCAGCACCGACGCCGCCTCGCTCTCGTCGGCGAACCTCGGGGTGAGCGCGGCCAGCTCCCGCCAGGAGGCGACGTCGCGGACCGTGACGTGGTCGCCGCGCCGGACGGCCAGCAGCCGGTCGTCGGGGCTGAACGCCAGTTCGCTGTCGTAGTCGTCGAAGGCGCCGGTCTCGCGGCGGCGGCCGTTCAGGGTGATCTCGGTGCTGCCGAGCGCGTGCATGGCGACCGTGCGGCCGTCGCCGCTCAGCCGTACGGTGTCCATAGGCTCGTCGGACGGCGGGGCGGGCACGAGCGTCACCACCGTGTCGTCGCTGAGGTAGCGCAGGCCGTCGGGGCCGAATGCGGCGGCCGTCACCGGATCGGGCGGGCGGCGCTCCAGCAGCAGCGGCTCGTCGGCGCCCGGCCGCCACACCGTGATCTTCGCGCCGACGCCCGCGACCAGTTCGCCGTCCTGGCTGAACACCGGGATCGCGTGGTCCTCCCAGCCGTGCAGGACGGCCAGCTCCTCGCGGGTGCGGGTGTCGTACACGGTCAGGCCGTCGTCGTCGCTGATCGCCACCCGCGTGCCGTCGGGGCTGAACGCGGCGGCGCTGTCGCAGTCGGCGCAGACGCCCGGATAGCCGGGGCGGCGCCTGCCCGACGGCAGCAGGTAGCGGTCGGGGCCGGCGACCGCGTACCCGCCGTGGGGGTGCACGGCCGGCCGCCGCAGCGCGGGCAGCGGGGTCGTCGTCCCGGTGCGCCAGTCGTGGACCTGCGTCCCCTGCCCGATCGTCACCAGCAGCCGGTCCCCGCTGAACGCCACCGACACGTCCACGGCGCCGGGCGCCGCGATCCGCCGCCCGACCGGCCGCCCGGTGGCCACCTCCCAGATCCCGATCCCGGAGTCGTCGGCCACCGCCACCACCGTCCCGTCGGGGCTGACCGCCACCTCCCGCAACCTCCCGCCTTGGGGGGTTCCGGTTTGGGCGACGCTCCGGACTCCTGCCTCCGCGCCGGAGCCGGGCAGGGTGGTGATGGGGGCGGTGAAGTTCCTCGTGCGGTGGCCGGTGGCGACGTCCCAGACCGTCACCTCGTCCGGGGTGACGCTGATCAGGGAGCGGCCGTCGGCGGTCAGGGTGCGGACGACGTCCGGGCCCGTCGCCGGGTCGCGGAAGGAGGTGGTGGCCGGGTCGGACGCGGCGGCCAGCAGGCTCGACCTGGCCTCGGCGGTGGGGGAGAGCTTGCCTGAGGCGGCGGCGAGCAGCATGCCGAGCACCGGGTCGCGGCCCCGTACGGCGTCCGAGGCGGCGGCCAGCCTCGCCGAGTCGGCGGCGTCGCGCTGCCCGGCCAGGGTGGCGCTCTGCCGCCAGGCCAGGCCGCCCGCCCCGACGGCGAGGGCGAGCAGGGCGGCCAGGCCGACGGTCAGGAGCCTGATGCGACGGGAGCGACGGCGGGTGAGGGTGGCGGAGGAGGCCAGGAAGTCGCGCTCCACCGGGGTGAGCGTGAGGTGCTTGCGGTCGGCGGCGGCCCAGCGCAGCGCGTCGTCCAGGGTGCTGCCGTGGAACAGGTCGGCGTCCCTGCGGCCGTGCTCCTGCCAGCGGCCGGTCGCCACGGTGATGCGGCGGTGCACGGCCAGGCCGTCGCGGTCGGCCTCGATCCACTCGCGCAGCCGGGGCCAGGCGAGCGGGAGCGCGGGGCGCAGCAGGCGTACGGGGTCGCCGCAGGACACCAGGTACGTGAACGCCCTCAGCACCCGGTCCGTCCCGTCGGACAGCTCCGACCTGCGGGGCGCGCGCAGCGCCAGCTCGCCCGCGTCGGTCACGGTCACCAGCCGCAGGAACAACTCGGGCACGAGCAGCCGGTCCTCGGGTGAGAGCGACGCATAGGCGTCCTCGGCGATCACCCCGAGCGCGGGGTCGGCCTTCGCGCCGAACGCGGCCCCGATCCGGCCCCCGTCACCGGCCCCGAGGGCGAGCAACTGCGCCGTGTCGATGGCGCCTGGTCCGGCGACGGTGGCCTGGCCACGGCGACCGCGATCGGCGGTGCTTCTCACGAGGACGTGGGCGGCGGGGTCGGTGCCGGTCAGGAGGGAGAGCAGGAGGTCGCGGGAGGACGGCCGGAGGTCAGGGTCCTTGGACAGGGCGGCCTTGACCGGGCGGTGCAGGGAGGCGGGCAGCACCGACAGGTCCGGGTCGTGGGTCAGGACCCGGTGCATGATCGCGCCCACCGAGTCGCCGGTGAACGGGTCCTCGCCGGTGGCGGCGTACAGGACGACGGCGGCCCAGGCGAAGACGTCGGCGGCGGGGCCGGCGCGCAGGCCGGAGAGGACCTCGGGCGCGAGGTAGCCGGGCGTGCCGGTCACGTCGCCGGTGGAGCTGAGCGTCATCTCCCGCGTACGGGCCACGCCGAAGTCGATGACCCGCGGCCCGTCGGGCCCGAGCAGCACGTTGCCCGGCTTGAGGTCGCGGTGCACGACACCGGCGTCGTGCACCGCGGTGAGCGCCGTGGCGATCGCGGTGGCCAGGCGGTGCAGGTCGTCACCGCCGAACGTCCGCCCGGCATCCCGCAGGCTGGGCCCCTCCACGTACGCGCTGACGATGTACGGCCTGGGCCCGTCGAGGTCGGCGCCCAGCACCCGGGCGGTACAGAACGGGGCGACCCGCCGCGCGGCGGCGGCCTCCTTGGCCAGCCGCTCGCGCAGCCGCGGCGCCCCGGCCGGGTCACCGCGCAGCACCTTGACGGCGACCCGCGTGCCGTCCTGGTCATAGCCCTCGTAGACGACTCCCTGGCCGCCCTCGCCGAGCCGGCCGGCCAGCCAGTAGCCGCCGAGCCGCTGCGGGTCCCCGTCGATCAGTGGACTGCTCATGCCTGGTTGGACGGCGGTGGTGACGCAGAGGTTGGGTAAAGGTCACACCCTGTGTCCGTTGACCCGGACGTTACGCAGCTCGAACCCGGTCACGTCGGTCACCACGTCGGCCTCGGTCATGTTCTCGAACACGCTGGTGCTCACTTTCACACCCCTGATCGGGTTGCCGGGGTTGCCGATGAGGTTGAAGGCCCTGGGTGCGGTCCCGGCCCGCAGCCGGGTGATCTCGATGCCGCCGACGTCGGGGAAGTAGGGGCCGGTGTGCTTGTTCTCGTAGTTGAGCGCGACCTCGATGACCGCGTCGGCGGCCTGCCCGACCTTGACGTCCTTGACGTGCACGTCCCTGACGTAGCCGCCGCGCTCGGGGTTGGTCTTGATGCGGATCGCGCGTTCCAGGTGGGGGCTGCTCATCTCGCAGTTCCAGGCGAACACCCAGCGCACCCCGCCGGTCGTCTCGCTGCCGACGGTCACGCCGCCGTTGCCGTCGCGCATGACGCAGCCGGTGACGAGGACGTTGAGGCAGGGCTCGTTCACCCGGCGGCCGTCGGCGTTCTTGCCCGCCTTGAGCGCCACGCAGTCGTCGCCGGTGTCGAACGTGCAGTTCTCGATGAGCACGTCCACGCAGGACTCGGGGTCGCAGCCGTCGTTGTTGGGGCCGCGCGGGCTGTCCACGGTGACGCCCCTGATCGTGACGTTCCTGCACAGGACGGGATGGATGTTCCACATTGGGGAGTCCTTGACCGTCACGCCCTCGATGAGCACGTTGCGGCAGCGGTAGAGCTGGATGAGGTTGGGCCGCAGGTAGTGGCCCTCGCCGAAGACCCGCTCGGCGACCGGCACGCCCTCCTCCGCCAGTTGCGCCAGCAGCCGCTTGTCCGGGCCCTCGGAGGGCGGCGGGTCGTTCGGCCAGTCCCACCAGTGCGTGGCGTCGGCCTGGCCGTCGATCACGCCCGAGCCGGTGATGGCGACGTTGGTACGGCCGTGGGCGTAGATGAACGGGGAGTAGTTCATCAGCTCGACGCCCTCGTACCGGGTGGCCACGACGGGCAGGTAGTCGGCCGGGTCGCGGCTGAAGCGGATGGTGGCGCCCGCCTCCAGGTGCAGCTCGACGTCGTCGGCCAGGTGGATCGCGCCGGTCAGGTACGTCCCCGCCGGCACCAGCACCCGGCCGCCGCCCGCCGCCGCGCACGCCTCGACGGTCCGGCGAAACGCCTCGGTGCACGGGGTGACGCCGTCGCCGGTGGCGCCGTACCGGGTGATGGGGAACGTGCGGGCGGGGAAGCGCGGCGGCCTGATGCGCCGCCTGATGGCGGGCACCCGGCTCCACGCGGTGCCCGCCTCAGTGGCCGCCTCAGTGGGCCCGGCCAGGGCCGGCGCGATGACCAAGCCGCCGAGCGCGGCGCCCAGGAACGTCCTGCGGGAGTGCTGCATCGATGTCCTCCGGATCGAAGCGGGGGGTTCAGCCCTTCACGCCGGTGAGCGTGATGCCCTGGATGAAGGTGCGCTGGGCCAGGAAGAACAGCACGATGACCGGGATGAGGATGACCGTGCTCGCCGCCATCAGCGGCCCGAACTGGGTGGAGTACTGGGTCGAGTAGTAGGTCAGGCCCAGCGAGAGCGTGTACATGTCGGAGTCGGACAGGTAGATCAGCGGCCCGAGCAGGTCGCCCCAGGCCGCGAGGAACTGGAACAGCGCGACCGCCGCCAGCGCCGGCTTGGCCAGCGGCAGCACGATCCGCGCGTAGATGCGCAGCTCGCCGGCGCCGTCCACGCGGGCGGCGTCGAGCAGGTCGCGGGGGATGCCGCGGAAGAACTGGCGCAGCAGGAAGACGAACAGCGGCCCGCCGAAGAAGTGCGGCACGATCAGCGGCAGGTACGTGTTCGTCCACCCCATCTCGCGGAACAGCGAGAACAGCGGCACCATCGTCACGTAGAACGGGATCATCATGGTCGCCAGCAGCGCGCCGAAGACGACGTTGCGGCCCGGCCACTCGATGCAGGCCAGCCCGTACGCGATGAACGAGCTCGACAGCACCGCCCCCACCATCGAGAACGCGCAGACGACCATGGTGTTGACGAAGTAGCGCACGAACGGGAAGACCTGCAGGCCGTCCAGGTAGTTCGAGAACGTGATCTTGTCGGGGAACCAGACGACGGGGAAGGCGTTGAGCACGTCCACCGTCTTCAGCGAGGCCGTCACCATCCACACGAACGGCAGCAGGAACACGATGCTCAGCGTGATCAGGACGGCGTGCTTGGCCATCCCCTGGAGCAGCCGCGGGTACATCATCGGCCTCCGTAGTAGACGCGGCGGCCCACCAGCCGGAACGTGGCGACGGTGAGGGCGGCGACGATCGCGAAGAGCACCCACGCGATCGCCGACGCGTAGCCGACCTTGAAGTATTGGAACGCGTTCTGGTACAGGTACAGGCCCGACACCAGGGTCGAGCCCGCCGGGTTGCCGGTGCCGCCCGTCATGACGTACACCGGCGTGAAGAACTGGAACCCGCCGATCAGCCCCGTGACCAGCGCGAACAGCATGTGCGGGCTGAGGTAGGGCAGCGTGACGTGCCGGAACCTGGCGAGCAGGCCCGCGCCGTCGGTGGCGGCCTGCTCGGTGAGCGCGGCCGGCACGTCCTGGAGCCCGGCGAGCATGATGACCATGAGGTTGCCGACGCCCCACGCGCTCATCACGATCAGCGCCGGCTTGGCCCAGCCGGGGTCGGACAGCCAGCCGGGGCCGGTGACGCCGACCTTGGCCAGGGCGTCGTTCAGCAGGCCGTACTGCGGATCGAAGATGTACATCCAGAGCACCGCCGAGGCCACCGCGGGCACGATCGTCGGCAGGTAGAACACGGTCCGGTAGACCGGCTGCCCGCCGACGCCGAGGTTCAGCAGCAGCGCGAGGCCGAGCGCCACGACGATGCCGAGCGGCACCGACCACAGCACGATGACCAGCGTGTTCCACAGCGACGACCACCACACCTGGTCGGTCAGCAGGTCGCCGTAGTTGGCCAGGCCGATCCACTCGGGCGGGTTGACCATCGTGTACGACGTGAAGCTGTAGTACAGGGAGGCCAGCACCGGATAGGCGGTGAACCAGAGCAACCCGATGATCGCGGGAGAGGTGAACACCAGCCCCCACAGGACGTTTCTGCGCATGGTCCTACAGCCCCATCTGGTTCTTGAAGCGGGCGGCCTCCCTGCGGGTGTTCTCCTTCACCGTCCGCAGCGCCTCCAGCGCGGAGACCTCGCCGTACACCGCGCGGGCCACGTGGATCTCCAGCTGCTGGCTGAAGTAGTTGGTCTCCGGCAGCGACGGCTTGATGTTGGTCGCGGCGAGCATCGCGTCGTAGGAGGGCCGCAGGATCGGGTCGGCCCGCATCTTCTCCAGCGCGGGCGAGCCGAGGTAGCCGGGCGGGTAGTTCACGGTGTCGAACTCGGCCTGGGTGCCCTCCGGCGTGGCGGCGAACCAGCGCAGGAACTCCCACGCCGCCTCCGGGTTGCGCGCCTCCGACGGGATGAACGCGCCCCACCCGCCGATCCACGTGCCGGTGCCCGGCTTCGTGGCGCCGGGCGGCTGGTACGGCAGCAGCGTGGAGCCGTACGAGAAGTCCGGCACCGCCTCCAGGATCTGGCTGACGCTGCGCGGCCCGAGCGCGGCCATGCCCATGTGCCCGTACCCGAACGGGTTCATCTGCAGGGTCGGTGGCGCGACGTTGAGCCGGTCGGCGCCGCCCAGCGACTTCGCGTAGCGGGCCATCCACTCGACGGCGGCCACGATGTGCTCGTCGTCGGGCGTCACCTGGCCGCTCGCCGGGTCCACGAACTCCCCGCCGAAGGCGAACCCCCAGGTGAAGGCGGCGTTGGCGAACCCGGCCACCTGCCACGGCACGGTCCCGACGCGGGAGGCGCCCGCCCCGCCGACCTGGTTGATGGCCCGGGAGAACTCGTCCACCTCGGAGATCGTGCGCGGCGGTCGCTCGGGGTCGAGCCCGCACTGCTCGAACAGCTGCTTGTTCCAGTAGAAGGGGAAGTTCGGGTCGACGTCCCACTGGAGCTGCCAGATCCGGTCGTCCCACCGCATGCCGCGCCAGACGGCCGGCAGGAAGTCCTTCTCGCCCAGCCCGGCCTGGTGGACGAGGTCGGTGAGGTCGGTCATGATGCCCAGCTCGGCCCACTGCGGCACCTGAAACGGGATCACCTGCGCGAGGTCGGGCGGGTCGCCGGCGGCGATCGAGACCAGCAGCTTCTGCTGCTCGCCCTGGCCGGTCGTGGGCGCGTAGACGACCTCGACTCCGATCTCGTCCTGCACCGACTCGAACCGGGTGGCCAGCTCCACCCAGCCCTGCCCGTCCACGCCGCCGAACAGGTTGTAGAAGGTGATGTTCGTGCGCCGGCCGGGGGCGGGCTTCTTGCTGAGGCCCTGCGTGTTCGGCGGCGGGCCGCCGTCCACCACGGTGCAGCCGGTCAGCGCGGCGAGCCCGGCCGCGCCGAGCGTCCTGAGCGCCGCGCGCCTGCTCATGCCCATGCCGCGCCGACCCCCCTGTGCTCGGTCATGCGGTGCTCGCCCACCAGGTACGGCTCCGCCCGCCGCACCGCCGTGTAGAAGTGGTGCAGGCGACCGTCATGGGCCACGACGGCGGGCTTGTGCGCGTACGTGTCGTCCACGCTGCCGGGCGGGCCCACGTCCACGAGGATCTCGGAGCCCTTCTCCCAGGTCCGCAGGTCGCGCGAGACCGCGTACCCCTCGCGGGCGTGCCCGTCGAAGGAGAGCCCGAAGTAGAACATCACCCACCAGCCGCCGTCGCGCAGCACGCACGGGTCGGAGGCGAAGCGCTCGTCGAACGCGCCCTGGCCGCCGTTCGGCACCACCGGCAGCGGGCTGGGGCGCTCCCAGCGCCGGAGGTCGGGGGAGACGGCGTAGCCGATCTGCTCGCGCCAGCCGTCATAGGTGCGGTTCTTGGCGTTGTAGAAGCAGTAGTAGAGGCCGTCGTGGCGGAGCAGCCACGACTTGTACAGGCCGCCCCGCTCCCACGCCCCGCCGTCCTGCGGCCGCAGCACCGACCCCGCGTCCTTCCAGGTGCGCAGGTCGTCGCTGACCACGAACCCGATGATCGCCGCGCCCGACTCCATGCCCGCCTCCGGGTAGGCGTGGTAGGTGCCCACGGCCTGCCCGTCCTGCCAGGTGACCTGCCCGTCGGAGCCGAGCCTGTTGTCGCGCACGATCGAGGTGAGCGCGGAGTTGTAGCGGCGATAGGGGTGATCGGGGTCGCGGGGGAACACCACCTCGCCCGGAGTCCACGTCGTGAGGTCGCGCGAGCGGCTCAGCGCGGTCTGGTAGCCGGTGCCGTCGAAGCCGACGTACGTCATGAGGTACTCGCCGCCGTCGGAGCAGACGAACGGGCAGTCCACGAACAACGCGTCGAACGCGCCCGGAACGCCCGACGGGCCGATGAGCAGCCGGTCCGCCTTGTACGGGGTGCGCAGCCGGCTTCCGTCATATCCGGTCATCGCCGTGCCCCGAACGTCCACCGGCCCGCCGGGACCTCCCAGGCGCGCTCGCCGACAGCCTGGGCGGCGTCGGGCGCCCGCGCCGCGCCGAGATCGGGCAGCCGCACCTCGGCCGTCGAGCCCGGCGGCACCTCGACCTCCAGGTCGTACGCGCCGTCCGCCCGCTGCCAGGCCACGCCGACCTCTCCGTACGGGGTCGCGGTCCGGGCGGTCACGGACGCCAGGTCGCCGGGTGCGGCCGGCGCGATCAGCAGCTTCCGGAACCCGGCCGAGCCCGGCGCCTGCCCGATGCCGCCGAGCCCCCGGTAGAACCACGCGTCGATGGCGCCCAGCATGTAGTGGTTCTGCGACAGGCCGCGGGTCGGGCCGTCCCACGCCTCGGTGAGCGCGGTGGCCCCGTTGCGCACCTGGTAGCCGTAGCTCGGGTGGCTGGTCGAGGTGGCGAACCCGTAGAGCGCGTCGTGCCGGCCCGCCCTGGTCAGCACCTGGTAGAGCGCGGGCAGCGCGACCTCGCCGACCGTGATCTCGCCCGCCCGCACGGCCGCGCTCAGCTCGTCCAGCGCGCCCGGCACCAGCTCGGCCGGGACGACGCCCATGTCCAGCGCGAACACCTGCGAGGCCTGCCCGCCGCCGCCGAACCGCCCGTCCTTGAGGAACGCGCCGGTGAACGCGGCCGAGATCGCATCCGTCAGCGCCTTGTACCGCTTGGCGTCGTCGTCGCGGCCCAGCACCTCGGCCGCCCGCGCCAGCGTGCCCGCCGCCCGCCAGTAGCCCCACGTGGACACCAGCGGCACCTGCGTGGTGTCGTCCAGGCCGAACCAGTCGCCCAGCCCGTGCCGCAGGATGCCGTCGTCGGCCTTGCCCGTCAGGTAGCCGATGTAGCGGGCCATCGCGTCGTAGTGCCGCTCCAGCGCGGAGGTGTCGCCGTACCAGCGGTACATCTGCCACGGGATGCGCACCATCGCGCCGCCCCAGTTCGGGTCGTCCCTGAAGGCACCGTCGAAGACGAGGTACTCAGGCGCGATGTCCGGCACCAGGCCATCGGACGTCTGCGCCTCGGCGATGGTGACCAGCAGCTCACGCAGGTACGCGGCCACGTCGTAGTTGTAGGCCACCACGTCGAACAGCAGGTGGGTCTGCTCCAGCCAGCCCAGCTTCTCCCGGTGCGGGCAGTCGGTCAGGACGCTGTACATGTTGCCGCGCACCGCGCGGTCGATGATCCGGTGGATGTCGTCGAGCAGCGGGTCGGAGGTCTCGAACCGGCCGATCACGTCGTTGTCCGCGCGCAGCACCAGCCCCGCCAGCGCCTCGCGGCCCACCTCCTCGGGCAGGCCCTGCACCTCGACGTAGCGGAAGCCGTCGTAGCGGAAGCTCGGGCGCCAGCGCTGCGGGCCCTCCTTGGTGACGTACGTGTTGAAGATCGGCGCGCCGGTCGTCGGCTTCGACTGGATCACCCGGCCGAACCCGTCGAGCTGGTCGCCCGGCACCAGCCGCAGGTAGCGCCCGGCCGGCAGGTCGAGCCGCAGCTCCGCCCAGCCCGCGATCACCGTGCCCACGTCGAAGACCGGCGTGCCGTCGGTGGCCGTCAGCTTCTCCACCGCCGGCAGCTCCTCGGTGACCCGGATCGGCGGGCAGGCCCGCGCCCGCAGCGTGCCGGTCGCGTCGGGGAGTGCCACCACGGGCCGCCAGCCGGAGCGGTCAGCGCCGGGGACGTCCCAGCCGGGCAGCTCCAGGCGGGCGTCGTGATCCTCGCCGCCGTACCAGTGGGAGCGGGTGGTCGGGCCCTCGCCGGCGAGCCAGCCGGCGTCCGTGCGGAACCGCTCCTCGCGGCCGTCGGCGTAGCGCACCTCCAGCTGCGCGATCGCCTTCGGCGCCGCCTTCGAGCCGTAGAACTTCATGTAGCGGTCCTGGTGCGGGAACACGTGCGCGATGCCGGGGCCGAGCACGAGCCCGAGCGCGTTGCGCCCGTCCCGCAGCAGCGCCGTCACGTCGTGCACGGCGTACGCGACCCGCCGGGTGAAGTCCGTGTACGCCGGCTCCAGCACGGCGTCCGTCACCGGGGAGCCGTTCAGCGAGGCCACGTAGACGCCGAGCCCGGCGACGTAGAGGCGGGCCCGCGTCACCCCTCCCGACGCGGTGAACTCGCCGGCCAGCAGCGGCAGCGGGCGGCCCTCGCCGGCGCGCGGGTCGCCGCCCTCGTCGTACCAGTCGGGGTGGGTGATCCAGGACGCCGTCCAGTCGCCCGGCTCCAGCAGGCCCAGCTCGAAACGGGCCGGCTCGCTCCACTCCGACCAGTGGCCGGCCTCGTCGCGCGTCCTGACCTGCCAGCGCGCGGCGGTCCTGCTCGCCAGCGGCGCGCCGCCGTACACCACGCGCTGGCCGGCGGACTCGACCTCGCCGCTGTCCCACAGGCCGTCCACGCGGACGTGGTAGGCGGTCTGCGTGGCGGCGCCGGTCAGCCGCCAGCTCAGGACGGGACGGGTGGCCTCGATGCCGAGGGGGTCGGTCAGGTCACACGTTCGCAGGTTCGTCGGCAACGGGGACACTCCTCAGGTGATCTTCAACATGTAGGCGGCGGTGGTCGGCGGCACGGGCGGCAGGTCGGCGCGCAGCGCGTCAGGGGTGAGCCGCCAGGAGACGGGGCCGTGCCCCAGCAGCTCGACCCGCTGCGGGCGGCGGCGCAGCAGGCCCGCGGACGTGCCCAGGCTGGTGATGACCGCCGTCCTGTCCTTGGGCCAGGCCAGCAGCGTGGCGTAGACGGTCTCGCCGCGCCGGGTGAAGCGGATGTCGCCGGGCCCGTAGGCGCGGTCGGCCTCGTTGTAGCCCTCGTAGCCCTTGGTCGCGCCCATCCCGGTCGAGCCCTCGGCGGCGCGCACCCAGGGCGTGGTGCCGTACACGCCCTCGCCGCACACCCGCAGCCACCCGCCCACCCCGGCCAGCAGCTCGCGGGCCCGCTCGTCCACCGTGCCGTCGGCGCGCTGCGGCACGTTCAGCAGCAGGCAGCCGTTCTTGCTCACCACGTCGATCAGGGTGTGGATGACCTGGTGCGCGCTCTTGCGCGGGTGGAACATCGGGTCGTCGTCCGCGCAGTCGAACCACTCGCCGTCGCTGGTGTCGAACTGCCACGGGTACGGCTGCGCGGTGTCGAGCTGGCGGCGCTCGCTGTCGAGCACCACGGCCGTGCGGTCGGCGTCCGGGACGTCCTTGATCGTGACGATGCCGCCGGTCGGGCACGTGTCGTAGTAGTGGGCCAGCAGCTCCAGGCCCGCCGCGCTGACCGGCTCCGACTCCACCACGCTGCCCTCGTCGAACGGCAGCCGGCCGTCGTCCAGGTAGACCAGGTCGGGGCGGTAGCGGTCGAGCGCCTCGCGGACGCGGGCGTAGAAGCGCTCCGCCACCCTCACCGGCGGCTTGGCGCCCGGCTCGTGCCGCTCCGGATAGAGCTGCGCCGGGTCGAGGCCCTCCCACCAGGTGCCGGCGCCGTCGGCGGCGGTCAGCCTCCCGTCGTACGGTTCGCCCGTCTCCGGGTCCTTGCCGTGGGCCACGTCGAGCCAGCGCCACGTCCAGTTCTGGTGGAAGCTCATGCCGAACGGCAGGCCGGCCGCCCGCGCGGCGCTCTCCCAGGCGCCCACGACGTCGCGGCGGGGGCCGACGCGGGTGGCGTTCCAGCCGTGCAGCTTCGAGTCCCACAGGTCGAAGTTGTCGCAGTGGGTGGCCAGCGCCACGAAGTAGCGGGCGCCGCTTGTCACGTAGAGGTCGATCAGCTCGTCGGGGTCGAAGCGTTCGGCCCGCCAATGGGGGAACAGGTCCTTCGCGCCGCCCCCGCCGAAGTGGGCGCGATGGTGTTCGTGCTGCCTGGTGGCCCTCTTGTGTTCCCAGGGCTCTGACCAGGGCTGCATGCCGTAGAGGTGGCGGGCGTACCAGTCGCCTGAGCGGCCTGCCGACTGCGGGCCCCAGTGCGACCAGATGCCGAACTTCGCCTCACCGAACCACTCCGGGATCCGGTGGGTGCGCAACGACTCCCAGTCAGGTCTGAATCGGGTCATCTCACCACTCGCACGTCGAAGGGCGCCAGGCGCAGCGGGCCCGGCGGCAGCGGGTCGCGGGAGCCGGTGACCTCGGTCGCCTGGGCGGTGAGGGTCACGGTGCTCGCGCGATGGGACCAGTTGTGGACGAACCACAGGCGCTCACCCCGGGCGTTGACCGCCGACCGGACCGTGACCCGCGGCTCGCCCGCCACCACCAGCGGCTTCGCGCCGAGGCCCGCGCTCGCCCGGCCCCCAGCGGCGCTTGCCGGTCCTCCAGCCGCGCTCGCCCGGCTCAGGCCCGCGCTCGCCTGGCGGAACAGTTCGGCGGTCATGGCGCGGCCCGGGAGGGTGCCGACGTAGGTGACGGTGCCGGCGCCGGCGCGGTTGCGGGTGATGGCGGGCCAGCGGCCGTAGTGGTGGTGGTCGTAGCGGGCCAGCACCTCGGCGCCCTCGGGCTCCAGCGCGTCGGCCCAGTGCCTGGCCACGTCCTGGACGCCGAGCCCGTGCAGGGGGAGCGGGTCGGGCAGCGTGGCGAACTCCAGGTACCGCACGCCGGCCAGGTCGCGCAGCGGGCCGGGCGCGATCTCGGTACGGGCCTGCGCCTCCTCGTCGGCGTACCCGGTGAGGAACGTCAGGATGAGGTGGCCGCCGCCCTCGACGTACGAGGTCAGCGCCTCGGCCACGGCGTCCGGCAGGCAGTGGAAGGCGGGCGCCACGACGATGGGCAAACGATTGACCAATGCGGGCGGGACGAAGGCGGCTTGCAGACCCGCGTCCGACGCGCCCCGGTAGAACGTGGCCACGATCCGCTCGTAGGCGTCCTTGTCCGGGTTGCGCCCGTCCAGCGTGAGCGGCGGCTGGAAGGACAGCGCCCACTTGCTCTCGTGCGAGTAGAGGAACCCGACGTCGGCGTCCGGCGTCAGCCCCGCCACGTCGCCGGCCGCCCGCTCCAGCTCCGCGCCGAGCGCCGCGACCTCGCGGTAGACGCGGCCCGGCTCCAGCGCGTGCCCGAGGATGCCGCCCCAGTGCGTCTCCGCGCCGTACGGCAGAGTGTGCCAGTGCCAGTACGAGATCATCTCCGCCCCGCGCGCCACCAGGGCCCACGCCGCCTGGCGGAGCTGCCCGTCGTACGGGGTGAGGTTGAGCTGGGAACCGGCGATCGACGTGGCGTTCGTCTCGGTCACCCAGAAGCGGCGGCCCTGGGAGGCGTACATGCGGTCGCCTGCCTGGAACAGGCCCTCCGGGGTGGTGCTGAACCAGGTGACCTCGATCGGCGCGTCACCGGGGTCCAGGACGAGGTGGTCCTGGGGCAGGTAGTAGGCGTTGCCGCTGGTGACCGTCAGGTGCTCGGAGAGCTGGACGTCGTGCAGCGCCGGCCGCTGGTAGGCCAGGCACGTGGTCAGCTCGCGATCCTCCGGCACCAGCTCGCGCACCAGACCGGCCTGCCAGGCGATGAACTCGGTGGTCAGCTCGGCCTGGAAGCGCCGCCAGGCCAGGTCGTAGGAGGGGGTGGTGTTGCCGGCCGGCGGCCACAGCTCGTCCCAGCCGCCGATCCGGTGCGACCAGTACGTCAGGCCCCACTCCTCGTTGAGCCGGTCGGCGTCGCCGTACCGGTCGGCCAGCCACGCCTTGAACCGCTCGAACACCGGCTCGTTGTGGATCAGGTGCAGGCCGGGCTCGTTGTCGAGCTGCACGCCGAGCACGGCGGGATGGCCGCCGTGGTGGCCGACGACCTGGCGGATGACGCGTTCGGCGTACCGCAGGAAGGTGGGGGAGGTGAAGTCGATCTCCTGGCGCGCGCCCCACAGCACGCGGCGGCCGTCGGCGCGCTCGATCGCCAGCTCGGGGTGCTTGCGCTGCAACCACGGCGGGATGGCGTAGGTGGGGGTGCCGAGCAGCACCTTCATGCCGCGCTCGTGCGCGCCGTCGAGGACGGGCGTCAGCCAGCCGAGGTCGAAGACACCGTCGCGCGGCTCCCAGGTGGACCAGACGGACTCGCCGACGCGGATCGTGTCGATCTTCGCCTGGGCCATGAGGTCGAGGTCGCGCCGCAGATCGGGGGCCCGCTGGTACTCCCAGTAGTACGCGGTGCCGAAGCGGACGTGGGTCGGACTCTTCGGGGGTGAAGGCGTCATGGAGTTACCCAATGATCTTAAAACGATTTACCAGATGATATATTTATTCACGGCCTTATGTCAATGCACGGAAGGTCTGGTGTCGTCGGGGCCGGGATATTAGGGTTAAAACGTTTTGTCTCACCCCTCCGGAGGGACGTACGTGATCGCCGACTTCCACGCCGACTTCCACGAGGACCCAGGGCCAGGCACCGGGCGGCGGGCACCCCGGGCGGACTTCGTCTCCGACGCCCCCAGGCTCTCACTGAACGGGCAGTGGCGCTTCCTGCTCTCCGGCACCGCCGCGGGCACCGGCCCCGGCCTCCCCGACCCCGCACTCGACGACAGCGGCTGGGAACGCATCAGGGTGCCGTCGCACTGGGTGCTGGAAGGCCACGACCGGCCCCTCTACACCAACACCGCCTACCCGTTCCCGATCGACCCGCCGTACCTGCCGGACGACAACCCCACCGGCGACTACCGCCTGCGCTTCGACCTGCCCGCCGGCTGGCCGGCGGCGCGGGACGTGCTGCGCTTCCAGGGCGTCGACTCCTGCGGCACGGTCTGGCTGAACGGCGAGCTGCTCGGCCACTCCAAGGGCAGCAGGCTGCCGTTCGAGTTCGACGTCACCGGGCGGCTGCGCCAGCGCGGCAACGTGCTGGCCGTCCGCGTGCACCGCTGGTCGTCCGGCAGCTACCTCGAAGACCAGGACATGTGGTGGCTGCCGGGCATCTTCCGCGACGTCGAGCTGCTGTCACGGCCCGAAGGCGGCATCGACGACTTCACCGTGCACGCCTCCTACCGCGACGGCGCCGGCACCCTGCTCGTCACCGCCGACGCCCCGGGACTGGTCGAGCTGCCCGCGCTCGGCCTCGCCATCCCCACCGGCGAGCAGGTCACCGTGCCGGGCGTGCGCCCGTGGAGCGCCGAGGACCCCTGCCTCCACCGCGGCACGCTCACCGCCGCCGGTGAGACCATCGACCTCGCCGTCGGCTTCAGGACCGTCGAGATCGCCGGCGGGCGGCTGCTCGTCAACGGCAGGCCCATCCTCATGCGCGGCGTCAACCGGCACGAGCACGACCCCGACCGCGGCCGCTCGCTCGACCGCGCCGCCATGATCCGCGACATCGAGCTGATGAAGCGGCACAACGTCAACGCCGTCCGCACCTCCCACTACCCGCCGCACCCCGAGTTCCTGCGGCTGTGCGACGAGTACGGCCTGTGGGTCGTGGACGAGTGCGACATCGAGACGCACGGCTTCATCTACGCCGGCTGGGAGGGCAACCCGCCCGCCGAGCCCATGTGGCGCGACGCCCTGCTCGACCGGGCCCGGCGCATGGTCGAGCGCGACAAGAACCACCCCAGCGTCATCATCTGGTCGCTGGGCAACGAGAGCGGCGGCGGCGCCACGTTCGGCGACATCGAGGAGTGGATCCGCGAGCGCGACCCCACCAGGCCGCTGCACTACGAGCGCGACCCCTCCTACCGGCACTCCGACTTCTACAGCCTCATGTATCCGGCCCAGGACACCCTGGAGCGCATCGGGCAGCGCAAGGAGGAGACTCCCGCGGGCGTCGAGCCGGGCTCGCCGGACGACGTGCGGCGGCGCGAGCTGCCGTTCCTGCTCTGCGAGTACGCGCACGCCATGGGCAACGGGCCCGGGTCGCTGGTGGACTACCAGCGGATCCTGGAGTCGTACGAGCGGTTCTGCGGCGCGTTCGTGTGGGAGTGGATCGACCACGGCTTGGCGGGGCGCGACGCGCTCGGCCGCCGCTACTACCGGCACGGCGGCGACATCGACGCCAGCCCCAACGGCGAACGCTTCTGCCTCGACGGACTGCTCTTCCCCGACCGCACGCCGTCCCCGGGCTTGCTGGAACTGAGCAAGGCCATCGAGCCGGTGGCGATGGAGGTCGCCGGCGGCGAGCTGGTCGTCACCAGCAAGTACGACTTCGCCGCGCTCGATCACCTGGCCTTCCGGTGGTTCGTGGAGAGCGACGGGGTGCGCGGCGCCTCCGGGACGCTTTCCGTGCCGCACTGCCCGGCCCGCTCGTCCGTACGGGTCCCGCTGCCCTCGGCCGAGGCCGGCGGGGACGGCGAGACCTGGCTCACGGTGGAGGCGGTCCTGGCCGAGGAGACCCGCTGGGCACCGGCCGGCCACGTGATCGCCTTCACCCAGACCCACCTGGGCACCACCACCCGCCGGCGCCCTGCCCCGAGCCCTGTTCTGAGCCCTGTTCTGAGCCCCGCCCCTGATGCGGTGCCGGGCGCCGGCGGGCGCGCGGGGGAGGTGCGGTTGGGGGCGGCGGTGTTCGACGGCAGGACCGGGCGGCTGGCCCGGCTCGGCGACGTCGAGCTGGACGGGCCCGTCCTCGACGTGTGGCGCGCTCCCATCGAGAACGACCACGGCCTGGGCGGCGCCAACGCGCTGGCCGCCGACTGGGAGGCCGTCGGCGTCGACAGGTTCCTGCACCGCACCGCCACCTTGGAACGTCCCGACGAACGCACCCTCGTCGTCCACGGCCGCAGCGGTCCCGCCACCCGCACCCTGGGCTTCCGTACCGCGTACACCTATCGGCTGCTCGACGACGGCATCCTCCACCTGCGGATCGACGCCGACCCCGTGGGCGACTGGGACGACACCGCCTACGGCCACCTGACGGTGACGCCGCCTCGCATGGGCACCAGGTTCGCGCTGCCCGGCGGCTACACCGACGTCACCTGGTTCGGGCTCGGGCCGGGCGAGTCGTACGCCGACAGCCGCGCCGCCGCCCGCGTCGGCCGGTTCCGCAGCTCCATCGAGGCGCTGCAGACCCCGTACGTCGTCCCCCAGGAGAACGGCAACCACGTCGAGACCCGCTGGCTGGAGGTGAACGGCGACGGACTGCCCACCCTGCGCGTGGACGGCGAGCCGCACGTGAACTTCACCGCCCGCCGCTGGACCAGCGAGGCACTGCGGGCCGCCCGCCACCCGCACGACCTCACCGACTCCGGTCGCGTGTGGCTCAACCTCGACCACGGCCAGCAGGGCATCGGCAGCGCGTCGTGCGGGCCCGCGCTGCCCGAGCGGTACCGGCTGAAGGTCCGCCCCTACAGCTGGTCGATGACGCTGACCCCGGTGCGCCCCTGAGAGGAATGACATGACGTTCGACTTCCGTCCGTGGCTCTACTGGGACCACGCCACCGACGACGACCGCCGCGCCCAGGAGGCCCACGTCGCCGGGCTGCGCTCGGAGATCGGGCTGGAGGCGGCGGGCAAGGTGTACATCTCGCCGCTGGCCGCCGTGCACACCGAACGGCTGCGCATGGGGGACTTCTGCTACCTCGCCGCGCACGCGTACGTGACCGGCGACGTCTCCATGGGCCGCGACTGCACCGTCAACCCGTACGCCGTCGTCCGGGGCACGATCGCGCTGGGCGACGCCGTACGGATCGGCGCCCACACCTCCTTGCTCGGCTTCAACCACGGCACCGCCCCCGACCGTGAGGTCTTCCGCCAGCCCATCACCAGCGAGGGCATCCGCATCGGCGACGACGTGTGGATCGGCTCCAACGTCGTCGTCCTCGACGGCGTCACGATCGGCGACCACGCCGTCATCGGCGCCGGCTCGGTCGTCACGAAGGACGTACCGGCCTGGGCCATGGTCGCCGGCAACCCGGCCCGCGCGATCCGCGACCGCCGCACCCCCCGCAACCAACCCCCGCGCCCTGCCACACCGACCGACCGGCAGGGACGGTCCGTTGATCCGCGTGACCTGGAAGGGCGGTTGGTCGCGTTCGCTGAGCGGGCCAGGGAGCAGGCGCACGACGTGCTGGCCCGCTGCTGGACCGGCGAGCGCTACGTGGACCGCCCCGGCGCCGAGCCCACCGTGCGAGCCTGGGCCGACGCCGTCGAGATCGCCGACCTGCTGCTCGGCGGCCCGCCACCCACCCCCGGCCGCGACGAGATCATCGCCTTCCTCCGAGACCGCCAGGACCCCGCCACCGGCCTCGTCCCAGAGATCGGCGCCCCCGGCTCCCCCGAGGCGACCACCAGCGGAAAGGGGGCCGTCGGCGGGAAGGGTGCTGACGCTGGGGCCGTCGGTGGACATGAGGCCCTCGGCGAAGCGGCCGGTGAGGGCGGGTTGGAGCTTGAGGGCGTCACCGCGTACCACATCCTGTCCGTCGGCTACGCGCTCGACCTGCTCGGCATCCGCTTCCGCCACCCCATCAGAGCCATCTCCGAGCTGCCGCCCGCCGACCTCATCGCGCTGCTCGACGGCCTCGACTGGGCGCGCGGCGCCTGGACGGCCGGCTCGGTCGTGGACGCCATCGGCACCGGCCTCCACCGCAACCTCACCGACTTCGGGCTGACCGGCCCCCAGCTGGAGACCCTGTACGGCTGGCTGCTCACCCGGTGCAGGCCGACGCACGGGATGTGGGGCGAGCCGGACTCCGACGCGGGCCGGCTGCACGTGGTCAACGGCTTCTACCGGCTCACGCGCGGCACGTACGCGCAGTTCGGGCTGCCGCTGCCGTACCCCGAACGGGCCGTGGACACCGTGCTCGCCCACGCTCGCGATCCCCGTTACTTCGGCCCTGACACCGGCAACGCCTGCAACGTCCTCGACGTCATCCACCCGCTCTGGCTGACCGGCCGCCAGACGGGCCACCGGCGCGCGGAGGGCGAGTCCTGGGCCAGGGACCACCTGAACCGCGCCCTGGGCGGCTGGCAGGACGGCGCCGGCCTCAGCTTCGCCCTCACCACCGGTACCGGCCCCACCCGCACCCCCGGCCTGCAGGGCACGGAGATGTGGCTCGCCATCATCTGGCTGCTCGCCGACTACCTCGGCCTCTCCGACACCCTCGGCTACCGCCCCCGAGGCGTCCACCGCCCAGAACCCGCCACGACCTACCCGACGTAACGGCTCCGGGCCGAGCCAGGCGGCACCCAGTACGCCACCCCCTGCCCCGGCACCCCACTCCCCAGGGGCGCCTGGTAGGCG
>NZ_JBFAQA010000034.1:0-114918 GCF_040677005.1 Nonomuraea sp. NPDC049421
ATCGGTAAGCCGTATGCGGGAAAACCGCACGTACGGAATTGAAAGGGGGATGGGGAACCGGGCCTTCACGGCACCGCGCCCCTGACTACCAATGGAGAACCCCCTGGAGCCCCGTGCCGGCGAATCCGTCCTGGAGCCGCGCGCGGTGCACCGTCCCGCGCCCGAGACCGGCCGCGTCCAGCCGGCCCCGCTCGACGCCGACGAGGAGGCGCGCTTCTACACCTCCATGGCGCAGTGGCTGGCCCAGGAGCTCGCGCAGAAGGGCTCCGTCCGCCTGGCGTCCGCCGACACCCCCGAGCGGCAGCGCCAGTTCCAGGAGGTGGCGCACCGCGCGAGCGAGCTGCTCCGCCGCCCGGTGACCACGACGGCGAGCAGCCACGGCATGACCTTCGAGCTGGGCCGTCCACCGCACACCGCTTGAGGCGGGGTCAGGTGCGGTCGAGGGCGCGCAGGGCGTCGCCGGCCGCCCGCGCGATGCCCTGGCCGGTCAGCCCCGCCTCGGCCAGCAGCTCAGAGCGCCCGCCCTGGCCGATGAACGCGCACGGCAGCCCCAGGTTGAGCATCCCCTGACCGGGCGCGCACACCTGGCGGACGAGCGCGCCGACGCCCGAGGCGGCGACGCCGTCCTCGACGGTCACCACCAGCCGGCTGCCGCCGACCGCCTTGCGCAGGTCGGCGGAGACCGGGATGACCCACCGCGGATCGACCACGCTCACCCCGATGCCCGACTCGGCCAGCAGCGCCGCCGCGCTCAGGCACGGCCCGGCCATCGCGCCGACCGCGACCAGCAGCACGTCCTGACCGCCCGACGCCAGCACGTCCACCTCGCCGACGCTGCCGACGGGCGGGATCTCCGCCTCGACCGCCGCCTTGGGGAACCGCAGCGCCGTGGGCCCGTCGCAGGCGACCGCCTCGTCCAGCAACTCCCTCAGCCGTACGGCGTCGCGCGGCGCGGCCACCCGCAGCCCCGGCACGACCGCCAGCGTCGCGAGGTCCCACATGCCGTGGTGGCTGGGCCCGTCGGGCCCGGTGATCCCGGCCCTGTCGAGCACGAGCGTCACGGGCAGCCGATGCAGCGCGACGTCCATCAGCACCTGGTCGACGGCCCGGTTGAGGAACGTGGCGTAGATCGCGACCACCGGATGCAGCCCGCTCATCGCCATGCCGGCCGCCGAGGCCATGGCGTGCTGCTCGGCGATGCCGACGTCAAACATGCGCCCGGGGAAGCGCCGCCCGAACGCCGCGAGCCCGGTGGGCCCCGGCATCGCCGCGGTGACGGCGACCACGTCACGGCGGCGCTCGCCGAGCGCGCACAGGTGGTGGGAGAAGGCGTGCGTCCAGGTGCCGCGCGGCGGTGACAGCGGCTGTCCGGTGGCCGGGTCGGAGGCCGGGATGGCGTGCAGGTGCTCGTCGAGGTCCTGCACGGCGGGGCCGTAGCCGCGGCCCTTGCGGGTGACGCAGTGGACCACGACCGGCGTACGCAGCTCGCGGGCCGTGCGCAGCGCCTGCTCAAGGGCGGCGATGTCGTGGCCGTCGACCGGGCCGAGGTAGCGCAGCCCGAGGCTCTCGAACACGCTGAACCCGGGCGCGGCCCGCAGCCTGCCGAGGTGCTCGGCCCACCCGCCGACCGTGGGCGCGTAGGAGCGGCCGTTGTCGTTGAGCACGATCACGACCGGCAGGCCGCGGTCGGCGCCGAGGTTGTTGAGCGCCTCCCAGGCCACGCCGCCGGTGAGCGCGCCGTCGCCGACCACCGCGACCACGGGACGGCCGCCCTCGCCGGCCAGCCGGCGCGCCTTGGCCATGCCGTCGGCGTAGGCGAGCGCGGTGGAGGCGTGGGAGCTGTCGACGTGGTCGTGCGGCGACTCGTCCCTGCTGGGGTAGCCGCTCAGCCCGCCGCGCACGCGCAGCCCGTCGAAGGCGTCGCGGCGGCCGGTGAGGATCTTGTGGACGTACGCCTGGTGCCCGGTGTCGAACACGATCGCGTCGTCCGGCGAGTCGAAGACCCGGTGCAGCGCGATCGTCAGCTCGACGATGCCGAGGTTGGAGCCGAGGTGGCCGCCCGCCGCGCTCACCTTCTCGATGAGGAAGTCGCGGATCTCGCGGGCCAGCCCCGGCAGCAGCTCGGCCGGAAGGGCGCGCAGGTCGTCGGGGGTGGACACGTGAGTCAGCAGCGTCTTCATGACATCCCCAGGCCGTGTGACTGCTGTGGCAAAAGAAAGCTTGGGCCGCAAAAGCTACTTTACACACTCCGTATTCAGTGAGTAACTAGGGGTAGTGACGGACGACAGAAGGGCCGCGCGTATGCCGGTGAGCTTCCCGCTGCACTCCCTTGGTGCCCGCATCGACCAGCGGCTCTGCGGCTTTCTCGAGGACTGGGGCAACCCGGTTTCCGACCCCGGGGTCGAGGCCGCGTACGGCCTGCTGGCGGACTTCATCCTCGGCGGCGGCAAGCGTGTGCGGCCCCAGCTGTGCTACTGGGGCTGGCGCGGCGCCGGCGGCGACGACTGCGAGGAGATCATCAGCGCCGCCGCCGCGCTGGAGCTGTGTCACGCGGGGCTGCTGATCCACGACGACATCATGGACGGCAGCGACCTGCGCCGCGGGCAGGCCACCGTGCACCGCAGCCTGTCCGACCTGCACCGCGGTCCGGGCGCCGAGGCGTTCGGCCGGGCCGGCGGCATCCTGCTCGGCACGCTCAGCCTGGCCTGGTCCGACGCGCTGCTGTCGTCCTGCGGCATCGACCCGGCGCGGCTGCGTGCCGCGCACCACCTGTTCGACGCCATGCGCACCGAGGTCATCAGCGGCCAATACCTCGACGTCCTCGCCCAGCTGCGCTCCGGCGCGACCGAGGCGCAGGCGCTGACCGTGATCCGCTACAAGAGCGCGAAGTACACCGTCGAGCGGCCGCTGCAGATCGGCGGCGCGCTCGCCGGGGCGCCGTCCGACCTGATCGACGCCTACTCCAGGTTCGGGGTGCCGCTCGGGGAGGCGTTCCAGCTCCGCGACGACGTGCTCGGCACGTTCGGCTCGGCCTCGGAGACCGGCAAGTCGGCGCTGGACGACCTGCGCGAGGGCAAGCAGACCGTGATGTACGCGCACGCCGTGCAGCACGCCTCCCCCGCCCAGCTCGCCCACTTGCGCACCTGGCACGGCAACCCGGAGCTGACCGAGGAGCGCGCCGAGGAGGTGCGCCGCATCCTCATCGACACCGGCGCGCTGGCCAGGGTCGAGGACATGATCGAGGACCGCGTCCGCCAGGCCATGTCGGCACTGAGCGAGGCGCAGGTCAAGCCAGAGGCGGCCGGCGTGCTCGCCGAGATGGCCGACCGGCTCGCACATCGCAGCAAGTGAGGGGATCCCCAACATGGGACGGGTACTTCTCGCCGCCCCGCGCGGCTACTGCGCGGGCGTCGAACGCGCGATCGTCACGGTGGAGGAGGCGCTGCGGCGCTTCGGAGCGCCGGTCTACGTACGCAAGCAGATCGTGCACAACACGTTCGTGGTGGACGACCTGACCAGGCGCGGCGCGGTCTTCGTCGAGGAGCTGGACGAGGTGCCCGACGGGGCGCTGGTCGTCTTCTCGGCGCACGGCGTCGCCCCGGCGGTGAAGGAGGCGGCGGGCCTGCGGGGCCTGCGGACGATCGACGCCACCTGCCCGCTCGTCACGAAGGTGCACAAGGAGGCGGCCAGGATGGCCGAGTCCGGGCACCGGATCGTGCTCATCGGGCACGCCGAGCACGAGGAGGTCGAGGGCACGCTGGGCGAGGCCCCCGAGCACATCCACGTCATGGATCCGGCGCGGCCGGAGGAGCTGGAGCTGGACGATTCGGAGCCGGTGAGCTGGCTGTCGCAGACCACGCTGGCCGTGGACGAGACCATGCGGGCGGTCGAAGGGCTGCGCGAGCGGTTCCCCGGCCTGGTCGATCCGCCCAGCGACGACATCTGCTACGCCAGCCAGAACCGCCAGGAGGCGGTCGCGCGCATCGCGCCCGAGTGCGAGCTGGTGGTCGTGGTCGGCTCGGCCAACTCCTCCAACTCGCGGCGGCTGGTCGAGGTCGCGGTCAACGCGGGAGCGGACGCGGCCCACCTGGTCGACCGGGCCTCCGACGCCGACGAGCGCTGGCTCGACGGCGTGCGCACGGTCGGGGTCAGCTCCGGCGCGTCCGTGCCTGAGCCGCTGGTCACGGAGTTACTCGACTGGCTCTCGGCCCGCGGGTTCACCGACGTCCAGCCGGTGACCCTGACCGAGGAGACCCTGACGTTCTCTCTTCCGCTCGAACTCCGAACCTCCCGCAACCGCGGCTAGCCCGCACATCCAGATTGGTGGTGCACGATGACAGAAACGACCCACTCGACCGCGCCGAGCAACGGCAGCCCCAACGGCAACGGTCAGCTCAGCCTCAGCACCGATGCCGCCAAACAGCTGGCGACGACGACCAAGACGCCGCCGCAGATGCAGGAGATCACCTCCCGCTGGCTGCTGCGGCTGCTGCCGTGGGTCCAGTGCTCGGGTGGTGTGTTCCGGGTGAACCGGCGACTGACGTACACACTGGGTGATGGCCGGATCACCTTCAGCACCACGGGCGCCGACGTGCGGGTGATCCCGGCCGAGCTGACCGAGCTGCCCATGTTGCGCGGCTTCGACGACATGGAGGTGCTGGAGGCGCTGGCCGACCGGTTCACCCAGCGCGAGGTCGCGGCCGGCGAGGAGATCGTCGCCGAGGGCGCCGAGGTGGACCGGCTGGTGCTGATCGCCCACGGGCGGGTGGCCAAGGTCGGGCGGGGCGCGTACGGGGACGACCAGAACCTCGGCGTGCTGGCCGACGGCGACCACCTCGGCGAGCAGGTGCTCATCCAGGGCGGCCAGTACGAGTTCACCGCCCGCGCCAAGACCGCCACCACCGTGCTGACGCTGTCCAGGCAGGACTACGAGCAGGTCGCCGAGCGCTCGCCCGCCCTGCGCGAGCACGTCGAGACCTGGCGCACCAGCGGGAACCACGCCCAGAACGACTACGGCGAGGCCGCGATCAACATGTCCGCCGGTCACACGGGCGAGGCCGAGCTGCCCGGCACGTTCGTGGACTACGAGCAGACCCCCCGCGAGTACGAGCTGAGCGTCGCCCAGACCGTCCTGCGCGTGCACAGCCGGGTCTCCGACCTGTACAACCAGCCGATGAGCCAGCTCGACCAGCAGCTCCGCCTCACGATCGAGGCCCTGCGCGAGCGGCAGGAGGACGAGCTGGTCAACAACCGCGACTTCGGCCTGCTGCACAACGCCGACTTCAGCCAGCGCATCCGCACCCGCTCCGGCCCGCCCACCCCCGACGACCTCGACGACCTGCTGTCCACGGTGTGGAAGGAGCCCTCGTTCTTCCTCGCCCACCCGCAGGCCATCGCCGCCTTCGGCCGCGAGTGCAGCAAGCGCGGCGTCTACCCGCAGCAGAGCGAGGTCAACGGGCACCGGGTGCCGGCCTGGCGGGGCGTGCCGATCTTCCCGTGCAACAAGATCCCCGTCTCCGCCGCGCGCACCACGTCGTTCCTGCTGATGCGGACGGGACAGGAGAACCAGGGCGTCGTCGGGCTGCACCAGACCGGCATCCCCGACGAGTACCAGCCGAGCCTGTCGGTGCGGTTCATGGGCATCAACGAGAAGGCGGTCATCTCCTACCTGGTCAGCGTCTACTACTCGGCCGCCGTCCTGGTCCCCGACGCGCTGGGCGTGCTGGAGGACGTCGAGCTCGGCCGCAACGGCTAGACCGTCCCACGGCCCCGTCCGCCACCTGTGGCGGGCGGGGCCGCTTGCCGCCCGAACCGTTGACGACGCGAAGGAGACGACCATGACGCAGCCGTTCGAACTGCCGGACTTCTACCTGCCGTATCCGGCCCGGCTCAACCGCCACTTGGACGAGGCCCGCGTGCACTCCCGACAGTGGGCGCGCGACATGGGCATGCTCGAAGGTTCGGGCGTCTGGGAGGAGGCCGACCTCGACGCCCACGACTATCCGCTGATGTGCGCCTATACGCATCCCGACTGCGACGCGGAAGAGCTGGGCCTGATCACCGACTGGTACGTGTGGGTCTTCTTCTTCGACGACCACTTCCTGGAGTTCTTCAAAAGGACCGGCGACCTCAAGGGCGGCAAGGAGTATCTCGCGCGGCTGGCCCGCTTCATGCCCATGGGGCTCGACCTGACCGTCCCCGAGCCGGAGAACCCGGTGGAGGCGGGCCTCGCCGACCTGTGGCCGCGTACGGTGCCGAGCATGTCGCTCGACTGGCGGGCCCGCTTCGCCGAGAGCACCCGCAACCTGCTGGACGAGTCGCTCTGGGAGCTGGCCAACATCAACAGGGGCCGCGTCGCCAACCCCGTCGAGTACATCGAGATGCGCCGCAAGGTCGGCGGCGCGCCCTGGTCGGCCGGGCTGGTCGAGCACGCGGTGGGCGCCGAGGTGCCGGCCGTGATCGCGGGCTCCCGGCCGCTGCGGGTGCTCAAGGACGCCTTCTCCGACGCCGTGCACCTGCGCAACGACCTGTTCTCCTACCAGCGGGAGGTCACCGACGAGGGCGAGCTGAGCAACGGGGTGCTGGTGCTGGAGAAGTTCCTCGGCTGCTCCACGCAGGAGGCCGCGAACGCGGTCAACGACCTGCTGACCTCGCGGCTGCAGCAGTTCGAGCACACCGCGGTCTTCGAGCTGGGGCCGCTGTTCGTGGAGCACGGCATCGACCCGCTCAGCGCGGCCGGCGTCGCGGCGTACGTGAAGGGGCTGCAGGACTGGCAGGCGGGCGGGCACGAGTGGCACATGCGCTCCAGCCGCTACATGAACGAGCGGGCGGGGGCGAGCCGGCCGCTCGGCATGTCGTCCGTGATCGACCTGCTGGGGGCCAAGCGGGTGCGCTCGTTCACGCACGTGCCGTACCGGCCGGTGGGTCCTTCGCGGATCCCCGACCTGTACGTGCCGTTCGAGCTGCGCCTGTCACCCCACCTGGACGGCGCCAGGCGCGAGCTGGTCTCCTGGTGCCGCGAGATGGGGATCCTGGAGCCGCCGCACGGCGTCGCCGGGCCCGCCGTCTGGGACGAGGCCAAGCTCGTGGACTACGACCTGCCGTTGTGCGCGGCGGGGCTGCATCCCGGCGCGACGCCCGAGGAGCTCGACCTGGCCTCCGCCTGGCTGGCCTGGGGGACGTACGGCGACGACTACTTCCCCGTCGTCTTCGGCCGCCCGCGCAACCTGGCCGCCGCCAAGGCGGCGGTCGCCAGGTTCGGCGACTTCATGCCGCTCGACGGCACGCCCGCCCCCGCGCCCGCCAACGCGCTGGAGCGGTCGCTGGCCGACATCTGGGCGCGTACGGCGGGGCCGATGCCGCAGGAGGACCGGCGCAGGCTGCGGGCGGCCGTGGAGGCGATGTGCGAGGCGTGGCTGTGGGAGCTAGCCGGCGAGATCGCCCACCACATCCCCGACCCGGTCGACTACATCGAGATGCGGCGGCACACGTTCGGCTCGGAGCTCACGATGAGCCTGAGCCGGCTGCGGCACTCCAAGTCGATCCCCGACGAGTTCTACGCCAGCGGGCCGATGGTGGCGCTGGAGAACGCCATGATGGACGCGGGCACGCTGGTCAACGACGTGTTCTCGTACCAGAAGGAGATCGAGTACGAGGGCGAGGTGCACAACGCGATCCTCGTCGTCCAGAACTTCTTCGGCTGCGACTACCCGACCGCGCTCGGCATCGTGGCCGACCTGATGGCCTCGAGGGTGCGGCAGTTCGAGCACATCGCGGCGAACGAGCTGCCGATCGTGTGCGACGACTTCGGCCTCGGCGAGGAGGCGCGGCGCGACCTCGACGGCTTCCTGACCGAGCTGGGCGACTGGCTGGCCGGCATCCTCAACTGGCACCAGGGCTGCTTCCGCTACGACGAGCCGTCGCTGCAGCGGCACCACCAGGCGCCGCTGCCGCGCTTCCACGGTCCCACCGGGCTCGGCACCTCGGCCGCGGTCATCAGGCCGCCGGGCGCCGTCAGCCCTGTCACCGTCAGCCCCGTCGCCGTCGGCCCTGTCTCCGTCAGCCCTGTTGCAGCGGGACGTTGACGTCCTTCGGCGGCTGGTAGAACCAGTCCAGCATGCGCAGCAGGCGCCGCTGGTACGGCGTGACGTTGCGCAGGCGGATCCACCGCTCGGCGGGTGGCAGCGCGGGCATCGCCAGCACGCGCAGCCCCGAGACGTCGATGAAGGTCAGCTCTCCTGTGTCGACCACGATGTAGGTGCCCTGGCGGCAACTCGCCAGGGTGCTGGCCACCGCGCGGCTGTTGGTCACGTCGATCTCGCCGATCAGCGCGACCGCCGGCACGGCGGGCAGGCCCGGCGCCACCGCCGTACTGATCGTCAGCTGTCGGTCTTGGTACAGCAGCCGTTCTTGGACGCTCACGCTCCCCGCACCCCCCAACACGCTGGCTCTTGGGGGTTGTCGCCGTGGTCGCACCTGCGGATCTGTCGCACGCGCTTTCCGGCGATTAATCCGAAACCTAGGCTACACGAAGTATGCCGGGCTATGGATTTTTCGTCGGAATATGACCGGTTTTTCGGATAATCCGGAAGTTTTCGGTCCCGCGTGCTTCGCGGTGGCTCGCCGGGCCTGGGCAGCGGGGCTCTGGAGTCGTTTGCCGAGGATCTAGGGAGGCGCTGGCGCGGGCAGAGACCGACCCACAATTGGTGGAAATTTCATCTTTTAGCGGGCCGCCACCGATGGCGTTTTCTCGCCATAGAAGGCGAGAAAAGCCACAGAGGAGACAACTGCGGGCAGGGCGGCGACGGCGGCGCCTGGCGCGGCTCGGATCGGGAGCGTCGATGTGCCATGGACCAGAGACGGAGACAGCGAAGACAGCGGAGCCGGCGTAGGCGGGACCTGCGGGGACCGGCCGGGCCGTCGGCGCTGCGGGTGGCGGCGGTCTGCCTGGTCGCGCTCGTGGCCCTCGCGACGGGGGCCACGTCTTCCGTGAGCGCCAGGTCGGTGGCGGGGAGCATCGCGCTGCGGGCGGCGCTGGAGATGATCGGGGTGCCGTACTCGTGGGGCGGCGGCGGGGTGCACGGGCCCGGGTACGGCATCGGGCGCGGCGCCACCACCAAGGGCTTCGACTGCTCCGGCCTCGCCGAGTACGCCTACGCCCGGGCCGGCGCGCTCATCGGGACCACCACGTACGAGCAGTGGCGCGCGGGCATCAGGATCACGAAAGAGCTGCTGGAGCCGGGTGACCTGGTCTTCTTCGACAGCGACAAGGCGACCCCCGGCCCCGAGCACGTGGGGCTGGCGGTGGACGCCGAGCGGATGGTGCACGCGCCGCACACCGGCGCCCAGGTCCGCATCGACCCGCTGGACCGCGCGGACCTGCTCGGCATCGTCCGGGTGGAGGTCGGCCGCGGCGACCAGGACCTCTGAGTCAGCAGAATGCCGTACGCCTCCGGGCGGGCCCTGATGGGGTCCCGCGCCGGAGGCGTACGGCGTACCGAACATTCGGTCACCGGAGAGGCGGCGCCGTGGCCTCGCGAGTCTCCACGGCCGGCCTCACCGGCTCACCCAGGTCGAGGGAGGACCGTTGGCCACGCGGCCCGTCCGGTAGGGGACCGCCGCGCCCTCCCCGCCTGCTGCGTCCAGGTCCTACCTGGCCTGCGCGCGGCCGTTGTCGATGTCGGTGTTGACGTTGCCGTCACCGACCTGCGGCTGGTTGTTGTTCAGCAGCGCGACGTTGGTCTCGTCCAGGATCTGGAGGATGCCGACCTCGATGTCGTTGGCCGAGTGGTTGAGCAGGTTGTTGAGGACGTCGTCGGCTATCTGCCACTGCGTCAGCAGGGCCTGACCCTTGTTGCTCGGGTTGGGGCCGACGTCGGCGGACGCGGCGGAGGTGGCGAAACCGAAGGCGGCGGCCGCCACGGCGGCGCCGGCCAGAATACGACGGATCATTGTGTGCTTTCCTCCATGAATCGGCGCGGAATTACCGGCGCCAGCTTCTTTCGTACAGGGCTGTGCGGTGCCGCTGACGGTGATCGTGGCAGACCTCGGAGATGGCGACTCGTTATGGAGGTCAAGGAGCGCTTGAATGCTGTGGTGCTGATTCCCGGCTTATCGCCGAAAAAGCTCCGATGCACGATCGGTGGCCTTTTCCGGCTTATTTCCGGTGAGCGTTCTCCGACGGCGCCGGCCGTACGGTCCTGGGCGATGTCGCTCGCCGCGACGGCGTACGGCCGTCGAACGCTCCGGTGTTCCAGGGAACCGCTCCGTGGCCTCGCGGATCGCCACGATCGTTCAGGTCTGAGTCCTACCTGGCCTGGGCCTGACCGTTCTGGATCCTGGTGTCCTTGTTGTGGTTGCCGACCTCGGGCTGGTTGTTGTTCAGCGCGCTCACGTTCACCTCGTCGAGGACCTTGATGATGTTGACCTCGAGGTCGTTGAGCGAGTGGTTGGCGACGTTGTTGAGGACGTCGTCCAGGATCTGGAACTGGCTGAGGACGGCCTGGCCCCCGTTGTACGGGTTGGGCCCGACGTCCGCGGACGCGCCGGACGCGGAGAAGCCCAGAGCGACGGCCGCGATTGCGGCACCGGCCAGAATGCGACGGATCATGTTTGCTTTCCTCCATGGAACGGCCCGGAATTCCCGGCGCCATAGTCGTTCGTGCAGGGCTGTGAGGTGCCGCGAATAACAATCGCGGCAGGCGGCTGGGCCCGCAACCCGGAAAGACCTAATGGAGGTCAAGAAGCCGCCTCGATTCCTTGACATCAGGTTTCGCCGGCACGGCGCTGGAAACCGGCGTCCGCATATCGCGGGCGGGCACCCGATGGATCGGCGGCGGCATTGCTGTCGCGGGCCTTCACCTTTTACACGCGCACCGGCGGCGGGGCGTCGGTCGTCGCCCCTTCCGCCTGCCCGGCCTACTGGGCGCGGGCGTCGCCGTTGTCGATACGCGTGTTCCTGTTGGCGTGGCCGACCTGCGGCTGGTTGTTGTTCAGCAGCGCGACGTTGACCTCGTCGAGCGCGGTCAGGATGCTGACCTCGAGGTTGTTCAGCGAGTGGTTGCCGACGTCGTTGAGCACGTCGTCCAGGATCTGGAACTGGCTCGCGATGGCCGCGCCCTTGTTGTACGGGTTGGGACCCACGTCAGCGGACGCGGCCGACGCGGAGAAGCCGAAGGCTGCGGCCGCGACTGCGGCACCGGCCAGAATGCGACGGATCATGTTTGCTTTCCTCCATGGAACGGCGTGAATTTCCTGGCGCCGTGGTCGTTCGTTGCAGGGCTGCTAGGTGCCGCGAATAACCATCACGGGAACCCTGGAAAAGCGCAACTGGAAAATCTCTCGGCAAGGTCAAAGAGCCATCTGGATTTTTTGAGCCGGTTTTCCTGCACTGCGCCGGCGGCGCATGGGCGACACCGCGCGGGACCGCCATTGAACCGGTAGCGCCGATCGGCCGCGCCGCTTATGGGGGGTCCGTTCACCGGTCTTTGGGCAATGATCGACCGCTGCTTGGCGCTGGTATCCGGCAGCAGGAAAACGCTTTTGGAATGGCCGCCGCATCGCCGTGGGAAGGCCGGGGACACCCGCGATGACGTGCGGGAACCATCGGCCGGCCGGGACGGCTCCCAGCGGGAGTCCGGGCCCGATCCCGTGCGAGGATAGTGGTCATGGCAGAGATCGTCGGCGGAGGACGTCCGGTCAACGACGCCGAGCGGCGCGTGATCGCATATCTGCGAGACCACGCGCCCGCCGACTGGTTGCTGCTGCACAACGTCGAGGTGCCGCGCGGGCACGACGTGTTCGAGGTCGACGTGCTCGTCCTGACCGGTCACTCGCTCGTGGTGGTCGACGTCAAGGGCACGAGGGGCCGCATCGAGGTGTCGGGCACGCGCTGGTTCCCGCCGCGCAGGGAGGCGTTCGGCTCGCCGGTGACGAAGCTGCGGGGCACCGCCAAGGCGCTCAAGGGCCTGCTGGTCTCGCGGGCCACCCAGCTGGAGCGGGTCTATGTCGACAGCCTGGTCGTGCTCACCTCACCCGACGCCGAGCTGGTCGATCCCGTCGGGCGCGACGCGGTCAACGTCACCGACCTGCCCGGCCTGGTGGCCACGCTGAGCGACGTCTCGCGGGTGCGCCGCGGCTGCAGCCCCGACGTGCGTCCCTACGTCACGGCGATCCTCGACGCGCTCAACCAGACCGTCCGCCGCAGCACCGCGCCGCCCAGGTTCGGCAACTGGGAGGTCGAGGAGCAGCTCGGCGGCGACGCCAAGGTCACCGAATACCGCGCGTTCAACGCCACGCTGCCCGGCAGCGAGACCGTGCTGCTGCGCGTCTACCAGGCCGACCCGCTGGCTGACCAGGAGTCGCGGGCGGCCGAGCGGCAGCGCATCGCCAACGCCTACCAGACGCTGGCCCGCATCCCGCCCCACCCGTGCGTGGTGCGCTCGCGCGACTTCTTCGCCATCGACGACGAGAGCCGGTTCGTGCTGGTGCTCGACGACGTGCACGGCGAGGCGCTGCACCTGGCTATGGGCAAGGCCGCCCCGATGGGCGTCATCCAGGACCTGCTGCGCGGCCTGGCGCACGCTCACCTGCACGGGGTGGTGCACCGCGCGCTCACCCCGGCCTCCGTGCTGGTCGCCGACGACGGCCACGCGGTGCTCACCGGCTTCGACTACGCCAAGCCTGGGCCGCGCAACTACACCGTTGCCCACGAGCTGGGCAACGTGCTCGACGCCCACTACGTGGCGCCCGAGTGCCAGGAGCGGCCCGACCTCATGACCACCTCCTCCGACGTCTACGCCGCCGGCGCCATCGCCTACCAGCTGCTCACCGGCCGGCTCCCGACCAGCTCCGACGCGCAGGGCCCCGACGTGCCCGAAGTGGTCCGCATGATGCTCGACCACTCCCCCGCCAAGCGGCCCACGGCGGCGCAGGCCCTGCAGGCGCTGCGCGACGCCCCGCCGCCGGCCAGGCAGCAGCAGAAGTCGCGGCTCACCAGGTTCGTCCGCCGCATCGTGTCCCGTCCTTAGGCGCCTCACAGGTCGGCGCGCAGTGCGTCGGCGTGCCTGAGGTAGTCGAGCGCGAGGCCGGTACGCCCCGCCGAGCGGTGCAGCTCGCCGAGGAGCTGCGTGCTCGACGCCTCCCCGCTGCGGTCGCCCAGCTCCTGGAAGATCTCCCGCGAGCGTTCGAGCCCGGTGGAGGCGAGCGCGAGGTCGCCGCCGGCCGCCTGTAAGCCGGCCAGGCTCTGCAGCGCGTACGCCCCGCAGTGCCGGTCGCCCAGCGACTCGAAGATCTCCAGCGCGTGCCGGTGGAACGAGATCGCCCGATGCAGGTGCCCCATCTGCACGCACACGCAACCCTCCCGGTGCGCGTCGCCCAGCTCCTGGGCCAGCCGCATGGCCCGGCTCAGCGACTCCGACGCCTGCGCGAGGTCGCCCGACTTCAGGCACACCCGGCCGATGGCCTGCCTCGCGTACGCCTCGCCCGGCCTGTCGCCGGTCGCCTCGAAGATCGTCAGGGCGTCCCTGAAGTGGCCGAGTGACTGCGCGTACCGGCCGCGGAACTGGCTGACCGCGCCGAGGCCGCAGATCGAGGTGGCCTCCGCCCTGCGGTCGCCCAGCTCGCGGAAGATGCGGCGGGAGCGGATGAAGGCGTCGGCCGCCTCGTCGTAGCGGTCCTGGTAGAGGGCGACCTGGGCGAGGCCCCTGAGCATGGCGGCCTCGCCGTACCGGTCGCCGGCCGCGCGGGCCGCGGCCAGTGCGGTGGTGTGGGTGCTCCGCCAGGTGCCGAGGTGGCAGCGCAGGTCCAGGTACGGCACCATCGCGGCGGCCAGCCCCCACGCCGACTCGGCGGCCCCGTTGCCCGCCGCCGTCTCCACGGCCGCGCTCAGCGTCTCGTGCTCCGCCTCGAACCACGTCACCGGGTCGGAGGTGAGCCGGTCGAGCGTGGCGCCGGGCAGCCGCCAGCGCGGCGCGCCCGCCGCCGTCAGGCTGAACACCGTGGTCGGCAGCCGGGCCATCGCGTGCTCCGCGGTCGCCGTCCACGCCGCGAGCACCCGTCCCACGGCCGCCGGGTCGCCGCGCTGGGACCTGGCGTGCCGGGCGATCAGGTCGGGCACCCGGTAGCGCGGCTGGCCCATCTCGTCGGTGCCGACCGGGTCCAGCAGGTTGCCGTCCACCAGCAGGTCGGTGACGTCGCTCGCGCCGTGGCGGCCGAGTGCGGCGTCGACCACCCAGCCGGGCTGCGCGGCGGGGCCGAGCAGGCCCAGGGCGGCCAGTGTGCGGGCGGCGTCGGCGGGCAGGCGCGCGTACCCGCGGTCCAGGCCCGTCCGCACCTCGCGCAGCTCGCTCAGCCAGTCGTCGTCCAGCCGCTGCCGCAGCACCGACAGCGACCAGCCGGGGCGGGCGGCCAGGCGGGTGCCCGCGTTCCTGACGGCGAGCGGCAGGTGACCGCAGGCCGCGACGATGGCCTGCGCGGCCTCGCGCTCCCTGGCCACCCGGTCCGCGCCTGCCGCCCTGGCGAGCAGCGACAGCGCCTCGTCGGGCGTGAGCGGACCGAGCTGGACGAGCGCGGCGCCGGGCAGCTCGGTGATCCTGCGCCGGCTGGTGACGATCACCGCGCTGTCGTTGCCGGGCAGCAGGGGGCGTACCTGGTCGGCGTCGCGGGCGTCGTCGAGCAGCATCAGCATGGGACGCTCGGCCAGCAGCGAGCGCAGCAGCGCGGAGCGTTCGGCGGTCGTCGGCGGCGGCGCCGCGACGCCGAGCGCTCTGAGCGCCTCGGCCAGCAGGTCGTCCGGCTCGCGGTCGCCCAGCTCCAGGTAGAGCTGCCCGGCCGGGTACGCCGCGCGTAACGCGTGCCCCGCGTGCACGGCCAGCGCCGACTTGCCGCAGCCCGGCGGCCCCGACACGACCGCGACAGGGTGCGGCAGGCCGAGCACGGCGACGGCCTCGGCCCTGCCGGTGAAGTCGGGCAGGTCGGGCGGGAGCTGCCGGGGCACGACGGGCGCGCTCTCGTCGGCGAGGATCAGCTCGTACGCGCCGCGCAGCTCCGCGCCGGGCTCGACGCCCAGCTCGTCCACCAGCCGGCCGCGCACGGTCGCGTACGCCCGCAGCGCCTCGGCCTTCCTGCCGCCCCTGTGCAGGGTCAGCACCAGCCGCCCCCACAGGTCCTCACGGTACGGCTGCTCCGCCAGCAGGCCGCGCAACTCCGAGACCGCGCCGTCGTGGTCGCCGGCCGCGATGCGCCGCTCGATCAGCGCCTCGGCGGCCCGCGCGCGCAGCTCACGGAGTGGTTCGAGCCTGCGGTCCCAGACCGGGCTGCCGGGCAGGTCGCACAAGGGCGCGCCGCGCCACAGGGCGAGCGCCGCGTCGTACTCGCCCCGGTCGACCAGCTCCTCGAAGGCCAGCAGGTCCAGCTCGGACGCGGTCACGTCGAGGGCGTACCCGCCGCCGTCGGAACGCAGGACGTGCCCGCCGAGGTCGGTGCGGAGCGAGCTGGCGTACGTCCGCAGGTTGGCCTGCGCCGAGCGCGGCGGCCGGTGCGCCCAGAGCACCTCGGCCAGCAGGTCGGCGCCCACCATTCGCCCCGCGTCCAGCAGCAGCGTGGCGAGCAGCAGGCGGGGCTTCCTGCCGGAGATCCGGACGGGGTGCCCGTCGCGGCGGACCTCCAGCGGCCCTAGCACGTGGAAGGTGACCGTCATCCGCATCAGCTCCTCTACAGAGGCCTGACAGCCGTTTGTATCGGTTGTGGACAGTTTCTGTGCGGCTCGTGCGGACCCTGGGTCTCAGAGATCCCACGGAAAGGATCACCCGATGAAGCTCTACGGAGCAATGGTCGCGAGCCTCGTGCTGCTCGCCGGTCTGGGCACGGCCGGCCCCGCGGCGGCCGATCCGGCGCCGGAATCGGCGGAGGCCCAGATACTCGCGACGAACTTCCAGCTCCCCTTCCCCTGTGGCCAGTCGTGGACGGGCAACTCCAGCGCCAGCAGCGCGCACCGGTCGTACGAGATCGACTTCAACCGGGGCAGCACCGCGGACGCCGACCTCGGCGACACCGTGGTCGCCGCCGCGTCCGGCACGGTGGCGATCTCGGCGCACCAGGGCTCGACCAACGGCTTCGGCAACCTCGTCAAGATCGATCACGGGGGCGGGTGGTCGACGTACTACGCGCACCTGAACACCCGCTCGGTCAGCGCAGGGCAGTCCGTCTCCCAGGGCCAGAAGATCGGCACCGTCGGCAACACCAGTAGACCGGGCAACAACATCTCGCCGCACCTCCACTACGAGGTACGGCTGGGCAGCAGCTATCCGTCCAACATTCAGCGGGCCGTCTTCAACGGCACCACGTTCGGATACCCGAACCAGACCCTGACCTCGCGCAACTGCGGCGGCTCATCGAACCCGTACACGCCGCAGGAGGTGTGCGGCTCCGGCTTCAGCGTGATCGACTCGGCCGCGCTCGGCAGCGACGGCACCGTCTACCTGCTCTACAACTCCAGCAACGCCAACAACTGCGTGGTGACGCTGAAGGCGAAGTCGCTCGGCACGGCCACGGCGACCAGCGCCTACCTGGAAGTGCAGGGCAGTACACGCAAGACCGACTCCGGCAACTTCGGCTACTACGCGGGACCGGTCAAGGCGGTGGCTCGGGCGACCTGCGTCAAGTGGGGCGGCAAGGCCGGCTCCACGGCGTACAACAGCCCATGGGAGCACTGCAGCTGAGTGAGAAGCGTGAACCGGAGGCCGGGCGGCGAGAGGGCCGCCCGGCCTACGCGCTTGTGATCGTGTCGAGGATGTCGATCACATAGAGCTTGGGCCGCTCGCCGGGCGACGGCACCGCGATCCTGCTGCCGACCCGCTGCCCGGCCAGCGCGCCGACCCAGGCGGCCGGCACCGCGCCCGCCTCCAGCGTGAACGCGCTGGGCCCGCCCCGCCGGTACGAGGAGTCCACGACCTCGCGGGACGGCCAGGACGCGGCGACGTACTGGATGACGACCTTCGATCCGGCGACGACCTGCCTGCCCGAGCCGTCGATGAGCACCCGCGGCGGGTCGACGGGCCGCAGGTCGGCGGGGACGACCGGCAGCGTGCGGCCGACGAGCCTGGCGTCCGGCGGGTAGCCGCCGAGGATGTCGAAGACGAGCACCAGCGTGTCGTGCGGCGAGACGCCGGTCAGCGGCACGTTGGGGCCGAGCGCCTCGGCGGCCGGGCTGACCAGCATGATCCGGCTGCCGGCGGGCCGGCCGATGAGCGACTGCCGCCAGGTCTCCGACACCTGCCGGCCGTCGAAGACGACCGTGGTGGGCTGGTTGCCGTCGTACGTGCTCATGTACGGCTGGTTGCCCTTCCAGCGCCGGATGTCCACGTCGGCGAGCACCACGTCACCGGGCACCGTGCGCCGCCCGCTGCCCGTCGAGAGCACCGTGATCTGCGGCGTCCTGCCCGGCTTGCCCTTGGGGATGGTGACGATCGGCCGGCTGCCGAACCGCCCGGACACGACGGGTTGCGTGCCCTCGTCCGCCAGCCCGCACGAGGTGGCGAGCACGAGCAGGGCAGGCCAGAACAGACGCACTTCTTCTCCTTCGGGGCCCCGGATCCGAAGGAGTTACTTGCCGTAACCGGCCCAAGGAAAGCTACGTGCCGCGCCATCACACGACAAACTTGGAGGATGTCCAAGCCCAACCTGGCCCGCCGGGTCGCGCAGGCGGCCGAGATCGCGCTGACCACCCGCAAATACGTGACGTTCCTCGACGTGGTGACGGGGCTGCGCTGGCTGCACACCCGGCACGTGGACGTCTGGCGGCAGGGCAGGGCCGGCACGCTGGCGGAGCTGGCCGCGGTGGACGAGGAGCGGCTGCTCACCACGGCGGCCCTGCTACGCGACTGGGCGCTGGCCAAGGGACTGCGGCCGGTCGAGACCCCCTACGTCGCGGGCACCCGCGACCGCCGCGAGCTGCGCTTCACCACGGGTCCCGACCAGAGCCCGTTCCGCGTGCACTGGTTGTCGCCCGACCTGAGCGAGGCCAGGGTGCGCCGGCTCACCGAGGCGCAGAGCAAGGCGCCCGACCTGGTGGTGGTGGCGCCGCTCAAGCCGTTCACGTGCGCGTCCTGCCGCGACACGGGCCCTTACCTGATCATGGAGGACGACGAGCCCCACTGCCTGACCTGCGCCGACCTCGACCACCTGGTGTTCCTGCCGGCCGGGAACGCGGCGCTCAGCCGGCGCGCCAAGCAGGAGAGCGGCCTGTCGGCGGTCGTCGTCCAGTACAACCGGCGGCGCAAGGTCTACCAGCGCCAGGGCCTGCTGGTGGAGGAGGCCGCGCTGGCCGCCGCCGAGGAGCGCTGCCTGGCCGACGAGGAGGTACGCCTGCGCCGCCGCGAGCGTGACCGCGTCCGCAGGGCCGAGCAGGACGTCGAGTTCCAGGCCATGATGGCGGCCGAGATCGCCCGGTTGTTCCCCGGCTGCCCCGAGCCGCGCGCCCGCGAGATCGCCGAGCACGCCGGTCAGCGCGGCAGCGGCCGGGTGGGCAGGTCGGCGGCGGCCAGGGCGCTCGACGAGAACGCCATCACGCTCGCCGTGATCGCCTCCATCCGGCATCTCGACACCGACTACGACAAGCTGCTGATGGCGGGCGTGCCCCGGATGGAGGCCCGCGACCGCATCAGGGACGCCATCGAACACAAGCTCGAAGAATTCCGCCGGGCCGGTTAGGGTCGGGAGGCATGAGCGACTGGCACGATGTGCGGGAAGAGCTGCTGGCGTTCGCGCTGGGCCTGCCAGAGGCCCGCGAGGACCACCCCTGGGGCGACACCGTCGTCAAGGTGAACAAGAAGATCTTCGTCTTCCTCGGCTCCGACGAGCCGACCGACCGGTGGGCCCCCACGTTCACCGTCAAGCTGCTGTCCGAGGCCCATGGCCACGCGCTGAGCGTCGAGGGCGCGCAGCCGAGCGGCCACGGGCTGGGCAAGGCGGGCTGGGTGACGGTGCCGTTCCTGTCGGAGCTGCCCGCGACCGACGTGCTGCTCGACTGGGTGGAGGAGAGCTACCGCGCGGTCGCGCCCAAGCGCGCGATCAAGGAGCTCGACGCACGCTGAGGGCCGGCCGCCCGCCCCTGGCGCGGGCGCGAGGCCGGGGCGGGCGCGTGGCGCGTGGCGCGTGGTCAGGTGACGGCGAGGCGGACGGCGTACTTCTCGTCGCGCCACAGCTCCTTGTCCAGCACCTCCAGCAGGGTCGCGGCGGCGTCGTGGACGTCGGTGTAGCCGAGGTAGAGCGGCGCGAAGCCGAACCTGAGCGTGTCGGGCGCGCGGAAGTCCCCGTGCACGCCGAGGTCGATCAGCGCCCGCATCACCGGATAGCCGTCGGGGTGGCGCAGGCTGATCTGGCTGCCACGGGCGGCCGGGTCGGCGGGCGAGGCCAGCTCCAGCCGGTCGCCGACGAGGTCCACGAAGAGCGAGGTGAGCGCCATGCTCTTGGCCCTGACCTGCGCCATCGGCACGCGTTCCCAGATGTCGAGCGCCGCGTCGAGGGCCGCGAGCGAGAGCACGTGCGGGGTGCTCACCACGAACCTGCGCATGCCGTCGGCCGGCCGGTAGTCGGTCTCGAACGCGAACGGCGCGGCGTGCCCGTGCCAGCCGGACAGCACGTTCTCGGCCATGGCCTGGTGGCGCGGGTTGACGTAGAGGAAGGCGGGCGCGCCGGGCCCCGCGCTCAGATACTTGTACGTGCATCCGACCGCGAAGTCCGCCTCCGAGACGTCCACCTCCATCGCGCCCACGCTGTGGCACAGGTCCCACACGATGAGCGCCCCCGCGGCATGCGCTGCGGCGGTCACCGCGGGCACGTCCTGACGCGCGCCCGTCCGGTAGTCCACCTCCGACAGCAGCACCACGGCCGCGTCGTCGAAGCGCCCCTCGGCGAGGTCGCGCACCTCGTAGCCGCCGAGCAGCCCGGCCAGCCCCTGCACCATGTAGTGGTCGGTGGGGAAGTTCGCGGCGTCGGAGACGATCACCCGGCGCTCGGGACGCAGCCACAGCGCGGCCGCAACCGCCTGGAAGATCGCGATCGAGGTGGTGTTGCCCACCACGACCTGGCCGGGGCCCGCGCCGATGAGCGGAGCCAGGCGGTCGCCGATGGTGAGCGGCTGCTCGTACCAGCCGGCGTGGTTCCAGCCGCCGACGAGCCGCTCACCCCACTCCTCCTCGACCGTGCGCCGCATCCGCTCCGCCGTACGGCGCGGCAGCGCGCCCAGCGAGTTGCCGACGAGGTAGATCACGCCTTCCGGCAGGACGAACTCGTCCTTGAAGGCCCGCAGCGGGTCCTGCGCGTCGAGGGCGAGGCACTGGTCGCGATCCAACGGTCGCTCCTAATTCATGGCGGAATGGTGGCTATGACGCTGTTCACCCCATTCTGATACTTCCGGGCGTACCAGTTCTGCACCGGATCGTGCTGATCGTTCAGCCGGAACGGGCCGCGCGGCCCCGCCAGCTCGCCCAGCTCCCCCAGCCGCCGCGCCAGGTCGCCGCCCCTCGCCGGCGCGGCGTCGATGACCCGCATCGCGTCCCAGCCCTGCAGCGCCACCGCCGACGGGTTCCGGCCCGTCCTGGCCCGCCAGCGGGCGACGAAGGCGGCGTTGTCCGGGTTGTTCAGGCTGGGGGCGTACATGCCGGCGCTCGTGATGCCCTCGGCGTCCGGGCCGATCGCGCGCACGACCTCCTCGTCGGTCAGGTTCCTGCAGGCCAGCAGCGGCACCTTGGCGTCGTAGCCGAGCTGCTTGTACGCCCGCGCGAACGCCACCGCCTCGCCGCCCGCGTAGAAGGCGAACAGCAACTCGGCCTCCGCCGGGATGCGGGCGAAGTGCTGCTCGAAGCCGGTGACCGTGCCGGGCGGCGTCATGACGCGGGCCAGCGGCTCGGCGCCGTAGCCCGCCGTGAAGCCCCTGAGCGTCTCGACGCCTGCCTGGTGGTCGGAGGCCATGAGCACCACGGCCCTGCCCGCGTACCGCTCGGCGGCGTACCGGCCGGCCGCGCGGCCGTGCTCATGGTTGGTGTAGGAGACGCGGAAGACGTGCGGGCCGGTCAGCTCGTCGGCGCCGGCGTTAGCCACGACCACCGGCACAGGCCCCGTCGCCTCACCTGCTTCGTCGGCGACCGCGACCGCGACCGGTGAGGAGATCAGGCCGGTCAGGACGTCGGCGCCGTCCTCGATCAGCCGCCTGGCCTCCTGCCTGGCCAGGTCGGGGTTGCCCGCGTCGTCGGCCACGACCAGCCGGGCGGGCCGCCCGCCCAGGCGCCCGCCGTGCTCGTCCAGATAGAGGCGCATGGCGGTCTCCATCTCGTCGCCGAGCGCCGCGTACACGCCGATCTGCGTGATGATCGCGCCGACCTCGACCGGCGGCTCGTCACCGTCGGGCGGCGGCACCGCGCCGCCGCAACCGGCCACCATGAGCACCAGGAAACCGGCCACCGGCAGCCCCGGCACAGGGACGCGCATGGGGAGGCTCCCTTCAGCTCACGCCCGCTCCTGGGGGTGGTAGGCCACCGCCTGCATCTCGATGAGCAGGTGGGGATGCGGGAGCTGGTGCACCGCGACCGTCGTCCTGGTGGGCCCCTCCTCGTCGAAGAACTCGGCGTAGACCTCGTTGTAGCCCTTGAAGTCGTTCATGTTGACCAGGTACGTGGTGATCTGCACCAGGTCGGCCAGCGAGCCGCCCGCGGCCTTCAGGATGTCGCCGACGTTCTCGATGACCGCCCTGGTCTGGGCGCGGATGTCGAGGCTGGTGGCGCCGTACCTGTCCACCTCGACGCCGACGAAGCTGTCGTCGGGCCTGCGGCAGCTCGTGCCCGACACGTACAGAAAATCGCCGGCCCGCTTGACGTGCGGGAACCGGCCTCGTGGCATGGCCTTGCCGGGCACCCGGATGGCCTTGGGCGGCGGTCTCACTTGCCGAACACCGCCCGTACCGAGCCGAGCCCCTCGATCCTCGCCTCGAACACGTCGCCCGGCTCGACCGGCACGATCGGGCCGAGCGCGCCGGTCAGCACCACGTCGCCGGCCCGCAGCGCGTACGCGGTGCGGCCGAGCCGGGTGGCCAGCCAGACGGCGGCGTTGAGCGGGTGGCCGAGGCACAGCTCGCCGGAGCCGGTCGAGACCTCCGTGCCGCCGCGCGTCATCGTCATCCCGGCCGCCCGCAGGTCGAGCCCGCTCAGCGGGACCGGCGTGCCGCCCAGCACGAACGCCCCCGCCGAGGCGTTGTCGGCGATGGTGTCGGCCAGCGTGATGTCCCAGTCGGCGATGCGCGAGTCGGCGATCTCGATCGCGGGCAGCGCGAAGTCCACCGCCCTGATCACGTCGGCCACGGTGAAAGGGCCGCCGGTCAGGTCGGCGCCGAGCACCAGCGCCACCTCGGCCTCGGCGCGCGGCTGCAGGAACCGCTCGTACGGGATCGGCAGTCCGTCGCAGTAGGACGTGTCGGCGAACAACATGCCGAAGTCGGGCTGGTCGATGCCGAAGCGCTCCTGGAGCACCCGGTTCGTGACGCCGATCTTCCTGCCGACCAGCCGGCGGCCGGCGCCGAGCGCCCGCCTGGTGTGGATCTCCTGGACGGCGTACCCGTCGGCCTGCGTGCTGACCAGGTCCCTGATCGGTGCGCAGGGCTTGCCCGTACGCGCCGCCTGCGCCAGCCGGTCGGCCGCCTGGGCGTGCGCGTCCACTGCCTGGGACCATTCGTCATGCATCGGGCTGCTCCAGTTTGATGGTGATCGTGGTGGGTTCTGAGTAGAAGTCGAGTGACCGGGTGCCGCCCTCCCTGCCGATGCCCGACAGCTTCGCGCCGCCGAACGGGGTCCGCAGGTCGCGTACGTACCAGGTGTTGACCCAGACCAGCCCGGCCTCCAGGCGCTGGGCGACGCGGTGCGCGCGGTCCAGGCCGTCCGTCCAGACCGTGGCGGCCAGGCCGTACTCGCTGGAGTTGGCCAGGTCGATCGCCTCGGCCTCGCTGTCGAAGGGCGCGACGTGACACACGGGACCGAAGATCTCCTCCCGGTTGAACCTCGACCATTCCGACAAGCCTGCCACTACCGTCGGTTCGACGAAATAACCGCCGTCGCGGTGGTCGCCGAACACCGGCACGCCGCCGCCCGTCAGCACCTTGGCTCCCTCCGAGCGGGCCAGGGCGTAGTAGGACAGCACCTTGTCGCGGTGCGCGGCCGAGATCATCGGCTGCGGCTCGACCTCCTGGGCGCGGGCGGCCAGGCGGGCGCAGAACTCCTCGAAGATCGAGCGCTGGACGTACACGCGCTCGGTGCACAGGCACACCTGGCCGCCGTTGGTGAAGACCGACCGCACCGTGCCCTCGACGGCCCTGTCGAGGTCGCAGTCCTCGAAGACCAGCCCAGCGTTCTTGCCGCCCAGCTCGAACGAGATCGGCTTGACCCGCTGGGCCGCGGTCCGCATGATCGCCGAGCCGGTCCTGGTGGAGCCGGTGAACGTCACCGCGTTCACGTCCGGGTGCTCGACCAGGAGCTGGCCCGCCGGCCCGTGGCCGAAGATGATGTTCACCACGCCGGGCGGCAGGCCCGCGGCGGCGCAGATCTCCGCGAAGATCGCCGCCGAGCCCGGCGTGTGCTCCGACGGCTTGACGACCACGGTGTTGCCGGAGACCAGGGCGGGCGCGAGCTTCCAGGTCATGAGCAGGAACGGCAGGTTCCACGGGATGATCGCGGCGACCACGCCCAGCGGCCTGCGCACGGTGTAGCTGAGCGTGCCGGACAGGTGGAAGGCGTCCTCGGGGCGCTGGGCGGCCATCTCGGCGAAGGCCCGGAAGTTGGCGATGCCGCGCGGGACGTCGAGCGTACGGGTCTGGTCGAGCGGGTTGCCCGCGTCGGCGACCTCGGCCGCCACCAGGTCGTCGAAGCGCTCCTCGATGCCATCGGCCAGACGGCGCATCCACCCGGCCCGCTCGCCGACGGGCATCGCCGCCCAGTCGCGCGAAGCCTCCCTGGCCGCGCGGACCGCCCGGTCGACGACCTCGGGGTCGGCCTCGTGGACGTGCCTGGCCACGGTGCCCGTGACGGGGTCGTGAACGGGGAAGCCCAGTCCCGCGGCCACCGGTCCGCCACCGATGAAATGGGTCAGCACCACACTCTCCTCATCTCTCCCTCGCTTTCCGGTAGGGATCGGGTACGCGGACGACACGGACCCACCGATCGCATCGTCTCGCCGGATCGCGGCGGGCGCCATGCGCGATGCTGGTGAACATGCAGACCCGCACCGATCGCATCACCGCCCACGACGGCACCTTCGACGTACGGACCTGGCTGCCGGAGACCGGCGGCGGGCCCGGCATCCTGCTCATCCAGGAGATCTACGGGGTCGGCCCCTACATCGAGAAGGTCGCCGGCGAGCTGGCCTCCAGGGGTTACGTGGTGGCCGCTCCCGACCTGTTCTGGCGTATCAGGCCGCACTGGCGCGGCGAGCACACGGAGGAGGGCACCGCGACGTCGATCGAGCTGGCCCGCGACTTCGACCTGCCGCAGGGGGTGGCCGACTGCGCGCTCACGGTGGCGCACCTGCGCGCCATGCCCGAGGTGCGCGGCGGGGTCGGCGCGCTGGGCTTCTGCCTGGGCGGCACGGTCGCGTTCATGCTGGCCACCAAGGTCGATCTGGCGGCCGTGCTGTCCTTCTACGGCTCGGCCGTGCCGGAGTCGACCGGGCTGATGGAGCGGATCGACGCGCCGCTGCTGCTGGTGTTCGGCGGTGACGATCCGTTCATCTCGCGTGACCGGGTGGCCGTGGTGGAGGAGGCGGCGCGGTCGCGTCCGAACGTGGTGATGCACATCGAGGAGGAGGCGGGGCACGCTTTCCACAACAGCGAGGCGCCGATGTTCCACCATCCCGAGGCTGCGGAGCGTGCGTGGGCGGTGGCGCTCGACTTCCTCGATCGGCGGCTGCCCGTCCGGTGAGACCTGTCCGAATGGACATCTTCCGGTACCCCTAGATCATCGCCATCATGGTCAAATGGCGCGGACGTGGGAATTGTGGGGAAATGTCATTATTGCTGGCACCATTGCACTTCCCCTCGCCTTGCTAGCAATCGTGCTGCTCGCCCGCCATCGCGCCCGCGCCGGCCATCCCGCGCCCCTGCGCGTCTCGATCGCCGACGTCGGCATCGCCGTGGGGACCGCTCCATGGATAGGGATGATCCTCACGCCTGCGGGCGGCGCGAGCGGCGTGGCGCTGGTGCCGTTCAGCGACCTCGCCGACCTGGCCTGCGCGCCGTGGGACGCGGTGTTCGTGCAGGTCGGAGGCAATCTACTGGTCTTCGCCGCGCTGGGCGCGCTGCTGCCCGTACGCAGCCGCGCGATGTCCTCGACGGCCAGGGTTGCGGCCCTCGCGGCGGCCTTTTCGGTCATGGTCGAAGTGCTCCAGTACGCGCTTCGGCTCGGCCGCTTCTCCTCCGTGGACGACGTCATCCTCAACGCGACCGGCGCCGCGATCTTCTCTTTGGTTACTCGCCGCTGGTGGGCCGATCGAATACCGGCTGGGACCGTTCCACGGTAACGGTCTGCTAAAACGCTGCGGAATTCACCACTCGGGCACGATCCGCTCAAAATCCGCCCGCGACCATTGCCTGCATCTGTGCGATCGTGGACAAGACGGGGCAAGTTCTCTGGAGACGCCACAACCTGGTTGGTGACAGAGGGTGATCAAAGTTGTCTGAATCCCCGGTACCCCACGAGCCCCCTATCTATCGACGCATCGCCGACGGTCTCCGCGCCCGGATTCTTGCCGGCGAACTGCGCGACGGGGACCGACTACCGGGCGAGAACGCGCTGATGGCCGACTACGCAATCGCACGAGCCACCGCCAGGCAGGCGCTTGCCGTACTGATCAACGAAGGGCTGGCGGTGCCCAAACGAGGTTCGGGGGTTTACGTGCGGCTGTTCAAACCGATCCGCAGGCACGGCGCACGCCGCCTGTCGCGGGAGCAGTGGGGTCAGGGCAGGGCCATCTGGGACGCGGACGCACGCGGGCGACCGTTCACCGTGGACGGGGTGGAGGTGGCGTTGGAACGCGCCGCGGAGGAGGTGGCCGCCGTGCTGGACAGCGACCAGGTGTGGGTGCGCAGGCGGCGCTACTCGGTGGACGCCAGGCCCGTGCAGCTGGCCACCTCCTACTTCCCCGCCCACCTGGTCGAGGGCAGCCCGATCACCCTCGCCGACACCGGGCCCGGCGGCGTCTATGCCAGGCTCGGCGACCTCGGCCTGCCCCCCGCCCACTTCACCGAGGAGGTACGCGCCCGCATGCCCCAGCCCCGCGAGAGCGGCCTGCTCGACCTGCCGGGCGGCACCCCGGTCATCGTGATCGCGCGGACCGCGTACACGTCGGGCGGGCTGCCCATCGAGCTCAACGAGATGATCCTGGACTCGGCCGCGTATGTACTCCAATACGACTTCGACGCATGATTCAAGGCCATATGTCAAGGCAACGTTGACCTGACCCTGGCGATCATTGAATTCTCTAGAGAGGTGGCGCATCTTCTTAAGAGATGGAACCTCGCCTGGGGCCCGGGAAGGTGGACAGCGATGTCCTTTGATCGGCATCTCGCCGAGATCGCCCGGGAGCACCCCCAATGGACCATCTGGCGGAGCGACGCGGGCCGCTGGTGGGCCACGAGACACCATCCGCTGAGCGCGGCGCAGCGCGCGGCCGGATGTGCGATGACCATCGACGCGGACGACCCGGAAGGGCTGCGCGAGCAGCTCAGGGACCAGGAGAGGCGGGTCGGCGAGCAAGAGGTCTGGGGGGCCGGCCCCCCACCTCCATGACGCGAGGTGGCGGAGCGTCACGCCACCTCGCGCACACGAGCAGCCCGGTGCCGGGTCCAGCGTCTCGGCGGCCCCGGTACCGGGCCCCCAAATCAGGAGGGGCCACGAACGCGGAAGCCTCCGACCCTATCGGGGGCGGGGGCTTCCGCTCCCTGCGGCGGCCTAGTTGCGCGCCCTGGTCTCGGGCACGCGCACGATGTGCACGTCCGTGTCGTCCGAGACGTCCTTGGGCTCCTCCTTGACGGCCGGTTCCGTCTCGTCCTCGACGATGACCCGCACGTCGTCCTGCGGGACCTCGACGTCCTGCGTGAGCTCGGGGTCCTGCCGGCCCTTGACGTCCTGCGTGAGCTCCGGGTCCCCATGCTCCTGCGGGGGCGTGGGGGCCGCGGTGGGGGCCGCAGTGGGGGCCACAGTGGGGGCTCCAGCGGGGGGCTGGGCCTCCGGCACCAGCGGCCCGGCGTTCGACTCGGCCTGCATGAGGTCGCCGAGCACCGAGCTGATCTCGGTGAGCCGCCGTACGACCTCCGTGTGCGTGTTGCTCAGGTAGTCGACCCGGCGGCCCGCCTGCTCGTCGATGGACGCCGCCCGCTGCTGGGCGGCGGTCAGCAGCGCGTCGGCCTCGGCCCGCGCGCCCGACACGATCTGCTCGGCCTGCGCCTGGGCCGAGGCGAGAAGCTGCTCGGACTCCTCGCGCGCGGTGGTGACCAGCCGCTCGGCCTCGGCCCGCGCGCCGGTCAGCGTCTCCTCCGACTCCGTACGGGCCGCGGTCAGCTGCTCCTCGGCGTCGCTGCCCGCCTGCGCCAGCATGCGCTCGGCGGCCTGGGTCGCCTCGCTCACCCGGCGCTCCGCCTCGGCCTGGGCGGAGGTGAGGATCTTGTCGGCGGTCTCGCGTGAGGTGGTGACCAGCCGGTCGGCCTCGGTCTTGGCCTCCTCGCGCACCCGGGTGGCCTCGGCCTCGGCGTCCTCCCGCTTGGCCTGCGCCTCTTCCTCTCCGAGCCGGAGGATCTGCGCGAGCCGGGGGCTCAGGTCCTCATAGCTCTGCGGGGTCTCGACCATCCGCCGCCGGGCCTCGGCCAGCTCGATCCGGCCCTGTTCCGCCTGCTCGATGGCCCGCGCCAGCCGCTCCTCGAGATCCCGTATCTGGTTACGGGTGCGCATCATGTAGTCGTGGACCTGGCGGCGGTTGTAGCCGCGCATGACGACCTCGAAGGTGTCCTCTTGCATCAGATCGGGAAAGTTCTCGTGCTGGTTCATCATGGGGGTTACCTAAGGGTTTGCGTGAGGCGGGGGAAAACTGCGGGTTGTGAGGGTCTGGCGACGAGACGTCAGGAAACGACTTTCCTGCCATCGGCCCACGTCCGCAACCCGAACGCCATACCCCGACCAGGAAATAAGATGCCTCGAATGTACATAGCAGCGTTGGATGACGGCGCGACCCCGGACATACATCCCGATGCGTACATCGCGCCCGGCGCCGTCGTGGTCGGCCGCGTACGCATCGGCCGGGCGTCCAGCATCTGGTACGGCTCCGTTCTCCGCGGGGACGACGAGCGGATCGAGATCGGCGAGGAGTGCAACGTACAGGATCTGTCGTGCCTGCATTCCGACCCCGGCGAGCCGGCGATACTCGAAGACCGGGTGAGCCTTGGCCATAAGGCCATGGTGCACGGCGCGCACGTCGAGCGCGGCGCGCTGGTCGGCATCGGCGCGATCGTCCTCGGCGGCGCCAGGATCGGCGCGGGCACGCTGGTGGCGGCAGGAGCGCTGGTGGGGCCCGGCAAGAAGATCCCGGCGGGGGTGCTGGTCGCGGGGGTGCCGGGCAAGATCGTGCGCGAGCTGACCGACGACGACCGCGCCTCCTTCGCCCGTACGCCGGACAACTACCAGGCCAAGGCGATCAGGCACCGGCAGGCGTCATCACTTTGACCAGCACCTCGTCCGAGACCGACGCCTCGTTGAGCGGGTCGGCGTACTCCGGCAGCTCGGGCCGCAGGAAGCGGACGAAGTCGACGCTGAGCTTGAGGTCGGGCGTGCCCTTGACCTGCTTGGCGTTGCCCTTGGCTGGGTCCTGCTTGAGCGTGCTGTAGCTGTCCCAGTCGGTATAGGCCGTCACCCCCCACTGCAGCACGTCGGGCAGCGTCGAAGGCCAGCGCTGACCCACCTTCCACGCGCCGCCCTCCTCCTTGTAGAGGGCGACGAACACCCGGCCGACCCGGCCGAGCACCAGCTCGACCCATCCGTCCTTGACGGCCAGCTCCTTCGGCTTGGAGCTGCCGTCCTGGGTGTACTTCGCCTCGACCTGGCCGCTCTTCTCGCCGGTGCCGGTGGTCACCGACACCCAGTTGGGCTTGGCGTACGAGCCGGGCTGCCTGGCCATCAGCCCGCCGAGCGAGAACAGCCGCTTCGGCCGCCCGCCGCTCCTGCCGCTGACCTTGACCTTGGCGTGCATGACGATGTCGCCCGCCAGCTCCTGATAGACGAAGGGGCCGCGGAAGCCGTCGAACCAGGCGGAGGTCTTGGGCTCCAGGTACATCGAGCCCTTCACGGTCTTGTTCACGTCGAGCTTGGCGATCCTGTCGACGTCCTTCTCGGCGTCGCTCAGCTTGGTCCACATGGTCAGGTCGGCCGCGTCGTCGAACTCCGCCGACGCGCCGCCCACCTCCCCGCCGGGCGCCGGCGCGGTGGCGTTCTGTAGCGTGAGAACTCCCGGCCCTGAGAGTGTCGGCTGCGCCGGCGCCTCCGTACCGCAGCTGGAGAGCACGCTGACGACCGCCACAAAACCCGCAACCTTCGCCCTCATAGCGGCCATTCTGCCGTGAAATGCCAATGGATGATCCACGTTCCCCCAGTACGATGACCGCCGTGCCACCCTGGGATGCGTTCACCGCCACGGAGGCGGAGGTACGCGCGATGGTCGCGGACCCGCGCTGGCAGGGTCTGTCCGTCCCCGATCGCGCCCACGTCCTCGCGGCCAGGATCCTGGTGACGCCTGACGGCGACCGGTGGCTGTTCGGCGCGCACGCGCGCTGGCACCTGCACGACCCCGCCGACGGCCGCTGGCTCCCCGCGCCGCCGCCCCGGCGGCTGCGCGCCCGCAGGGTCGGCCATACCGCCGCGGTGCTGCCCGACGCCGTGGTGCCGCACGGCCACGACTTCCACGCCGAGCCCGGCTCCACGCAGTCGTTCATCGGTCCCGACGTGCCCGAGGGCCTCACCGAGCAGGTCAGGCAGCTCGTCCGCGCCTCCGGCACCAAGTCTGAGCTCGACTACCCGCTGACGGCCTTCGACGAGATCTTCGCCTCCGACGTGCCGAGCACGGTCGCGGCCGTGTGGGGCACGGTCATGTGGTGCGCGTACGCGCCCGCCTTCGACGGCAACGAGCGGCTGATCACGGTCTTCGGCGAATACCTGTGCCGCCCGCTGCCGGGCGACGAGTGGGTGCGCTGGCTGCCCGCGCCGCCGCTGCTCGACCTCGCCACGCTGGTCGCCGAGCGGCTGCGGGCGGGCCGGCCGCGCGCGGCGCTCAGGCTGGCCGCCGTCATGGCGGACACCGCGCAGATCCTGCTGCTCGACACCCGGTTCAGGCCGCGCGCGCTGGCGCTGCTCACGATGGTCGAGCCGATGCTGCGCCAGGCCGAGATCGGCGACCCGTACGACGACGACGCGGCGCTGCGGCAGGCGTGGCTGGAGCGCTGCCCGGCCCGGCTGTGCCGGGCGCTGCTCGTCGAGAACGACCTCGAAGAGCACTTCTCCCACGCCCTGTACGACCTCGTGGACGCCCTATCCTTCATGCCCGGCCCCCGGGAGGCGGCGGCCACGTTCCTGGCCGATCTGTCCGACTCCAGGGGCGCGCTGCCGGGGCGGCTGGATCACCGGCTGCGGATGGCGTACGAGGATCTGCGCCGCGCGGGCCTGACGGGCACCTCGGCCGGCGAGGCGACCGAGCCGGAGGGCTTCCCGGTGTGCGGCGGGGGCGTGTCGGTGGCGCCCGCTCCGGTGCTGGAGGTGGCGCCGCCCGACCGGGCGAGCGCGGCGGCGGTGCTGGGGGCCGCGTACGCGACGGGGCAGGCGTGGGAGCGGCTGACGGGAGCCAAGATGCCTGAGCGCGGGCTGGCGGGTCAGACGGCGCTGGTGCGCAGGATCGTCCATGAACGCGACGACCATCACCACACACGTCACACGTAAACCACTAATACCGCTATTTCCATCTTACCTCGGCTCTATCGTTCTAACACTTCCGATAACAGGCATTTAGCTGAATTGTGATCTCGGATTCGGGAAATGATCCTCCTGGGGGCCCCGAGGCGGCGAAAGGAATGACTCCGATGGGCCATGTCGCCGGAAGGGGCCGCGCCGTAACCTCGTAGAGGGTGTGGGCTGCGGAAGGAAGGACGACGCGGTGGGGCACGACGACCTGGACTCTCGGGTCCACGACCGTGTCGCGTTGGACGAGATTGCGCTCTACGCCGAGGTGCTCACGGCCGTGGCTGTCAGCGAGCGGCGGCTGACCTTGGACGAACTCGACGACGCGCTCGGATTGCGGACTTCGGCGAGCCGCTGAAGAAGCAACACGATTACTAGCCCCGGGGACCTGGTTCCCGGCCCAATGGGGTCGGGAACACCGGTTTCCGGGGTTTCACATAACTAGTCAATCCGTCGCCGGACTATCCACCTCACGGATGAGTCCCCGCGATCTTCATACGACCGCACGAGCGCTCGCGTCACGACCGCACGAGCCGGGTCCGGCACTCCCGCGTCACGACCGGACGAGCCGCGCGATGGCCGCAGACGCCTCCTTGACCTTCGCCTCGGCCTCTGGCCCGCCGGTGTTGATGGCGTCGGCCACGCAGTGGGAGATGTGCTCCTCCAGCAGCCCCAGCGCCACCGCCTGCAGGGCCCTGGTCGCCGCGGAGACCTGGGTCAGCACGTCGATGCAGTAAGCGTCGTCGTCGACCATGCGCTGCAGGCCCCTGATCTGCCCCTCGATTCGCCGTAGGCGCGTGAGATATGCCTGCTTGTCTCCGCTGTACCCATGCATGCTTCTACGGTACCCGTAAGAGGTATCACCCCGGGGTGCTAGCGCAGTCCCGCGATGAGCTTCTCCCACTGCTCGACGACCTCGTCGGCCGAGTGCCGCAGCGCCGTGTCGCGTGCGCCCGCCGCGAGTGACCGCCGCCGGCGCTCGTCGTCGATCAGCGCCAGCAGCGCCGCCGCGAACATCGGCGGGTCACCCTCGGGCACCAGCACCCCGTTGTAGCCCGTCGCCACGAACTCCCTGGGCCCCCTCGCGCCCTCGTACGCCACCACGGGCACCCCGCAGCCCATCGCCTCCAGCACCGCCATGCCGAGGTCCTCGCTGCGCGCCGTGCTGGCCACGATCGACGCCTTGGCGAACTCGCCCGCGAGGTCGGGGGTGGTGCCCATGAAGTAGACGTGGTTGTGCAGGTTCAGCTCGCGCACCAGCGAGCGCAGCAGCCGCTCCTCGGGGCCCGCGCCGTACAGCCGCAGCCGCCAGTCGGGCCGCTTGTCGGCGACGATCGCGAACGACCGGATCAGCCGGTCGTACGCCTTCACCGGCGTCCACCGGCCCCCTGCGGCCACGATCCTGTTGTCCATCCGCGAGCGCGGCCAGGGGCCGCCGGGCAGCGCGTCCAGCACGCTGTGCACGGCCGGCCCGCCGTCGAGCAGTCTCGTCCACTCCTCCTGCGCCGACTCCGTGGCCGTCACGACGGCGCTCAGGCGCGGGTAGAAGCGCTTGACGGGACCTGGGACGGCCGGCCTGCCCCACTCACGGGCGATCTTGATGGTCTCGCGCGGCGCGTGCCTGGCCGCCTGCACGCCGATGCCCGGCCTGGTGGTGATCAGCACGTCGGACCTGAGGTTGCGCAGCACCCGCCAGAGCGCGACCTCCGTACGGACCTGGCCCCGTGGCAGCAGGTGGCGTACCCCGGGGCGGGCGTCCACGACGCTGCGCAGGGCGACCTTGGGGCTGACGGGGAAGAACGGTTTCTCCTTCTGCCGCCTGACGCTGATCACCTCGACGTCATGGCGTTCGGCCAGCGCGGTGGCCAGGTTCAGCATGGCGCGCACGTCTCCCCGCATGCCGTACGCGGAGGCGAGCACCAGGCTGATCCTCATCCACCGACCTCGATCCGCAGCTCGTCGTCGGCGGTGTAGCAGGGTTTGATCAGCACCCCGTCGACCCTGGCCGACGGGTAGTGCAGGCGGCGCCGTTTGCCGTCCACGTCGTCGAGCCGCGAGCCGAGCCGCAGCGCCGTGGGCACGTCGGCCACCTGGAGCGCGGGCTCCCACGTGCCGGAGCCGGCGGCGCCCTCCGGGTCGGCGGCGAGCACGTCCACCAGCGACACGGCCGCGTGGAAGCGCACGCCCTGCACGGTCGCCGTAGCCGTCAGGCGGGCGCCGCTCTGCCTGCGGTCGAGGGTCAGCACCGCCTCGTGACGGGAGTCGTCGTCCTCCAGGCCGGTGTAGGCCAGCAGCCCCATCACCTCGAAGCGGCCCTCCCTGAACCAGATCGAGCGCACCTCGGCCACCGGCTCGGCCTCGGAGATCTTCAGCGCCAGGTAGCCGTTGCGGGTGCGGTAGGAGCGGTAGGCGAGGGTGCGGCGGCACAGCGCGTACGCGTCGAGGTGGTCGAGCGAGAAGCCGGGATCGACGCTGCGCAGCCTGTTGCGTTTGCCCTCGTGGCGCAGGTAGGCGTCCCACCGGCCGGCGGTCAGCCGCAGCGGCTCCAGCGAGACGGCCAGCGTGGCCTCACGCGCCCGCGCGCCTGGCGTGCCGAGCAGCACGTCGCGTTCCACCCCCGTGGTGCGATGCCGGAGAACGAGTTCGGTGCCTTCGCCCAGTGGCTCGTCGATGGCGAGTCGCAGGGAGAGCACGTCGGCCAGGGTGACTTCGGCGTCCGTGACGACGACGCCCATCCTGAGCCCCCTCCCCGTCGAATAGAGCCGTGCGACGTTGAGGTTACCGTGATTTTCCCGTTATGTGGATGCCAGATTTCTTCCTGTCACATGCGATGACATGCGACTCCTCCACATCACATGTGGAGGAGTCCGACAGGTTACGGTCAGGACGCGCTCTTGACGGACTTGATCAAGAGCTGGGCGACGTCCACGACCTCCAGCGATTCCTTGGCCTCGCCGTTGTTCTTCTTCTCGTTGATCGCGTCACCGAGCATCACCATGCAGAACGGGCACGCGGTCGAAACCGTGTCGGGATTCGTGGTCAATGCCTCGTCCACGCGCTCGGTGTTGATGCGCTTGCCGATGCGCTCCTCCATCCACATGCGTGCGCCGCCGGCGCCGCAGCAGAAGCCGCGGTCCTTGTGGCGGTGCATCTCCTGTGTCTGCACGCCGGGCACCTTCGCCATGATGTCGCGCGGCTGGGAGTAGACCTTGTTGTGGCGGCCGAGGAAGCACGGGTCGTGGTAGGTGATCTTCTCCTCGATCGGGGTGATCGGGGTCAGCAGGCCCTCGTCGACCAGCTTGGCCAGCAGCTGGGTGTGGTGCACGACCTCGTACGTGCCGCCGAGCTGCGGATACTCGTTCGCCAGCGTGTTGAAGCAGTGGGGGCAGGTGGCCACGATCTTCTTGACGCCCGCCTCGTTGAGCGTCTCGATGTTCTGCTGGGCGAGCGCGTTGAACACATATTCCATGCCCAGCCGCCGCGCCGGGTCGCCGGAGCACGCCTCCATCGGGCCGAGCACCGCGAACTTGACGCCCGCGATGTGCAGCAGCTCCGCCACGGCCTTGGTGGTCTTCTTCGCCCGGTCCTCCAGCGCGCCCGCGCAGCCCACCCAGAACAGGTATTCGGCGTCCTCGGGCATCTTGTCCTCGACGACCTCGACCTCGAAGTCGAGCTCGCCGATCCAGTCGGCCCGCTTCATCTCGGACATGCCCCACGGGTTGCCCTTGTTCTCCAGGTTCTTCACCATCACCCCCGCCTCGGACGGGAACGACGACTCCACCATGACCTGGTAGCGGCGCATGTCGAGGATGTGGTCGATGTGCTCGATGTCCACCGGGCACTGCTCGACGCAGGCGCCGCAGTTGGTGCACGACCACAGCACGTCGGGGTGGATGACGCCCTCTTCGCCGACCAGCGGCTTGTCCAGCAGCGCGAGCACGTCGGTGTCCTTGTGCTCGACGCCGTTCTGGGCGGCCATCAGGTAGGGGGCCACCGCGAAGGCGTGGTCGCGCTGGTCGAGGATGAGCATCTTCGGCGACAGCGGCTTGTCGGTGTTCCACGCCGGGCACTGCGACTGGCAGCGGCCGCACTCGGTGCAGGAGTAGAAGTCGAGGAAGCCCTTCCACGTGGTGTCGGCGATCTTGCCGCGGCCGAGCCGCTCGGGGTCGAGGTCCTCGTCCTCGAAGTCGACCGGCTTGCCGTCCACCCGCATCTCGGGCGCGCCGCCGAGCCCGTCGGGGCGGCGGGAGAACAGCACGTTGAGCGGGGCGGTGAAGATGTGCAGGTGCTTGGAGTTCACCACGATGACCAGGAACACCAGCATGAAGCCGATGTGCAGGAGCAGCGCGATCTCCTCCAGCAGCGCGCTCTGCGGCAGCACGTCACCGAGCGCGAGCGAGACGAACGCGCCGGAGGAGTAGGGCAGGTTGCCGTTGGCCGCGGCCGCGCCCCTGGCCAGGAACAGGGTCCAGATGATGTTGAAGATCATGAACAGGACCAGCCAGGCGCCGCCCAGGTGCGAGCCGGAGAAGCGGGAGCCGCGGCCGAGCTGCTTCGGCGAGTTGCGCACGCGGATGATCGCGAAGGCGACCAGGCCGAGCACGCAGGCCACCGCGATGAAGTCCTGGAGGAAGCCCAGCACACCCCAGGTGCCGATGAGCGGGATGTGGAAGTCAGGGGTGCCGATGATCGCGCCCTGGATGATCGCGCCGTACGCCTCGATGTAGACGGTCAGCAGGATGAAGAACGCCCACATGACGAAGAAGTGCGCGACGCCCGACGGCGTCCACTTCAGCAGCTTCTTCTGCCCGAACACCTCGACGAGCTGGGCCTTGATCTCGTCGCCCACGTGGGTCTTGGCGTACTCGGTCCGCTCGGGCGCCGGTGGGCCCACGGTCGCGAGCTTGTACAGGAACAGCACCCTCCGGCCGGCGACGGCCACCGCCGCGACGGTCATGACGAGCCCGATGACGGCTACCCAGAGCACGGGTCCTCCCACAGACGACGTTGGCTGTCAGCGTACGGTCACCCGCCGCGCAGGCATGTGCCACAATCCTACCCACGAGTAACTTTACTGGCTCACGCGACATACCCTAAGGTCATCGCCCATTCTAGAACAATGCTCTACCCGCAGAAGTAGCGCTGAACCGTCGGCCCCAGCAGCTCGACCAGCTCATCGTGGCTCGCACTCGCCAGGGGCTCCAGCTTGAGCACGTAACGGGCGAGAATCACGCCGAACATCTGCGCGAAGGCCGCCTCCACCCGCAGGTGCGGCACCTCCAGCCGGTCGGCCACCTGGTAGAGCAGCGCGTTCGAGATGAACTCGCGGAACATCGTGGCCGACTGCTCGTGGGTCATCGCCGAGCGCAGCAGCGCCACCATCGGCTCGCGCGTCTCCGGCTCGGACGTCACCCGCAGCAGCATGCGGACCAGCCGCGTCCCGATCTCCTCGCGCGGCCCCTCCAGCAGGAGCGGGATCACCTCCTCCGGCGTGACCGGCAGCCGCAGGGCCGCCGCGAACATGCCCTCCTTCGTGGCGAAGTAGTGGTGCACGAGCGCGGGATCGACGCCGGCCTCCCGCGCGATGCCGCGTACGGTCGCCTTGTCGAACCCCTTCTCCGCGAACACCTTCCGCGCCGCCGCCAGGATCTCCCCGCGCGTGTCGGCCGAGCCCGGCCGGCGCCCCGGCCGCCGCCGCTGAGCGGTCATCGCGGCACCCCGCCCGGCCGGTAGCACCTCACCGGCCCACCGCCAGATAGGCCCGCATCGGCACCGACAGCACGCCTTCGGGGAACGCCGCCCGCAGCTCCGCCCGCCGCCGGCCCACCACCTCGTCGGCCCGCTCAGGCGACAGCGCCGCCATGTAGGAGTGGGAGCGCAGGTCGAGCAGGAAGTGCTCGATGCCGACCAGCCGCGTCCACGGGATCCAGCGCTCCCCCACCACCTCGAACGACGACGCGATCGGCGGCACCGACCACTCCTCGACCGCCGGGCCGTAGTAGGTGGGCACCTCCTCCGCCAGCCTGGTCTCATAGGCGGCCAGCCAGTCGGCCTGGGCGGCGTGGTTGAAGTTCCAGCAGCCCACGATGGCGCCGCCGGGGCGCAGCACCCGCCGCGCCTCGGCGATGGAGGTCGCGGGGTCGAGCCAGTGCCACGACTGCGCGTACGTCACCAGGTCGGCCACCCCGTCGCTCAGCGGCAGTGCGTTCCCGTCACCCAGCACCGCCGCGAGCGGCACCCTCGCCGCGCCGCTCACGCCGGCCTCCGCGCCGGGCTTCCGCCCGCCGTCCGCCCCAGGCGCCGGGCGGGCCTCCGGCCCGGCTTCGGCCGCCGACTTGGCGACCAGGTGGGCCAGCATCGGCTCGCCAGGATCGACCGCGATCACCCGCGAGCCGCGCGCCCGCAGCGCCCGCGTCATGATGCCGGTGCCGGCCCCCACGTCGACCGTGGTGGCGCCGTCGAGCTCGACGCCCGACACCTCCGTCATCGCGCGGTAGACCTCGTCGGGATAGCCGGGCCGCCCCTCGTCGTAGGCGTCGGCCACCCGGTCGAACGTCCGCGCCAGATCCTTGAGCGGCCCGCTCATGTGGACGCCGCCAGGTGCAGCCGGGCGAAGGCCAGGCCCTCCGCCAGGTCGTCGATGCGCTCGGTGCGGCTGGCGGCCTTCCTGGTGTTGATCTCCAGGACCACCAGCCCGGAGTAGCCGTTGCCGGCCAGCCGCTCCAGCATCGGCGCGCACGGCTGGTTGCCCCTGCCCGGCACGAGGTGCTCGTCCTTGTTGGTCACGCCGAGCCCGTCGGCGAGGTGCAGGTGCGCGAGCCGGTCGCCGAGCTTGGTCGCCATCTCCATGGCGTCGGAGCCGGACACGGCGGTGTGCGACAGGTCGAGCGTGACCTGGGGGAAGTCGTAGTCGATGGGGTTCCAGTCAGGCGAGTAAGGCACCACGTCGTTGCCCCTGGCACGCAGCGGGAACATGTTCTCCACCGCGAACGTGATGTCGGTCTCGTCGCGCATCCTGGCCAGCCCGTTCTCGAAGTCGCGCGCGTAGTCGCGCTGCCAGCGGAACGGCGGGTGGACCACGACCGTCGACGCGCCGAGCCGTTCGGCCGCCTTCTGTGCTTTGACCAGCTTGGCCCAGGGGTCGCGCCCCCACACCCGCTGCGTGACCAGCAGGCAGGGCGCGTGGATGGCCAGGACGGGGACCTCGTAGTGATCGGACAGACGCTCGATCACGTCGATGTCCTGGCTCACGGGATCGGCCCCGACCATGATCTCCACGCCGTCATAGCCCAGGCGGGCGGCGAGCTCGAACGCGTCGGGAGTGCGTTCCGGATATACCGAAGCAGTGGACAATGCGATCTTCGCATTGGGCACGCGGATGACATCAGCCACGTAGCCAGCCTAAGGCGGAGAAGCCGATCTGGCGCGTCAGGCCCTTCTTGCCCTGTCCGGTGGAGTGTGAGAAAGGCCCTAGCGTGGGACGCATGCCACGGATCGCGAAGGGCGCCATCCCCAGCCCCAACATCTGGAACACGCCCCAGATCTACGAGCTGGAGAACCGCGCGGCCGACCCCGACGGCGCCGCCGACGCCGCGATGCGCGCGCTGCGTCCCTGGGCCGGCGCCACCGTGCTCGACATCGGCTGCGGCACCGGCTACCACCTGCCGATCCTGGCCGCGGAGGCGGCGCGGGTGATCGGCGTCGAGCCGCACGGCGACCTCGCCGCGCTGGCCCGCCGCCGCTGCTCAGGGCTGCCCAACGTGACCGTGCACGCCGCGGCCGCCCAGGACCTGCCGCTGCCCGACGCCGGGGTGGACGTCGCCATGGCGCGGTGGGCGTACTTCTTCGGGCCGGGGTGCGAGCCGGGGCTGCGCGAGCTGTCGCGGGTGGTCCGCAGGGGCGGCGCCGCGTTCGTGGTGGACCTCGACGCGACGCGGGGGCCGTTCGGGCGGTGGTTCTCGCGTACGGTGCCGACCTACTCCGCCCGCGAGGTCGAGGCGTTCTGGGACCGGCACGGGTGGCAGCGCAGGCCGCTCGACCTCAGGATGGTCTTCCAGCGCAGGGCCGACCTGGAGGCGGTGCTGCGCATCGAGTTCGCGCCCGAGGTGGCCGAGCAGGCCATCGCCGAGACACCCGGCCTTGAGCTGGCCTACCCCAACGTGCTGCGCTGGCGCTTCTTCTGAGCGCTTGACATTGACGCCGATGTCAACGTTTAGCCTGGCCGCATGCGCATCGGTGAGCTGGCGGAACGCACCGGAGTGAGCACCCGCTCCCTCCGCTACTACGAGAAGAACGGCCTGCTCCACGCCCGGCGGGCGTCCAACGGCTACCGGACCTACACCGAGGACGACGTCAGGCTCGTCTCCGAGATCCGCGCGCTGCTCCAGATCGGCTTCACGCTGGAGGAGACGCGGCCGTTCGTCGACTGCCTGCGCCGTGGTCACAGCTCAGGAGGCTCGTGCGCCGAGTCGGTCGAGGTCTATGAGCGCAAGCTCAGCGAGATCGACCAGGAGATCCGGGTGCTGCTCGCCCGGCGCGCCGAGGTGGCCGCCCAGCTCGCCCAGTCCTGCCCAGGTTGCTTCGTGAGGGGATGAAGATGATCAAGCTGACCACCGAGAACTACGAGGAGCAGGTGCTCAGGAACGACAAGCCGGTGCTGGTCGAGTTCTGGGCCGAGTGGTGCGGGCCGTGCCGGATGGTGGGTCCCGTACTCGAGCAGATCGAGGCCGAGCACGGGCTGACGATCGGCAAGCTCAACACCGACGAGAACCCCGAGATCATGGCCCGCTACGGCGTGATGGCCGTGCCGACGATGCTGCTGTTCGAGGGCGGCGAGCCGGTCAAGCAGATCGTGGGCGCCAAGCCGAAGCGCCTGCTGGAGGCCGAGCTCGGCCTGTCCTGATCCGTACGGGCGGGATTGTCGGCCCCGGGCGCTAGCCTGCTCCTCATGGCCAAGACAGCCCAGAAGCCCGGATACCGCTGTGCCGAGTGCGGCTGGCGCACCCCCAAGTGGGTGGGCAGGTGCGGCGAGTGCCAGGCGTGGGGCACGGTCGACGAAGAGGGCGCCCGCGGCGCCACCGTCGTGCAGGCCGGCGCCACCAGCGCTCCCGCCCTGCCGATCGGCCAGGTCAAGGCCGAGGTGGCGGCGGCGCGCACCACCGGCGTGGGCGAGCTCGACCGGGTGCTCGGCGGCGGCCTGGTGCCCGGCGCGGTCGTGCTGCTGGCGGGCGAGCCCGGCATCGGCAAGTCCACGCTGCTGCTCGAAGCCGCCGCCCGCATCGCCGAGCGCACCACCGTCCTCTATGTCACGGGCGAGGAGTCCGCCGCCCAGGTGCGGCTGCGCGCCGACCGCATCGGCGCGATCCAGGACCAGCTCTATCTCGCCGCCGAGACCGAGCTGGCGGCCCTGGTCACCCACGTCGACAAGGTGCAGCCACAACTGCTCGTGGTCGACTCCGTCCAGACGATCGGCACCACCCAGACCACGGGCGTGCCAGGCGGCGTCACGCAGGTGCGCGAGGTGGCCGCCAACCTCGTGCGCCTGGCCAAAGAGCGCAACATGGCCACGCTCATCGTCGGCCACGTCACCAAAGAGGGCTCCATCGCCGGCCCCCGCACCCTTGAGCACCTGGTCGACGTGGTGCTCAACTTCGAGGGCGACCGCCACTCGCGGCTGCGCATGGTCCGCGCGATCAAAAACCGGTTCGGCCCCACCGACGAGGTCGGCTGCTTCGACCTGCACGAGCGCGGCATCGAGGGCATCACCGACCCGAGCGGGCTGTTCGTCTCCCGGCGCAGCGAGCCGGTGCCCGGCACCTGCGTCACCGTCACCGTCGAGGGCACCCGCCCGCTGCCCGCCGAGGTGCAGGCGCTGGTCGCGCGCACCGACGCCCAGCAGCCCCGCCGCACCTCCTCCGGCCTCGACACCTATCGCGTGCAGATGATCCTCGCCGTGCTGGAGCGGCGGCTCAACGCCAGGCTGGGCGGCTGCGACGTCTTCACCGCCACGGTCGGCGGCATCCGGCTGGCCGACCCGGCCGTCGACCTGTCGGTCATGCTGGCCGTCGCGAGCGCGGCAGGCGACAAGCCGCTGCCCGCCGGTCTGGTGGCGCTCGGTGAGGTCGGTCTCGCGGGCGAGTTGCGCCCGGTCAAGGACGTCCGCAGGCGGCTCACCGAGGCCGCCAGGCTGGGCTTCAAGCGGGCCCTCGTGCCCGCCGGATCGCTCGAAGAAGGCGGCCCCAGGCGCGGCGGCCAGCGCGCTCTGGTGCCGGTCGGGCCGGTCGCGTTCGCTCCCGGGTTCGAGGTGGTGCAGGCGGAGAACGTCTGGGACGCACTCACACACGTCACCTGAGCGCGGCTAAGCTGAGGTGACCGATCGACACGGGGGTCAGGTGGATAGGAGTCTTGACGACCGCCGTCGCGAAGCGCTGGCCGCTGTTGCGCCGGGCACACCTCTGCGCGACGGCCTCGAACGCATCCTGCGCGGGCAGACCGGCGGGCTGATCGTGCTCGGCTACAACCGTGTCGTCGAAGAGCTGTGCAGCGGCGGTTTCGAGCTCGACGTCGACTTCTCGGCCACCCGGCTGCGCGAGCTGGCGAAGATGGACGGCGCCATCGTGGTGAGCGACGACGACAAGATCGTCCGCGCCGCCGTCCACCTCGTCCCCGACCCCTCGATCCCCACCGACGAGTCGGGCACCCGCCACCGCACCGCGCAGCGCGTCGCCCGGCAGACCGGCCTGCCGATCATCGCGATCAGCAAGTCGATGCGGATCATCGCCCTTTACCTCGACGGCATCCGCTACGTCCTCGAAGAGTCGGCGGCCATCCTGTCCAAGGCCAACCAGGCGCTGGCCACCCTTGAGCGCTACAAACACCGCCTCGACGAGGTCTCCGGCACCCTGTCGGCGCTGGAGATCGAAGACCTGGTGACCGTGCGCGACGTCGCCGCCGTGGCGCAGCGCCTGGAGATGGTCAGGCGCATCTCCGACGAGATCAAGGGCTACGTCGTCGAGCTCGGCACCGACGGACGCCTGCTCTCGCTCCAGCTCGACGAGCTGGTGGCCGGCGTCGACTCCGAGCGCGAGCTGGTCATCCGCGACTACCTCCCGGCCCCGGCCGGCCGCCGCCAGCGCCGCCTGCTGGAGGCCGTGCACGACCTCGACCACCTGTCGGCCGGCGAGCTGCTCGACCTGTCGGCTGTGGCGCGCGTGCTCGGCCACAGCGGCGCCGACCAGCTCGAAAGCCCGGTCAGCCCGCGCGGCTTCCGCCTGCTCGCCAAGGTGCCCAGGCTGCCCGCCACGGTCGTCGACCGGCTGGTCAACCACTTCGGCAGCCTGCAAAAGCTGCTCGCGGCCAGCATCGACGACCTCCAGGCGGTGGGCGGGGTCGGCGAGTCCCGCGCCCGCAGCGTCCGCGAGGGCCTGTCCCGCCTCGCCGAGTCCTCCATACTCGAACGCTACGTCTGACCCTGTCGCCCCGCGTTTTCGCAGGCCGGAACGCCTTTCTCAGCGCCGGAACATTTTCTCCCGCCGCATGTCGAGAACGGCCGATCCGCTCCGACCCCTTCACGACAGCGACCACTGAAGGGATCGGACACCATGCGCAAGCTCATCTTCTGGGTGCACACCTCCATCGACGGCCACATCGACGGCCCGGCCGGCGAGTTCGACTGGCCCATGATGGGTGAAGAGCTCTCGGCCTACTCCGAGGCGCTCTGCGAACGCAGCGACACCTTCCTGTACGGCCGGGGCGTCTGGGAGGGCATGGTCGCCTTCTGGCCGAACGCCGAGAAGATGTCCGACCACCCCCACGTCCTCAAGTTCGCCCCCCTGTGGCGCAGTACCCCGAAGATCGTCGCCTCGACCACCATCGAGCACGACGACTGGGCCACCGAAGTGATCGGCACCGACCTGGCGGAGCGCATCACCGACCTCAAGCGGCAACCAGGCGCCGACCTGCTGCTGACAGGCGGCTCCGGCCTGGCAGGAGAGCTGACCCGGCTCGGGCTCATCGACGAGTACCACATCGCCGTGCACCCGGTGGTGCTGGGCGGCGGCCGGCCGCTGTTCCCGCGCGGCGCCGACCGGCTGGGGCTGCGGTTCGCGGGCTCGCGGGTCTGCGACGAGGGTGTGGTGGTGACGCGCTACGACCGCGCATGACCGGCGGCCCCGCGCCCCGACCCGCAGGGCGGACGCGGTCAGCGCAGGTGGAAGACGCCCTTCGGGCTACGGAGCTTGCCCATCCGCACCATGGCCACGTACGTGCCGGGCAGCGCGGACGGCGGGGTGGCGCGGCAGTCGGAGCTGGAGCGCCGCCGGTCCCACTCCAGCGAGCGCACGTACGGCACCCCGCGCTGCAGCTGCTTGACGTCGGTGCCCTCGCCGCTCACGCAGTCGGCCGTGGACCAGATGCGGTCGGACCCCGAGGTGATGCGGACCTCCATGGCGCGCGGCCCCACGTCGGCCGTGCACATCACCGGGCCCGTGTTGACCAGCGTCACCAGGAACGACGGCCGCGCGCCGCCCGCGTAGATCGGCTCCTTGCCGCCACCCTGCAGGTGGAGGACGAGGTCTTCGTCCGCGCACGGCTCACCCGGTCGCTTGGGCCGGGCGGACGGTGACGGCTTGGGGCTGGCCGTCGGCGTGGGCGACGGGCTCGCGGTGCCCATGGCCAGCGTACGCAGGCCCGAGAGCAGCGGATCGACGGCAGGCGTAGCGCTGACGCTCGGTGACGACTGGGCACGGGACTCCCGCTCCGGCCCGCTGCCGCCACTGGAGCACGCCCAGGCCACCACGGCCACCACGACGAGCACCGCCACCAGTACGCTCATCCGGCGCCGCCAGTAGATGTCACCGCCGTCGCCGCGCATAGTATCCGGGTCCATACGCCAAGGATGGTGAGCGAGCGACCACCTAGGGTGACGACACGCCGACGGCCTTAATCTACGAATACGCTTGACCGCGTGGTTGAGCCGAACCTCCTGCACACCCCCGTTCTGGACTGGTACGAGGACAACGCCCGGGACCTCCCCTGGCGCGCCCCCGACGCGACCCCGTGGGGGGTGCTGGTCAGCGAGATCATGCTGCAGCAGACCCCGGTCGTCCGCGTCCTGCCCATCTGGCACGAGTGGATGGAACGCTGGCCCATCCCCAAGGCGCTGGCCGCCGAGCAACCGGGCGAGGCCGTACGCCACTGGGGCCGGCTCGGCTACCCGCGCCGGGCGCTGCGCCTGCACGCCTGCGCCCGCGCCATCACCGACGAGCACGACGGCGAGGTGCCCTCCGACCACGAGACGCTGCTGTCGCTGCCCGGCATCGGCGAGTACACCGCGGCCGCCGTCGCCAGCTTCGCCTACGGCGGGCGGCACGCGGTGCTGGACACCAACGTGCGGCGGGTGTTCGCGCGGGCGATCCGCGGCGAGGAATACCCGCCCACCGCCACCTCGGCCGCCGAACGCCGGCTCGCCGAGAGCCTGCTGCCCGAGCTGGGCGCGCCCCGGTGGGGGGTGGCCGTCATGGAGCTGGGCGCCCTGGTGTGCACGGCCCGCTCCCCCCGCTGCGCCGACTGCCCGATCATGGGGCTCTGCGCCTGGCGCCTCAACGGCAAGCCGCCGCACGCGGGCCCCGCCCGCAAGGGCCAGACGTACGCCGGCACCGACCGCCAGTGCCGCGGCCGCCTCCTGGCCGTCCTCCGCGCCGCCCACGGCCCGGTCCCCAAGTCGGCTCTGGACGCGGTGTGGGACGACGCCGCCCAACGCGAACGCGCCCTGGACGGCCTCATCACCGACGGCCTGGCCGAAGCATTGGACGACGGCACCTACCGCCTCCCCCACGCCTGAACCCACCGACCAGCTCGACCGCCCCGGCACGGGCGCGCCGCACAGCGGGCCGCCGGCTTACCGCTCCCAGCGGGCTGACCGCAGCGGGCTCACCGGGTCCGGTGGGACAGCCGGGTCACCGGACCCACGGGGGCACGAGGCGCTCTGTGTCCTTGGGGGCGAGGTCGCAGGCGTCGGGTTCCGACCTGCCGTCCGGGTTGTACACCTTCGCCCCGGCCGGTGCGGTCACGATCGAGACGAAGCCGCGCTCGGCGTCGGCGACCATCTGCCGGCTGACGTCCGGAGGCAGCACCATCGTGTCCCCGGCGCCCACCTCGTACCGCTCGCCGCCCAGCGTCACCACCGCGGCCCCGTCGAGCCACGTCCACACCAGCTCGGCATCGAACGCGTGCACCGGCCCCACCATGCCGGGCCTCGCCTCAACCCGCCAGACCGCCGCCCCCGCCTGCCCCTGCGTCGGCGAGGCGAGCGTGGTCATCACCCCGTTGGGCGTCTCGACCCGCCGCGCCTCTGACGCCGTGACAACACTCATCGCCATTCCTCTCTCACGCGATCCACGGCGGAACGCCGTAATCGGCACCATCGGCGGCCAGCGCCCGAGCCCCGGCAGGAGCCGTGACGACGGCGCTGTAGCCGGCGTCGGGATCGGCGATCACCCGCCGCAGGGTACGGGCCGGCATGACGACCGTGTCCCCGGCGGCGACCGCGTACGTCACCCCGCCCAGCTCGACGGTCGCCGCCCCGGCGACCCAGCTCCACACCTGCTCGGCATCGAAGTCGTGCACCGGCCCCACGGCACCGGGCCGCGCGTCGACCCGCCACATCGACCGGGCCGCCCCGCCCTGCGCAGGCGAGGCGAACGTCGTCATGACCCCGCCAGGAGTCTCCGACCGGCGCGCCTGCGCGCCCCTTATGACAGCCACCAGGTTTCACCCCTAAGATTTAGGCAACCACATTGTCGAATATAGTTAACCAGGTTGTCTATCATGTCAAGCCCCGGCTTCGAACTACCACTGCGCCTGCTGCTCGCGTTCCGCATGTTCATCGACGAGCTGCACGCCGAGCTGGCCCGCCAGGGCCATCCCGCCCTGCGCCCGATGCACGGGTTCGTCATGCAGGCCATCGGCCCTGACGGCACCACCGCCGTCGAACTCGGCCGCGCACTCGGCGTCTCCAAACAGGCGGCCGGCAAGACCATCGACACCCTGGAGAGCGCCGGCTACGTCGAACGCACCGCCGACCCCCAGGACAGCCGCCGCAAGCTCGTCCGCCTCACCCCGTACGGCATCGACGCCCTCACCCGCTCGGCCCGCATCTTCGACACCCTGCGCGCCCGCTGGGCCGCCGAGCTCAGCGAGGACCGCCTCAGCGCCCTCGAAGCCGACCTGCGCACCATGACTCCCGCCAACCCCTGGCGCCTGGACACCCCCGGCTGGTTCGGCAACCTCTGAGAACGCGGAAAGGCCCGGCCGCCAGCGACCGGGCCCCTCGACGACGAATCAGGCGGCCAGCTGCAACCCCAGGCTGGTCAGGTTCGTCCGCGCCCAGGCCAGCTCCTCGGCCAGCAGCGACACCAGCGCGCCAGGGCCCTTGGCCCGGCCCGGCACGGTCAGGTTGTGGGTCTCGACCTCGATGTGCGCGCTCCCGCTCACGGCCCCCGACAGCATGGCGGTCAGCGTGTCGTGCAGCACGGCCCCGGTGCTGGGCGTCTCACCGGTGTGGTTGTGCACGTGCCCCAGCTTCACCACGGGCGCGCCCGCCGCGGCGAGCCCCTTGAGCGCCGCGCCCGGCTCCTCGCCCCCGCCGGCCAGGTGACAGGCGTCGAGGCACACGCCCAGGTGCTCGGAGTCGATGCCGCCCACCCGCTCCAGCGCCTGCTCGGTCGTCTCCAGCACGCACCCCGGCCACGGCTCGAACCCGACCCTGATCGTCTTGCCGGTCGTGCTGTAGATGCCGCGCAACTCTCGGGCCAGCCGCTCGAGCCGGCGGGTGGCGATGGAGTGCAGGTCGGCGGGCCAGTCGCGGCGCCAGCCGATGGGGATGGTGGAGATGCTGCCGAACCGGACGTCCTCCGGCAGCAGGAACGCGAGGATCTTGGCCAGCGCCATCGTGTAGCGGTAGCGCTCGGGCTTGGCCCAGTCGGGGCCCGGAACGTCCTGGTTGCGGCCGCCGGTGCCGTTGAGGCTGACGACCTCCAGGCCGCGCTCCTCAAGGGAGCGGCGCAGGCGTACGAGCTCGATCCGGTCGGCGGTGAGGTGGTCGGCGACGCTCGGGGACAGCCACAACCCGATCCCCATCCGCTCCACGCCCAGCCGCTTGCGCACCGGGACCGCGTATCGGGTGAGGTGCGCGATGAGGTTCTCCAGGTCCTCAGCGGGGTGGACGCCTGCGTTGTAGGCGAGGTGAACGAGCGTTCCGTCATCGTGACGCAGGCGCATCGGTTTCCTCCACGGCTTGCTGATGTTGTCCCGTCGCCCGCCTCGGGCGTGCGACCAAGTGAGCATGCCTGCCTGCGGCTGCCGCGCGCGTCCGCCCTGAGTTGATGGTCCGCTACTCCTCTGGGAGCAGCCTCAGTTTGAGATCGCGCTCTTGTGACTCACTTGGATGAGACTTGGCTATGCTCTACGCAGTGTAGTACTACTCGCGGTGGTGGTATACCCGGCCATCCAACGATTAGGCAACGACCTCTCTTTCCGGCAGCAACCGGAGTGAGGACCGCCTGTACCCGCCTCGTACGGCCCCCAGAACCGCCCACCCACCCCGAACACCCGACAAACGCCACCATCCCCCCAAAAGCCCCCTCAGAGCCTTCGGGGACCCCTCCCCGGCCAAGCCGCCCACAATGACAGGCGAGCGAGCTGTTCGTCGGAGGAGGGCGCCCTCATGGGTCCTGTGAGTTCACCTCGACCGAAGCCGGTCCACGACCCCTGGGCGGTGGCGCTCGGCAACGCCTCCCTGCTGGGCGTCGGCTACCTGATGATGAGACGCCCCATGCTCGCCCTCGGCACCGGCGTGATCACCTACGGGCTCCTCGTCGTGCTGGTCATGGCCGTACGGGCCACCTGGTTCGAGGTCCTGGTGCTGGTGTGGTGGGTCGCCCTGATCGCCCACGGCTGGTGGCTGGCGCGCGGCGGCGAGCCCGTGCGACAGCAGCGGCTCGCAGGACTCGGTACGGCCCTCGTCGTCCTGCTGGCCGTCGGCTACCTGCGCTTCGACGCCGCCCGGATCGAGCAGGACGCCGCAGCGGCCCACCGCCGAGGCGACTGCGCCCGGGCGCTGTCGATCCTGGACGGACTGGGGGCCGGCCACCACGTGGCCGCCGCCCCGCTGACCGTCCGGGCCGAGAACGGCAGCGCCGCCTGCCGCCTGCTGGTGACGGCCGGCGAGCAGGCCGCGGGCGACCGGCTGCTGGCCGCCCGCACCCTCCAGACCTACCGCGAGCATCCGGCCGCGCTCTGGCAGGGCGCCGAGGACCGCAGAGCCGGCCTCTTCCTCGCCCAGGCCACCACCGATCTGACCACCGCCCTGACCGGCGACACCAAGGCACTGGAGACGGGCTTCGCCCATCTGCAGCAAGCACTCAAGGCAGGCCAGGAGACGAAGGCGGCGCAGGTCCTGGACGGCTTCCTCGGCGGCCTGCCCACCAAAGACGCCTGCGCCACCAGGACCATCACCGACTGGCTGGCCGAGCACAAGGCAGGCGACGGCGTGCTGGACCGCGCAGCGGACGTCGTCCCGGAGGTCGCGCCCGCGGCGATCGTCGGCTGCGGCGACGCCCTCGCCGAGGACAAGGAGTGGAAGCAGGCCAAGGCCCAGTACGAGCAGCTGCTCGACCAGTACCCCAAGGACGACCTCGCCGCCAAGGCCAGGAAGGGCAAGGAGCGCGCCGGCCTGGAGATCGAGCTGGCGAACGTGAAGAAGCTCCTCAAGGGCGACGAGCCCGACTACTGCAAGCGTCCCGCGCCCTACCACGGCGCACCCCGCTACCGGGGCGGCGGCCCGCACCGCGCGATCATGCTCGGCAGGAAGGACCACCGGGCGAAGCTGCCCAAGTCGTGGCTGGCCAAGGACCCCGAGGACGCCGTCCTGGTGATCTGCGCCGGCGAGAGCAAGAACGGCGCCGCCGTCAGAACCTGCCCGTACCTGTCCGAGCACGCCCTCGGCGGCCACACGTACGTGACGTTCAGAAAGCGGAAGATCCCCGTACGCGTCTACGAGCTGCACACCGGCAAGCGCGTGGGCCCGAAGAGCGTGCAGATCAGCGGCTCCAGCTGCCCGCGCCGCATCCACTACACCTACTACGGCGTCGACATCGGCCCGCCCAGCGACATGTTCGTCAAGTCCTCGAAGTCGGACATCCGCGCCGCCTACGGCCGCCTGATCAGGCCCTGACCTCCGGCACGCGAAGCCCCCGCCGACCCGAGGCACGGAAAGACCCCCGCCGACGCCAGACACACGAACGCCCCCGCCGACCCCAGCCACGCGAAAGCCCCCGCCGACCCCAGACAGTGGAAGCCTCCGCTGCTCCCAGACACGCGAAAGCCCCGCCGACCCTAGACACGCGAAAGCCCCCCGCTGCTCCCAGACGCGCGAAAGCCCCCGTGTGAGCGACTCACACGGGGGCTTTCGATCGAGCCCTGGCCCTCAGAGGGGCGTCAGTTCTGGATCGGCGCTGCGATCGCGGCGGCCGAGTCCGGGATCTTCGAGGAGGTCTCCCCCTTGAAGATGAACTTGGCGTCGTCGCCTTCGCCCTCCACCGTCACCTTCACGACCTGCCCCGGCCGGAGCTCGCCGTAGAGGATCTTCTCCGACAGGGAGTCCTCCAGCTCGCGCTGGATCGTCCGGCGCAGCGGCCGGGCGCCCATGACCGGGTCGTAGCCGCGGTCGGCGAGCAGCTGCTTGGCCTCGGGCGAGACCTCGAGCCCCATGTCGCGGTCCTTCAGGCGGGCGTCGACCTGGGCGAGCATCAGATCCACGATCTTGATGATCTCGACCGGCGTCAGCTGGTGGAAGACCACGATGTCGTCGACACGGTTGAGGAACTCGGGCCGGAAGTGCTGCTTGAGCTCCTCCTGGACCTTCGCCTTCATCCGCTCGTAGTTGGACTCGGTGTCGTTGGACTTCGCGAACCCGACCCCGATGCCCTTGGAGATGTCGCGGGTGCCGAGGTTGGTGGTCATGATGATGACCGTGTTCTTGAAGTCGACCACCCGGCCCTGGGCGTCGGTCAGGCGACCGTCTTCCAGGATCTGCAGCAGCGAGTTGAAGATGTCGGGGTGGGCCTTCTCGATCTCGTCGAACAGGACCACGGAGAACGGCTTGCGGCGCACCTTCTCGGTGAGCTGACCGCCCTCTTCGTAGCCGACGTAGCCGGGAGGCGAGCCGAAGAGCCTGGAGACGGTGTGCTTCTCCATGAACTCCGACATGTCCAGGCTGATCAGCGCGTCTTCGTCGCCGAAGAGGAACTCCGCCAGCGCCTTGGACAGCTCGGTCTTACCGACACCGGACGGGCCGGCGAAGATGAACGAGCCGCCGGGACGGCGGGGGTCCTTCAGCCCGGCGCGGGTGCGCCGGATGGAGCGGGACAGGCCCTTGATGGCGTCGTCCTGGCCGATGATCCGCTTGTGGAGCTCGTCCTCCATGCGGAGCAGGCGCTGCGACTCCTCCTCAGTCAGCTTGAAGACCGGGATGCCGGTGGCGGTCGCCAGGACCTCGGCGATGAGCTCCTGAGTGACCTCGGCCACGACGTCCATGTCGCCGGCCTTCCACTCCTTCTCCCGCCGCTCGCGCTTGAGCTGCAGCTGCTTCTCCTGGTCGCGGAGCGCAGCGGCCTTCTCGAAGTCCTGCGCGTCGATCGCGGACTCCTTGTCGCGGCGGACGTTGGCGATCTTCTCGTCGTATTCGCGCAGGTCCGGCGGCGCCGTCATGCGGCGGATGCGCATGCGGGAGCCGGCCTCGTCGATGAGGTCGATCGCCTTGTCGGGAAGGTAGCGGTCGCTGATGTAGCGGTCGGCCAGCTGCGCGGCGGCCACGAGCGCGTCATCGGTGATGGACACGCGGTGGTGGGCCTCGTAGCGGTCGCGCAGACCCTTGAGGATCTCGATCGTGTGGCTGAGCGAGGGCTCGGCCACCTGGATCGGCTGGAAGCGCCGCTCGAGCGCCGCGTCCTTCTCCAGGTATTTGCGGTACTCATCGAGCGTCGTCGCGCCGATCGTCTGCAGCTCGCCGCGGGCCAGCATCGGCTTGAGGATGCTGGCGGCGTCGATCGCGCCCTCGGCGGCGCCCGCACCCACGAGCGTGTGCAGCTCGTCGATGAACAGGATGATGTCGCCGCGCGTGCGGATCTCCTTGAGCACCTTCTTCAGGCGCTCTTCGAAGTCGCCGCGGTAGCGGGAGCCGGCGACCAGGGCGCCGAGGTCAAGCGTGTAGAGCTGCTTGTCCTTCAGCGTCTCGGGCACCTCGCCCCTGACGATCTTCTGCGACAGGCCCTCGACGACGGCGGTCTTGCCGACGCCGGGCTCGCCGATGAGAACGGGGTTGTTCTTGGTCCTCCTGGAGAGGACCTGCATGACCCGCTCGATCTCCTTCTCGCGGCCGATGACCGGATCCAGCTTGCCCTCGCGGGCGGCCTGGGTCAGGTTGCGGCCGAACTGGTCGAGCACCAAGGACGTGGACGGGGCCGACTCCTGGGGGCCGCCCGCCGCGGCCGGCTCCTTGCCCTGGTAACCGTGGAGCAGCTGGATCACCTGCTGCCTGACACGGTTGAGATCAGCTCCAAGCTTGACCAGCACCTGGGCCGCCACACCTTCACCCTCGCGGATGAGCCCGAGCAGGATGTGCTCGGTGCCGATGTAGTTGTGACCCAGCTGCAAAGCCTCACGGAGCGACAGCTCGAGGACCTTCTTGGCCCGCGGGGTGAACGGAATGTGCCCCGACGGAGCCGACTGGCCCTGGCCGATGATCTCCTCGACCTGCTGGCGCACACCCTCAAGGCTGATGCCGAGGCTCTCCAGAGCCTTGGCGGCCACGCCCTCACCTTCATGGATCAAACCAAGAAGAATGTGCTCAGTGCCGATGTAGTTGTGGTTGAGCATCCTGGCCTCTTCTTGGGCCAAGACGACAACACGCCTCGCTCGGTCGGTGAACCTCTCGAACATCTCGTCGCTCCTCACAGAGCGGTCAGTCAGGCCGGTAAATCCGGTCCCGTCCTCCCGCATGCTAGCCCTGGCTCGGCGAACCGTGCCCTCTGCCGCTGACACGCTCTATAGCAGACACGTTCCCCGAGAGCAGGGCGTTCACCCTCCATCCAACTACTGTTCGGGGGTGACATGTTCCCGCTACGCCGCAAGCGAACGATGTTTAAGCCGCCCCGGCGGGGCGACTGCGAATTGCCACTCGCGGCGCACGCGGATCCCTCACGGATCTGGCCATCGGACGCCTGGCACGAAGGCGGCGTTGGGGACGCCGCTTCGCCCGCGCGTCGCTGATGCCGCGTATCTGTTCTGACGTCATCGTATGTGGTGATGCGAGGCTTGGCCAAGCGCGCACACTACGCCCTGAGCACAACTCGCCACCCTGCGCGCATCGCGCTTCTGCAGGCGCCCGTACAGACGGTAATCGGTAATGCGGCATCCGGTCAGCCCGGTTACCGGACGCATCCCGCATGATGAGACGCCGTCACCGGTTGATGCGTCGCATTCCTCGTGATCCTTGCACCAGCAGGTGCACGGCAATCGGAATGCCGGCCGGTCGCGAGTTGGCCGCATTGTGGGCCGATGCCGGGGAACCGGCAATGCATGAGGCTTGCTCATACTCGCGTCTTATGGCCGCGGACGGAGGGCGGGGCCTGGATATCGCGCCCGCAAGCGGAGCGCGGGACCGGGATATCGCGCGCGGCCGCGCATCCGTACGCCACGGGTTTCCCGCCGGATGCGGCGGCAGTGGATCACGCTTTTACGCTACAGCGCGTGAAGAGTTGGGCCGCCGGGTTAACCCCCGGCGGTCGCTGATTTCGCCCGCGTACAAGCGGACCATGCCGGGAACGGCAATGGGGGCGGCCGGCCCGGCGTACACGGAGCGTACTCCTGAATGGGCTCGGCCGCCCCACACGGCTTTCGGCGCGCGCTCGCCCGCATAACGCGGCCCCGGCCGGAAACCCGCCGGAAACCGGCGCCGGGGATGGCCAGTGAACGCGCGCGCCCAAAACGCCCACATTTGGGCGCCTTAGGAGATCATCCTCCACGGAGTCCGGATTCGCGGGACGCCGGGGAAACGATCATGCGCTTATGGCGGCCGCCGGGGTCCAAGGCGAACATCATAAGCGCATGGTCGAGTGACGGGCTTGTCAGTGAGCGGCCTCGTACTTCTCCACGACGGTGGAGGCGATGCGGCCGCGCTCGCTGACGGGCAGGCCGTGGGCCTTGGCCCACTGACGGATCTCCGAGCTCTTCTCCCGGCTCATCGCACGGCTGCCGCCGCGACCGCGGCGACGCGTGGATACGGCGCCCGCCCTGCGCGCGTGCTGCACGAAAGGCGTGAGAGCGTCCCTCAGCTTCTTCGCGTTAAGGTCGCTGAGGTCAATCTCATAGGAGGAGCCGTCAATAGCGAAGCTGACCGTCTCATTGGCCTCGCCCCCATCGAGGTCATCGATGAGAATCTCCTGGATCTGCTTGGCCATGTACGCAATCCTTTCGCGGAGCATTGTTTCATTCGCCTGCCCAAACATATACCCGGAAAGGCGTGGAGACAATTCAGCGCTACGGGGATTCGGCTGACTAGCCGATCAGTTCTGCCGCTCGGGCTGATCCTCGCGGTTTCGGCGGCCCCCCACGGCCTCGGAGCGGACCAACTTCACTACGCCAAAGATGAAGGCGCCGGCCACCACCAGAGGGGGGATGAGCGCTGACAATACGTCCGTTAGGGCTTCCATTCGTCCTTCGCCTCCACGGCTAGCGGGGTTTCGGGGGCGCTTTACGCGCTCGGCGCGCCGCCACGGGAGCCCGGCTCCTCATGACGCGCGGGCGATGACCACCCGTACCCGACCATAGCGGCACACAGATGCCCTGCGTGTCGCAGGGGCGCCATCATCCGGCAACCCGGACGCCCCATAGCCTAATGCCAGTCTCTCCAGGCTCCTTACCGGATCAACCGAAAATTTTACGAAAAGACGTCGCCCCAGGTACGCCGGTCTCACCGAAGATCTTTTACCACCCGCGTTCCCGCCACCCTGTCGTGCGGTCCCCGCTCCAGCGGCTTGTCCATGAGGATGAGCAGCCCCACGCCGAAGAGCAGCATTCCGGCCACCAGATTGACCACCGGAATGCCCATGAGCATCAGCGGGGCCGGATAGACCAGCGACCGTTTCAGCAGCGTACGGGGCGGCCGGTCGCCCGGCGCCAGGTGAATCCGCATGATCGCCTTACCGAACGTGCGCCCGCGCCGTGAATGAGCCCACCAGTCGTAACCGGCATAAGCGAACCCGGCCACCGCCCAACCGATCACCCCGGGCAGCCGGCCACCGAACACCTCCGACATCCCGACAGTCCGCAAGAAGCCCCACAGCGTAATGAACAGAATGTAATAGAAGACCCCGAAGACGAGCGCTTCAATGAAGCGGGCGGCCAGGCGTTCCCACCATTCAGCGGGGCGGGCCTGCGGTCCTGGCGGTGTCCCGGCCATATCTCCCACCTCACGTGTTCGCAGCGCACGGGGGACTCTGACCATTTTCACCGGGGGACGCGGACATAACACAAGGGCCGGCGCAGAGCCGGCCCTTGTGTCGCCCTGAAGGGCTACCTGACCTTGACGACCACGGTCTTGCCGAACTTGTCGCCGAACGTCTGGTGCAGCGGCTTGTCCCAGAGCTGCGACGCGCCGTTGAGCGCGTAGATGAGCCCCGCGATCATCGGGCCCAGGATCGGCACCCAGTAGAAGATGTAGCCGCCCACCGTCAGCAGGGCGCGCTTGAGTGCGACGTCGGTCGGCACGCCGTCGGGCTGCAGCTGCCCGCCGACCTGGACGACCTTGATGCCCAGCGCCATCTTGCCGACGGTCTGGCCCTTCATCTTCGTCAGCAGGAAGTCGTAGAGCAGATAGACGATGGTGACGACGATCGAGACGACCACGTAGTACAGGATCCCGAAGGTCAGCCCGCTCGTGAGGCCCGTGATCGAGCTGTAGGAGGGGTACAGCGGCGCCAGCAGGAGCTGCACCACGTACAGCACGATGCCGAAGATGACGCCGTCGAGGAACCTGGCGAGCAGGCGCTGCCACCACTCGGCGAGCGGCGCGGGCGCACCGGGCGGCTGGACGCCGACCGGCTGGCCGTAGGGCTGCCCGTAGCCGGGCTGCTGGCCGTAACCGCCCTGGCCGTACGGCTGGGGCTGCCCGTAGCCGGGCTGCTGGCCGTACTGCTGCTGGGGGTCGTAGCCCTGCTGGCCGTAGGCCTGCTGCCCGTAGCCGGGCTGCGACTGCTGCTGCTGGCCGTAACCCTGCTGCTGGCCGTAGCCCTGCTGGGCGTCGTAGCCCTGCTGGCCGTAGCCAGGCTGCGACTGCTGCTGCTGGCCATAGCCCTGCTGGCCGGACGGGGGCTGCTGGCCGTAGCCGTGCTGCTGGCCGTAGTCGGGCTGGGACGGCTGCTGCTGGCCGTAGCCCTGCTGCTGGCCGTAGCCCTGCTGGGCGTCGTAGCCCTGCTGGCCATAGCCCTGCTGGGGGTCATAACCCTGCTGCTGACCGTAGCCGGGCTGCGACGGGGGCTGCTGTCCGTACTGGGGCTGCTGGCCATAGCCCGGCTGGGACTGCTGCTGCTGACCGTAGCCCTGCTGCTGCTGGGGGTCGTAGCCCTGCTGGGGGTAGCCCTGCTGCCCGTAACCGGGCTGCGACTGCTGCTGCTGACCGTAGCCCTGCTGGCCCTGCTGGCCGTACTGGGGTTGCTGGCCGTATGAGGGCGGCTGCTGGCCGTACTGGGGTTGCTGCTGGCCATAGCCGTACTGCTGTTGCTGTTGCTGTCCGTACTGGGGCTGCTGCCCGTAGGCGTCGTCCGCCCGGTAGCCGACCACAGTGACGTCCGGGTCGGGCTCGCCGGGGTGGCGGCCCGCGTTCTGCTGCCCGTAAGGGGTGCCGGGTGCAGAATTCTCGCCGGATTCGTCCTGTGGATACGGCGGCTGTCCGGTGCTCACCGTGTCACCTCGCTTCGAGTGCGCATGTGGCACGTGTCAGGACACATGCCTGTGCCGCCCAACGTATCGACATAGGTATCAACAATCACCTTTCCATCTGGTCAAGGTCCGCGTCACCCGATGTCAGATGCAGCAGCATGCGGGTGTTGCCCAGGGTGTTCGGTTTGACGTGTTCCAGGTCGAGGAACTCCGCGACACCTTCGTCGTACGAGGCCAGCAGTTCGGCGTACACCTCGGGTGAGACCGGCGTGCCCTGAATCTGGCGAAAGCCCAGTCTTGCGAAGAAGTCGACCTCAAAAGTCAGACAGAACACACGCCGCAGACCTAGATCATTCGCCTGCTGTATCAGCGCCGAGACGATCCGATGGCCGACGCCCATGCCACGGCACTGCGGGTCCACGGCCACGGTACGGACCTCCGCGAGGTCCTCCCAGAGCACGTGGAGCGCACCGCAACCGACGACCTGCCCGCCCCGTTCGGCCACCCAGAACTCCTGTACGTCCTCGTACAGGGTGACGGTGGCCTTCTTCAGGAGCCGCGAGCCCGTGCCCGCCCCCGCGTAGGTGTCCACAAGCCTCCTGATGTCCCGCACATCGGGCGTGCGGGCGCGCCGGACCACCACCGCGGTCTCGGCTGCTGTCAGTTCGGCCACCTGCTCCATGGCCCTCCAGGGTACAGATGTCATTACGGCTCGGCCCTAACTCCCACGTCTCGGCCCATGCTGTTACAACTCGTGCTCATCCGAGCACGCGCTCTGAGCAGGCCCGCGAGTCACCAGATCGGGCGGCAAATCCGTCATAAGTTGCGTTTCGTACGGCCAGGCACGAGATCACCTTGTGACTCTTCGGTTGTGAAACCTCTACAGAGTCGGCAGTTCTGGTTGAGCACGAACCCGGAGTGCATTAGTGTCCAGCGACGATGTTCCCCGCGTGTCGCGCGCGGGCGACACGCCTAATCCTCCGCGAGGAGGAGCCGGGGAACCGCCGGTGACGCCCCCCAGCGCCACCACCGGGGTGAATCCGCAACGTCCGGTAGGGCTGCTCCGGCCCGAACCCGTCAGCTAACCCGGCAGGCGTCGACGAGAGGAGCTGGTTGGTGAAGCGCACGCGCAGGCGTGAGAGGACGACCGCGGGCGAGCACGCCCGCCGTCCGCAACGTGCCTCCCGGCGGTCGCGTCTGCTCGGTGTAATAAGTGTCACACTGGCCACCTTTTTGGTCGCCGCCCCCGTCGGCTCCGCCTCCGCCGACCCCAAGCCCTCGCTCCAAGACCTGGCCAAGCAGGTCGAGAAGATGCACACCGAGATCGAGACGCTGGCCGAGGAGTACAACAGCCAGCGGGAGAAGCTCAAGAGCGCCAAGAGGGCCGCTGACGCCGCGAAGAAGACCCTGGCCACCAGCGAGGCCGACCTCGCCGCCAAGCGCGCCAAGGCCGCCGCACTGGCCGAGAACGCCTACATCACGGGCGGCCTCAGCCGCGCCCTCGCCTTCGCCACCTCCGACGACCCCGACGAGTTCCTCGACCGCGCCGCCACCACGTACGTGCTGGAGCAGCAGCAGGGCGAGGCCGTCAACCAGGTCACCAAGGCCAGGGAGGCCGCCGAGCGGGCCAAGGCGGGCGCCGCCAGCCGCATCAAGGAGGTCGAGAAGCTCATCTCCGACCTCGACAGCAAGCGCGACAAGATCACCACGCTGGTCACCAAGGTCGAGAGCAACCTCTTCAGGCGGGCGCTCGGCGAGGCGGGCCGGCCCGGCACCCGGGCCCAGCGCGTCAACCTGCCCATCGTGGGCAGCGGCAAGGCCGCCCAGGCCGCCAGGTGGGCGCTCACGCAGCAGCTCAAGCCGTACGTGTGGGGCGCGGAAGGCCCCAGCTCCTACGACTGCAGCGGCCTGGTCATGGCCGCGTACCAGCAGGTCGGCATCTCGCTGCCGCACTACACCGGCAGCCAGTGGACGGCGGGCCGCCACATCGACCGCTCCGAGCTGCGCCCGGGCGACCTGGTCTTCTTCTACAGCGACCTGCACCACGTGGGCATCTACCTCGGCGGCGGCATGATGGTGCACGCCCCGCGGACCGGCGACGTCGTCCGCATCGCCTCGATCGAGCGGCGGCCCTTCGCCGGCGCGGTGCGCATCGCCGACTGAGCCGCCCCGACCGAGCCGCCCCGACCGAGCCGCCCCGACCGAGCCGCCCCGACCGAGCCGCCCCGACCGAGCCGCCCCGACCGAGCCGCCCCGACCGAGCACGCAGGAGCCCGCTCTGGCAGGGGCCGCCCCGCGAGGTCCGCAGAAGGCCCTACAGAGGCCCGCAGGGCCCGCCCCACACGAGCCCGTCGCCGGTGATCAGATCAGCTGGCGGCGGGCCGCCCAGGCCACGGCCTCGATCGCCGTGGCGACGCCGATGCGGTCGCAGATGCCCCGCAGTCTCCGGCGAACGGTACGGCCGCTGATGTCAAGCCGTCTGCCCACCCGATCGACCGTGACCCCTTTCGCCAGCTCCGACAGCAATGCGAGGTCCGCATGGCTGAGTTCAACACCTTCAGTGAGCACTTCCATCGGGAGCCCTCCCCCCCAACAGCAGAACGTGGGCCTCTCGACCGGACCCAGGTTGCTCCTCGCAGACCGTAAACGCATCCTGGAAAGGTCGTCAAGCATGACAACCGTGTGGCTTGACCAGCGCTATTGACATGATCCGAAATATGTGACGCCCTGGCGATAAAGCACTACAGAACGCCGCCAAATAACAGGCCCGCACAACGCGAAAATCGGCGCTGAACGCCTTTCGATCTTTCTCTTCGCACCCATGAGAAACCGCCCGGCCGACGTACGGGCAGCACGACGGAACGGCCGGTCGGCGAGGTGTTCCAGGGCGGCGCGGCCTCGTCGCGGGCCGGCTCGCGACGGCAGCCCCTGGCCACGCGGCAGAGCCGCCCGCGCCTGCGCGCCCGACCTGCCTGCGGGCCCGCGAACTTGACCAGATGCTTACAGACGATCAGATGTCGGAAAGCGGGCCGACCAGAATGCGGTTCGGCGCAGGCGTCCAGAAGGTCCTGGCCGCGCACGCGAAACGGCTTCGGCGCAGGCGTCCAGAAGCGCCGTGACCACGCACGCGAAACGGCGGCGCCGCCCTCAGGGCAGCGCCGCCGCACATGTGCTCAGTGGCTGGGCTCAGTGGCTGGGCTCAGTGGCTGGGCTTGACCAGCGGGAACAGGATGGTCTCGCGGATGTTCTTGCCGGTGAACGCCATGATCATCCGGTCGATGCCGGCGCCCATGCCCCCGGTCGGCGGCATGGCGTACTCGAGCGCCTGCAGGAAGTCCTCGTCGAGCTGCATGGCCTCGAGGTCGCCGCCGGCGGCCAGCAGCGACTGCTCGACCAGCCTGCGCCGCTGCTCGATCGGGTCGATCAGCTCGGAGTAGGCGGTGCCGAGCTCGGTGCCGAACCCGATGAGGTCCCACTTCTCGGTCAGCAGCGGGTTGTCGCGGTGCTGGCGGGTCAGCGGCGAGGTCTCCAGCGGGTAGTCCATGACGAACGTCGGCTGCACCAGCGTGTGCTCGACCAGCGCCTCGAACAGCTCCTGCACGAGCTTGCCCGAGCCCCACTTCGGGTCCCAGTGGACCTCGCGGCGGTCGGCCAGCTTGCGCAGCTCCTCAAGAGTGGTGGATGTGGTGATCTCCTCGCCCACGGCCTGCGAGACCGCGCCGTAGAGCGTGATGCGCGGCCACTCGGCGATGCCGAGGTCGATCTCCTGCCCGTCGTGCACGACCACCGTGGTGTCGAGCGCGGCCACCACGGCCTTCTGGTACATGCGCTGGGTCAGGTCGGCCATGTCGTTGTAGTCGAGGTAGGTGCCGTAGGCCTCGAGCATCGTGAACTCGGGGTTGTGGGTCGAGTCGGCGCCTTCGTTGCGGAAGTTCCGGTTGATCTCGAAGACCTTCTCGATGCCGCCCACCACGAGCCGCTTGAGATAGAGCTCGATCGCGATGCGAAGGTAGAGCTCCATGTCGTAGGCGTTGATGTGGGTCTTGAACGGCCTGGCCGCCGCGCCGCCGTGGATCGGCTGCAGCATCGGCGTCTCGACCTCGAGGTAGCCCTCTTCGTGCCAGAAGTCGCGCACCGCGCGCACGGTGGCGCTGCGGACCCGGGCCATCTTCCTGGCCTCGTCGTTGACGATGAGGTCGACGTAGCGCTGGCGCACCCGCGCCTCGGGGTCGGTGAGGCCGATGTGCTTCTCCGGCAGCGGGCGCAGGCACTTGGCGGTGATCTGCCAGCTGTCGGCCAGGATGGACAGCTCGCCGCGCCGCGAGGTGATGACCTCGCCGCTCACGCCGACGTGGTCGCCCAGGTCGACGTCGCGCTTCCAGCTCGCCAGCGACTCCTCGCCCACCTTGTCGAGGGAGATCATCACCTGCAGATCGCCGTCTCCGTCGCGGAGGGTGGCGAAGCAGAGCTTGCCGCCCACGCGGTTGAGCATGACGCGCCCCGCGACCGCGACCCTGTCGCCGGTCGAGGTGTCGGGCTCCAGGCCCTGGTATTTCTCCCTGACCTCGGCGTTGGTGGCCGTGCGTGGGAAATTCACCGGGTAAGGGTCGACGCCCTCGCTGCGAAGGCGGTCGAGCTTCTCCCTCCGGATGCGCATCTGCTCGGGAAGTTCGTCGCTCACAACATCAAAGGGTAGGGGATATGGCGAACTGCAAGGGCTCGTCGGCCTGCTGTAGATCCTCTGCAAGAGCCCTGGCTTACCAATATCTCACGAGCTCAGGGGGGAGCCGGTAGGGAGCCGGCCCAGGGAGCTCAAGGAGAGAAGATGTTCAAGAAGATCGCCACAGGGCTCCTGGCCGCCGCCGCGACGACCGCTCTCGCCCTGTCACTTCCCACCGCCGCTCAGGCCTCCAGCTTCGACCACCACCGGGACTCCTCCGACAGCTGGGGCCCCGTCCACGCCAAGTTCGGCCTGGCCAAGGCCGAGGGCTGGATCGGCGTCGACTGGAACCGGCGCGGCACCCACAACGAGGTCAGCGTCGCCGGCCGCCTCTACGACCGCGACAACCGCACCTACCGCCGCGGCGGCAAGTGCGCGTTCGTCACCTTCCAGGCCCGCGAGTTCCGCAGCGGCTGGGACACGGTCTACACCGACAAGTACTGCGGCTACCCCGGCTTCGAGCGCTTCCGCTTCGAGGTCGAGGACGTCTCGGCCGTGCGGGTGAAGGTCTGCCAGGCCGGCCCGCAGCACAACGCGTGGCCGACGAACTGCGGCCGCTGGGACTACATCTACTCCGCCCGCCACTGACCGTGGCAGGCACACGAGCGGCCCCCCACATCGGCGGGGGGCCGCTCTTTGCTGTGTACGGGGGATCAGCCGGCGTTCCTGTGGTAGATCAGCCGCAGCCCGATGAGGGTCAGCCACGGCTCGTGCACGTCGATCGAGCGCGACTCGCCCACCACGAGCGCCGCGTGGCCGCCGGTGGCCACCACGGTGACGTCGTCGGGGTCGTCGGCGAGCTCGGCGGCCATGCGCTCGACGATGCCGTCCACCTGGCCCGCGAAGCCGTAGATGATGCCGGCCTGCAGCGCCTCCACGGTGTTCTTGGCGATCACCGAGCGCGGCCTGACCAGCTCGACCTTGTGCAGCTGGGCTCCTGCCGCGGCCAGGGCGTCCACGGAGATCTCGATGCCGGGCGCGGTGACCGCCCCGACGTACTCGCCCTTGGCGGAGACCGCGTCGAACGAGGTGGCGGTGCCGAAGTCGACGATGATGCAGGGGCCGCCGTACTGGTCGATGGCGGCCAGCGCGTTGACGATGCGGTCGCTGCCGACCTCTTTGGGGTTGTCCATGCGTACGGGAACGCCGGTGCGGATGCCCGGCTCCACGATCACCGCGGTCACGTCGCCGTAGTAGCGGCGGCACATCTCGCGCATCTCGTTGAGCACGCTCGGCACGGTGGAACAGATGGCGATGCCGTCGACGTCGGCCCCCTTGAGCAGTGGCGACTGGGCCAGCAACCCCTGGAGGACGACCGCGATCTCGTCGGCGGTGCGGCGGGCGTCGGTGGCGAGCCGCCAATGCTCGATGACGTCCTCGCCCTCGAACAGTCCCAGCACCGTGTGCGTGTTGCCGACGTCGATCGTGAGCAGCATCAATTACCCCCGCAGATCCAGTGCGATGTCAAGGGCCGGCGCTGAGTGCGTCAGCGCTCCCACCGCAAGGTAGTCGACGCCAGTGTCCGCCACATCACGGGCCGATTCCAAGGTCAATCCCCCACTCGCCTCAAGAGCAACCCTGTTTTTCGCCCGATTTTTCACGACTTGTACGGCACGCGCGGTGTCCTCGACCGTGAAGTTGTCCAGCAGGATCAGCTCCGCGCCCTCGTCGAGCACCGGGTCCAGCTGGTCCAGCCGGTCGATCTCCACCTCGATCGGCAGGTCTGGGTACCGCTCCCTGACCGCCCTGAACGCCTCGGCCACGCCTCCCGCCGCCACCACGTGGTTGTCCTTGATCAGCGCCGCGTCCGACAGTGACATCCGGTGGTTCACGCCGCCGCCGCAGCGCACCGCGTACTTCTCCAGTGCCCGCAGCCCCGGCAGCGTCTTGCGGCTGTCGCGCACCCGCGCGCCCGTGCCGCTGATCTCCTCCACCCAGCGGCCGGTCAGCGTGGCCACTCCGGACAGGTGCGTGAGCAGGTTGAGCGCGGTGCGCTCGGCCGTCAGCAGCCCGCGCACCGGGCCCTCCAGCGTCATCAGCACGTCGCCCGCCCTGACCCGCTCGCCGTCCTTGGCCGCCCGCTCGGCCCGCGCCGCGCCCAGCCGGACGAACACCGCCTCGGCCACCGCCAGCCCCGCCACCACGCCGTCCTTGCGCGCCACCACGTCGGCGACCGCCCGCTGCTCCGCCGGGATCGTGGCCAGGCTCGTCACGTCGCCCGCCTCCTGGAGGTCCTCCTCCAGCGCGCGGGTGATCAGCGCGTCCACCTCGGCCGGGTCGAGCCCGGCCGCCGTCAGCTCCTGCGCCAGGCGCGCGGGCATCGTGTCCTCATGCGGCGTGTACGTCATGCGCAGCCCCTCCTCGGTCAGCGTCACGTCCAGGTGGCCGAGCCACTCGTTGTCGTCGCGTACGTCGTGGTCCTCACGCCAGTGCGAGCCGCGCGTCTCCAGCCGGGCCGCCGCCGCACCGGTGAGCGCGGTGGCCACCGTGAGCAGGTTCGTGGCCTCCCACGACTCGGTACGCGGCGGCACCGCCACCGGCGTCCACCGGGCGTCGCGCAGCGCCCTGGCGGTCTCCATGAGCGACGCGCGGCTGCGCAGCACGCTCGCGCCGGCGCTCATGTGGGCCTGGATCCTCGACCTGACCCGGGGGTCCACCAGCCCCTCCTGGGCGGTGGCGGGCACCGGGTCGCCGGGCGACGGGCGTACGGCGTGGATGTCCTCCGCGATGCGCTCGGCGAAGACGAGCCCTTCGAGCAGCGAGTTGGAGGCCAGCCGGTTCGCGCCGTGCACGCCGGTGCAGGCGACCTCGCCGCAGGCGTACAGGCCGTCGATGCTGGTACGGCCCCGCAGGTCCGTACGGACGCCGCCGCTGGCGTAGTGGGCCGCGGGCGCGACCGGGATGGGCTCCGTGACCGGGTCGATGCCGTGCTCGCGGCAGGCCGCGTAGATCGTCGGGAAGCGCGTCTCCCACATCTCGCGGCCGAAGTGGCGGCCGTCGAGGTAGACGTGCTCGCGCCCGGTCTCGCGCATCCTGCGGGTGATGGCCTTGGTCACGACGTCGCGCGGCGCGAGGTCGGCCAGCTCGTGGACGCCGGTCATGAACCGCTCGCCCTCGTGGTCGATGAGGAAGGCACCCTCGCCCCTGACCGCCTCGGAGATCAGCGGCTGCTGCCCGGTCGAGCCCGCGCCCAGCCAGAGCACGGTGGGGTGGAACTGGACGAACTCGATGTCGCGCACCACCGCGCCGGCCCGCAGCGCGAGCGCGACGCCGTCGGCGGTGGAGACGACCGGGTTGGTGGTGACCGCGTAGACCTGGCCCATGCCGCCGGTGGCCAGCACCACCGCCCTGGCGTGCACCGCGCCCACCCCGTCGCGCGCGCCCTCGCCCATGACGTGCAGGGTCACGCCCCTGGCCCGGCCCTGGGCGTCCTTGATCAGGTCGAGCACCAGGGCGTGCTCGATGACCTCGATCGAGCCGGCGCGCACCGCCTCGACCAGGGCCCGCTGCACCTCGGCGCCCGTGGCGTCGCCGCCGGCGTGCACGATCCTGCGCCGCCGGTGCCCGCCCTCCCTGCCGAGCTGCAGCTCCCCGTCGCCGGTGCGGTCGAAGCGCGCGCCCCTGTCCATCAACCGCCGCAGCGCTCCCGGGCCGTCGGTGACGAGCGTGCGCACCGCCCGTACGTCGCACAGCCCCACGCCTGCGACCAGCGTGTCCTTCAGGTGTTCCTCGGGGGTGTCATGCGGGTCGAGCACGGCGGCGATGCCGCCCTGCGCCCAGCGGGTCGAGCCGGACGACAGGCCGTCCTTGGTGACGACCAGAACCTTGGCCGCCGGCTCCAGCTCGGCATAGCGCAGGGCCACGGTCAGGCCCGCGACGCCGGAGCCCACGACGACCACGTCCGCGTCCACGGTCCAGCCCGGGTCGGGAGCGGTCAGACGCAGGGGAATCGCCGGTGCACTCATGGGGGTCTCCTCACTGAGGCGATTTCGTCACTATGACGATAACGCCTGGGCGCGGGTGAGCATGCCCCGGGGGTGCTCAGGACGGACGGTCGGCCGGGCCCAGCGTGAGGGTGACGTTGTCGATCAGCCGGGTGCTCCCCACCCTGGCCGCCACCGCGAGCACGGCCAGGCCCTCGAAGTCGTCATCGACCTCGGCGAACGTGGCAGGATCGACCAGCGCCAGGTAGTCGAGGTCGAACGCGGGCCCCGCCGCGTCGAGCACCTTGCGCGCCTCCGCCCTGATCTCGTCGGGCGTGAGCTGTGAGGCGCCGGCCCGCAGCGCCCGCGACAGCGCCAGGGCCACCTGCCGGTCGTCGTCCGACAGGTAGCGGTTGCGGCTGGACAGGGCCAGGCCGTCGGGCTCGCGTACGGTGGGAGCGCCGAGGATCTCGATGGGCAGGTCGAGGTCGGCGACCATGCGGCGGATGAGCGCGAGCTGCTGGGCGTCCTTCTGCCCGAAGACCGCGAGGTCGGGCTGCACCAGGTTGAACAGCTTGAGCACGACCGTCAGCACGCCGTCGAAGTGCCCCGGGCGCGCGGCCCCCTCGACGACGCGGCCCATCTCGCCGGAGGAGACGGCGACCTGGCGGTCGGGCGGATACATGTCCTCGGCGGAGGGATGGAAGACCACCTCGACGCCTTCGGCCCGGCACACGTCCAGATCGGCATCAAAAGTACGGGGATAGCGCGAAAAATCCTCATTAGGGCCGAACTGCAGAGGATTGACGAAAATGCTGACCACGACCTGATCGGCGCGCACCCGGGCCTGCCTGATCAGTGACCGGTGCCCCTCGTGGAGCGCGCCCATGGTGGGCACCAGCGCCACCGTGCCACCACGGCGCGCCTTGACCAGGTCTTCCCGGTTCCTGGCGACGATCAGCTCCATCAGAGTCTCCCGAGGGGACCGTCGCCTTTAGGCGACGGGGGAATGGGGAGCGGGAGGGCCGTCAAGGCTCGGGCGTGCAGTGATCTGTCAGGTTCGCGCATCAGAGATCTCCGTTCATCGCGCATTGGATGGATGACACTGTTTCGATGACCGTGTGACTCGTCAGGTGCGCACTTCCCCAGGCGCGGCGTACGACCTCGGATACCACGTGGTGTGGTGCCCAAAATACCGCCGCCCGGTCCTCGGCGGACGGGTGAGGACCGCCTGGAGGAGCTGGTCCGCGCCAGGGCCGGCGAGCATGGCTGGGAGATCGTGGCGCTTGAGGTGATGCCCGGCCAGGTGCGCCTGTTCGTCAAGCCCTGCCCGAAGAACTCGCCGTCGTACGTGGCCGGCCGGTTCAAGGGGTTCACCTCCCACCACCCGCGCGCCGAGTTTCCGCGCCTGCGTTTCCGGTTGCCCACGCTGTGGTCGCGGTCCTGCTTGGTGGCCATGGCCGGCGCTGTGTCGGCCGAGACGGCGGGAAGGCTCCCGCTGGTTCGTCGTCTTGTCGTGCGACGACGTGCCCGCCGAGATCCTGCCCGCCACGGGTGCGGTCGTCGGCGTGGACATGGGCGTGGCGTCGTTCTTGACCACCTCGGATGGCGAGCAGGTCGGCAACCCGCGACACCTCGCGGCGTCCGCCGGGAAGCCGGCAACCGCTCAGCGGGACCTGGCCCGTAAAAAGCGCGGGTCCACGCGCCGCCGTAAGGCGGTCGCCCGCGTCGCGGCCCTGCACGGCAAGGTCCGGCGTCAACGACTCGACGGCGCGCACAAGGCTGCGAACGCCCTGATCCGCGACTACGACATGATCGTGCACGAGGACCTGCGGATCACGAACATGACCAAGAGTCCGGCCCCGAAGCCGGATGGCGAGGGCGGGTTCCTGCCCAACCGCGCGGCGGCCAAGGCCGGACTGAACAAGAGCATCCTGGACGCGGGCTGGGGGTGTTCCTGACGGTCCTCGCGCACAAGGCTGAAAACGCCGGTCGAGAGCTGATCGCGGTGAACCCCGCCGGCACCTCCCGCACGTGTGCCCGTTGCGGGCACTGCGCGAAGGACAATCGTCTCACCCAGGCATCGTTCGTCTGTACGGCGTGCGGTCATGCCGCGCACGCCGACGTGAACGCGGCCGTCAACATTCACAGGGCAGGGCTTGCCCTTCGCCAGGCTGCGCAAGCGGCTCAGCGAGAAGCCGCTCCCTCCAGAGAGCGGAGGAGTCACAACAGCCCTTCGAACGCGACGGTCAGGTCCATATATTGCCCCCCAGTGCGTCGAGCAGCCGCTCGGCCTCCTCCGGCTTGAGCAGCCCGGCCGCCAGCGCGCGGTCGGCGGTGAGCCTGGCCAGCGCGATGTAGGCGTCGGCCGCCTCGGGCGCGGCCAGGATGAGCGCGTCGACGTGTTTGCGTACGGTGCCGGCGTCTCCCCTGACGACGGGACCGGTCAGGCCCGCGATGCCGAGCCGCAGCACGTTGTCGAGCGCGGCGCCGAGCAGCGGCCCCAGCATCCGGCCCGGATGCTCGACGCCGATGCCGCGCAGCAGGTCGCCCGACTCGGCGATGAGCGTGACCATGTGGTTGGCGGCGCCGGCCAGGGCCGCGTGGTAGAGCGGGCGGTCGGAGTCGGCTATCCAGACCGGCTCGCCGCCCATCTCGATCACCAGCGCCTCAGCGACCGGCCGCAGCACGTCGGGGGCGGTCACGCCGTAGGAGATGCCGGTGAGCTTGTTGAGGTCGTCGTCGCGGCCGGTGAACGTCATCACCGGGTGCAGCGCCAGCGGCAACGCGCCCGCCTCGGCCGCCGGGTCGAGCACCGACAGGCCGTAGGCGCCGCTGGTGTGGACGAGCATCTTGCCCCGCAGGTCGGCGCCCGTGCTGGCCAGGCCGCCCACCAGATCGGGCAGCGCGTCGTCGGGCACGGTGAGCAGGATCAGCTGCGCCGCCGCCACCACCTCGTCGGGCCTGGACGGCGAGACGCCGAGGCGCTCGGCCGCCCATCGCTGGGAGTTGTCGGAAACGCCGCTGGCGGCCACCACCCGGTGGCCCGCCTGCGCGAGCGCCGCGCCGAGTGCGGAGCCCACCTTGCCGGCTCCCAGCACGCCGACGGTCAGCCGTGCCGGGCGGTCCCCTGCGTCCATGACGTCTCACCCCTGACCAACGCGATGGCACTGCCGACCAGGGTAACGGCCTCGCGGAGTGGCGAGTGTGACCGGAGATTTGCCGCGCGTTGAGTTAACGACAAAAGGGACAAGGGCATGCGAATTGATGCACCCCCTGTCGGAAGAGATGAGGAGAGGGGCCATCGCAGAAAGGCAGCGGGCGCCGAGTCCTCTGTGGACCCGACGCCCGCGATCGTGCCGGCCCCTTGGGAGTGCGCCGGCTGGTCATCCGCCGACTGACCAGCCGGGACATGAACCCGGGCCGGCCTGCGCCGGCCCGGGCTCTATGGGCGAGCTCAGTGGTGGCTGGGCGCGTAGGCGTTGGCGCCGCCCTTGCAGCCCGCGACCGCGAGGCCGATGACGGCGATCGCGTTGCCGCAGACGTTGATCGGAGCGACGATCGGGACGTGGAGCTGGTTGCCGGAGACAACGCCGCCGGTGCCGTTGGTGATGTCGGCGTGCGCCGGGGCGGCCAGCGAGAGCATGGCGACGGCTCCGGTGACGACCATGACCTTCTTCAGCACGAGGGCTCCTCTCTTTCGCGGCCTGAACGACCGCGGGGTGCTTACTTCGGCGAGTGAAAGCCGCGCCCCCTGGAAGTTGACGCAGTGCGGTCACTCGATGACAACAGGTAAACGCTAACGCAAGATTGCGACATTGAGTAGTCATTCAATGACAGTGCGTCGCGATGGGAAGTCATGAGATAGTCCAGGCATGTGGCTCACATGGCGCGCGGCGACGGAGCGCGCGCTGTACGGCGAGGAGGGCTTCTACCTCCGCGAACGTCCCTCAGGCCACTTCCGCACCTCTGTCAGCGCGTCCCCGGCGTTCGCCGAGGCGGTGCTGGCGCTGCTCGCGGAAGTGGACGCCGAACTGGGTAAACCCGACACGCTCGACCTGGTCGACATCGGGGCGGGCGAGGGCGTGCTGGTCGCCGAGATCCTCGAACGCGCCGAGCCCGCGCTGCGCGACCGGCTGCGCGTCACGGCGGTCGACCTGTCGCCCAGGCCCGCCGGCCTTCCCGAGGAGATCGCCTGGTCGAGAGAGCTGCCGTGCTGTTTCACCGGGCTGGCCGTCGCCAACGAGTGGCTCGACAACGTGCCGCTCGACGTGGTCGAGCAGACCGCCGACGGGCCCCGGGTGGTGATGGTGGAGGTGCACACCGGCGAGGAGCGCCTGGGCGGGCCGCTGCGGCCGGCCGACCGCGAGTGGCTCGACCGGTGGTGGCCGCTGACGCGGGTGGGGGCGCGGGCCGAGATCGGCAGGCCGCGTGACGAGGCGTGGGCGTCCGTTCTCGTCCGTCTCACCAGGGGCCGGGCGATCGCCATCGATTATGCACATCCTGTGGATAACCGTCCGCCCTGTGGAACGCTGACCGGATACCGGGACGGGTCGGTCGTGACCCCCGTACCCGACGGGAGCTGCGACATCACCGCACACGTCGCACTCGACGCGTGCGCCGAGGCCGGGCGGCGGGCCGGCGCGATATCCACAGCCTTGTCCACACAGCGCGAGGCGCTGCGCGAGCTGGGGCTGACCGGCGCGCGGCCGCCCCTCGACCTGGCCCGCACCGATCCGCGCCGCTACCTTCGCGCGCTCGCGCGGGCCTCGGAGGAGGGCGAGCTGCTGGAGGCGACCGGGCTCGGCGGCTTCGGCTGGCTCAGCCAGACCAAGTGACGACCCTCGCCGCCGCACCCGGCGAAGCCCGGCTGCGGGCGTCCGCCGCTTCAGGCGGGAGTGGCCGTCAGGTTCAGGCGGCGGTGGCCGTCAGGTTCAGCGCGTGGAGGCCGCGGATGACGTAGCCGGGCTTCCATTCGGGCTCCTCGCGCAGCTCCAGCTTCGACGTGCGGTCGAGCAGGGCGCCGAACGACTCCGCCAGCTCGATCCTGGCCAGCGGCGCGCCCAGGCAGAAGTGGATGCCGGCGCCGAAGGAGATGTGCGGGTTGTCGGCGCGGCCCACGTCGAGCCGGTCAGGGTCGGCGAACACCTCGGGGTCCCTGTTGGCCGAGCCGAACAGCAGGGCCACCTCCGAGCCGCGCGGGATGCGTACGCCGTGCACCTCGATGTCCTCCAGCACCCACCGCTCGAACATCTGCAGCGGCGTGTCCCACCGCATCAGCTCCTCGACCGCGGTGGGCAGCAGCGAGCGGTCGGCGCGCAGCCTGGCCAGCTCGGCCGGGTTGCGGAACAGCGACCACCAGCCGTTGCCCGTCACGTTCACGGTGGCCTCGTGACCGGCGTTGAGCAGCAGCACGCAGGTGCCGACCAGCTCGTCCTCGGTCAGCTCGCCGATCTGGGTGAGCGCGCTGACGAGGTCGTCACCGGGGTTCGCGCGCCGGTCGGCGGCCAGCGCCTTGAGGTAGCCGGAGAACTCCGTGGCCGCGCGTACGGCGGTGTGCTGGGCCTCCAGGGTGGGGTTGAGCTCGTACATGCCGCAGATGTCGGCCGACCAGGGGCGCAGCAGGTGGCGGTCGCCGTCGGGGATGCCGAGCATCTCCGCGATGACGGTGACCGGCAGCGGCTCGGCGACCTCGGCGATGAGGTCGCCGCCGCCCTTCTCCACGTACGCATCCACGAGCTCGCCCGCCATCGCCCTGACGCGCGGCCGCAGCGACTCGACCATGCGCGGCGTGAACGCCTTGGAGACCAGCCGGCGCAACCGCGTGTGCACCGGCGGCTCCACGTCGAGCATGCCCGCCCTGATCACGCGCCAGAACGGCTCCTGGAACTCCGGCTCAGGCGACCTGCCGAACTCCTCGTGCCCGGCCACGTGCAGGTACGAGCGGCCCAGGCGGCGATCCCTGAGCAGCGCGTTGACGTCGGCGTGCCGGGAGATCAGCCACTGGCCCGTCGGCTCGAAGTAGCTGACGGGCGCCTCGCGCCGCAGCTCGTCGTAGACGCGGTACGGGTACGCCACAAATTCCGGATTCCAAGGATCAAAGCCCACTATTTCATCTTAGAAGCGGACGCCTCCCTCTTCGCATTCCTGCTCCGCACCCGGATGTTGAGCAGCTCGACCACGACGGAGAACGCCATCGCGAAGTAGATGTAGCCCTTGGGGATGTGCTGGTCGAGGCCCTCGGCGACGAGCATCACGCCGATGAGCACCAGGAACGCCAGCGCCAGCATCTTGATCGTGGGGTGGCTGTCCACGAACCGGCTGATCGGCCCCGAGGCGAACAACATCACGACCACGGCCACGACGACCGCCGCAATCATGACGCCCAGCTCGTCCACCATGCCGACCGCGGTGATCACCGAGTCGAGCGAGAACACGATGTCCAGCACCATGATCTGCAGGATCACCGAGGTGAAGGAGACGGCCGCGGCCTTCTTGCCGTCCTTGTCGTGGGGCGCCTCCATGTTGTGGTGGATCTCGGTGACGCTCTTGCCCAGCAGGAACAGGCCGCCGAGCAGCAGGATCAGGTCACGTCCCGAAATCTCATGACCGAAGACCTCGAACAACGGCGCGGTGAGCTGCACCACCCACGACAGCCCCAGCAGCAGGAGCAGCCGGCTGACGAGTGCCGCGCCCAGGCCGAGCACGCGGGCCCGGTCGCGCTGCTCGGGTGGCAGCTTCCCGGCGAGGATGGAGATGAAGATGATGTTGTCGATCCCCAGCACGATCTCCAGGGCGACCAGGGTTAAGAAGCCGATCCAGATCTGCGGATCGGCCACCCAGTCGAGCATCGAGTACCTCCATGACTTGAGGGCAGGCGGGTTTCCGGTAGCAACGAGCCGAGGGCCGCAGAAGTTCGCGGCTTGCGATTTCCGCCCGGGTGTCGGTTATAGTTCCCCTCGTAGGTCATGAGTGCCAGCGTCAAGCCCCGGCTAGCTGGCCGGCAACCCTCGCGTCCGCGGCGGGGTGCCCCGGGTGAAGACCTGGTCCGTCACGAGGTGTGGCGGGCAAGCGCGGGCTCCTCGGCTGCTTCCAGGGGTCCGATGACCCCGAGGAGGTTCGCCGTGTCCACTCTGACGATCTTCAGCAACGCCCGTGCCGCCGAGGAGACGCCGGCGCCCGCCACACAGGCCCGGCCGATCCCCGCCGTCCTGGGCGCCGACCTCGAAGTGCCGGTCAAGGGCGGCCGCCTGGTCGGCTACGCCAACCTCGACTACGCCGCCAGCGCCCCCTGTCTCGAGCCGGTCAGCGCCGCCGTCACCGCCGCGCTCCCGGCCTACTCCAGCGTCCACCGCGGCGCCGGCTACGCCTCCCAGCTCACCACCGCCCGGTACGAGCAGGCCCGCCACACCGTACGCGCCTTCGTCGGCGCCCGCCCCGACGACGCGGTGATCTTCACCCGCAACACCACCGACGCCACGAACCTGCTGGCCGGCTGCCTGCCCGAGGGCACCACCACGGTCGTCTTCGACACCGAGCACCACGCCTCTCTGCTGCCCTGGCCGAACGCGGTCCGGCTGGCCCCGCCCGCCTTCCCCGGGGAGGCCGTGCGCGCCGCCGACGAGACGCTCGCCGCCATCGAAGGGCCCAAGCTGCTCGTCGTCACCGCCGCCTCCAACGTCACCGGCGAGCTGTGGCCCATCGCCGCCCTGGCCCACATCGCGCACCGGCACGGCGCGCGGATCCTGGTGGACGCGGCGCAGCTCGTACCGCATCGGCGGCTCAACCTGACCGCGCTCGACCTCGACTACGTGGCCTTCTCGGGGCACAAGCTGTACGCGCCGTTCGGCGCGGGGGCGCTGGTCGGGCGGCGGGACTGGCTGGCCGACGGCGAGCCGTACCTCAAGGGCGGCGGCGCGGTGCGCTCGGTCGGCGAGAGCGCCGCGAACGTCCAGTGGCACGACGACCCCGAGCCGCGCCACGAGGCGGGCACCCCCAACGTGCTGGGCGCCATCGCGCTCGCCGCGGCCTGCGACGCGCTGACCGCGACCGGCTGGACCGAGCTGGTGCGCGAGGAGGAGCGGCTGATCGCGCGGCTCCGGTCCGGGCTGGCCGCCATCGACGGGGTACGCGAGCTGTCCCTGTGGGGCCCCGACCATCCCCGGGTCGGCATCGTGTCGTTCACCGTGGCCGGGTACTCGGCACGGGAGGTGGCCGAGGTGCTGTCCGGCGAGTACGGCATCGGGGTGCGCGACGGGAAGTTCTGCGCGCACCCGTTCGTCCGTCATCTGCTGGGCGCCTCCGACGGCGGCTGCGAGGACGGCACCGCGTCCGCCGTCCGGGCCTCGATCGGCATCGGCACGACGCAGGAGCACGTGGACCGGCTGGTGTCGGCCCTGAGCGACCTGGTCGCCTGCTGACCGACGCTCAGCGGCCTTACCGAGCGGCTGTACTGGGCGGCCTTTCCGGGCGTCCTTTCCGGGCGGCCCTTTTGAGCGGCCTGTTCGCCCGGCTTCAGCGGTTCGGTGGCTTGCGGTGCTGGGGCGGCTCGTCGGCGACCAGGGAGTCGATCTCCCGCATGTCCTCGTCGTTGAGCCGGCTCTGCCGCGGCTCCTGCTGGGGCGCGCCCGGCTGCCTGGGGACGTCGGGCGGCTCCTCGGTGGCGGACCGCGAGGGCGTGGTGGGCCCGCCGTAGGAGCCGGTGTCCGTGCCGCCGTAGGAGCCGGTGTCCGTGCCGCCGTAGGAGCCGGTCGTGCCGGTGGTGGTGTCGGTCCTGTTCGGCCGGTACGACACCAGGTCCTCCTCGGCGGCCCGGCGGTCGTGCCTCCGCCGGAACATCGACGACAGGATGCCGTCGATCCCGATGCGCCCGCCGCCCAGCGCCAGGAACAGCAGGCAGAGCGCCGCGAGCGCCGCCGCGAACTCCCAGCCGCCTTCGCCCACGAAAACGCCCCTGCCCCAGTGCGCGAAGATGATCGCGCCCAGCATGTTGGCCAGCAGCAGCAGCGCCACAGGGCGGACCGCCAGCCCGATGATCAGCAGCACCCCGCCGATGAGCTCGACGACCATGGCGTACCCGGCGGCCAGCTCGGGCATCGGGATGCCCATCTCGCCGAATCCGCTCGCGGTCGCGGAGTGCCCGCCCTGCCACTTCTGCCAGCCGTGCGCGACGAAGATCACGCCGGTGATGATGCGCGCGATCAGGGCCGCGATGTCGAAGAGAACTCTCTTCATGGTCCTATCTCCCCCCGTTCCAGCTATTCCTCCCCCTGTCCGGCTATGGGATGTCATCGCATGCCATCTCTTGACCAACCCCCTAGCTGGATCACCAGCGACGACGGTGGCAGCATGGCCGTATGACGGAACGTGTGGTCGGAATCGGCGCGGGCGCGAAAGAGCTGGCCACCGAGGACATGATCCTCAACATCGGGCCCCAACACCCGTCCACCCACGGCGTGCTGCGGCTGCGGCTGACGCTCGACGGCGAGCGCATCGCCACCGCCGAGCCGATCATCGGCTACATGCACCGGGGCGCGGAGAAGCTGTTCGAGGTGCGCGACTACCGTCAGATCATCATGCTCGCCAACCGGCACGACTGGCTGTCGGGGTTCGCGAACGAGCTGGGCGTGGTCATCGCGGCCGAGCGCATGCTGGGCATGGAGCCGCCGGTGCGCGCGGTCTGGGCCCGCACGCTGCTGGCCGAGCTCAACCGGGTGCTCAACCACCTGATGTTCCTCGGCTCCTACCCACTTGAGCTGGGCGCGATGACGCCGCTGTTCTACTCCTTCAACGAGCGCGAGCGCATCCAGGCCGTCATGGAGGAGATCTCCGGCGGGCGCATGCACTACATGTTCAACCGGGTCGGCGGGCTCAAGGAGGACCTGCCGCTGGGCTGGCTCGACCGGGTGTCGGCGGCCGTCGCGGAGACCCGCCGCCGGGTGCCCGACATCGAGAACCTCATCCTGCACAACGAGATCTTCATCGCCCGCACCAAAGGGGTGGGGGTGCTGACGCGGGAGCAGATCCTGCAGTACGGCGTCAGCGGCCCCATCGCCCGTGCCTCCGGGGTGGACATCGACCTGCGGCGCGACGATCCGTACCTGGCCTATGGGGAGTTGCCGGTGAAGGTCGTCACGCGGGGCGCGGGCGACTGCCACGCGCGCTTCGAGGTGCTGCTCGACCAGCTCAAGGTCTCGCTCGACCTGGCCGAGATCTGCGTCGAACGGCTGCGCTCGCTGCCGCCTGGGCCGATCAACCAGCGGCTGCCGAAGGTGCTGAAGGTGCCGGAGGGTCACACGTACGCGTGGACCGAGAACCCGCTCGGCATCAACGGCTACTACCTGGTCTCCAAGGGCGACAAGACGCCGTGGCGGCTCAAGCTGCGCTCTGCGTCCTACAGCAACATCCAGGTGCTGCGGGAGATGCTGCCTGGGCACCTGGTGGCCGACATGGTGGCCATCCTCGGCTCGATGTTCTTCGTCGTGGGTGACATCGACAAGTGAGCGGTCAACAACGGGACAAATACGTCGACTGGCTGCGGGCGCTCAGCCTGATCGTCGTGGTGGTCTGGCACTGGGCGTTCACCATCCTCGAATGGAAGCCGCACGGCCCCGAGCCGACCAGCCCGCTCGGCTTCACCTCAGGGCTGTGGATCCTCACCTGGCTGCTGCAGGTCCTGCCGCTGTTCTTCTACGTCGGCGGGCACGTGCACCTGCTGTCGTGGCGGCGGGCCAAGGGGCGCGGCGTCGGCATCGGGGCGTTCGTGCTGCGGCGCATCCGCGCGCTCGCCTTACCCGCGCTGTTCCTGTCCGGGGTCTGGGTCGTCATCGGGGCGGTGGTGACGTACACGTTCCAGGTGGACTGGATGTGGCGGGTGGTGCTGCTGGTGCTCAGCCCGCTGTGGTTCCTCGGCGTCTACCTCGTGCTCATCGCGCTGCTGCCGGTCGCGCTGTGGCTGCACCGCCGCTACGACGTGCTCGCGTTGATCTGGCTCGGCGGCACGGCGCTCGTCGTGGACGTACTGCGCTTCCGCTACGGCGTCGAGTGGGCCGGCTGGCTCAACATGATCGTCGTCTGGGGCCTCGCCCACCAGGCCGGCTTCTTCTACGACCGGGTCGTGGAGCTGCCCCGCCGCTACGACGCCGCCTTGCTGTGGACCGGGCTGTTCGCCCTGTTCGGGCTGGTGTACTCGGGCATCTATCCGGGCTCGATGGTCGGCGTGCCGGGCGACAAGTGGTCCAACATGGCGCCGCCCACGTTCGTCATCGTCGCGCTGCTGCTGTTCCAGATCGGGCTCGTCGAGGTGCTGCGCCCGGCCATGGAACAGGTGCTGGAGCGGCCGCGCTGGGGACGGCTCAACGACTTCATCAACCGGTACTCGCTGCCGCTGTTCCTCTTCCACACCACCGGCATGGCCATCTCGCTGGGCCTGTCGTGGTGGCTTTTCGGCACGCTCGGCGACCAGATCCCGCCCGACCTGAAATGGTGGCTCGAACGCCCGATCGCCATCATCGGGCCGCTGATCTGCACCACTCCGGTCATCTACCTCTTCGGCCGGCGCCGGGCCCCCGTCCGGCAAACGCAGGACAAGGGTGTCGGCGGGTCCATAAGCTCGACGCATGGCTGAGATCGCCTTCCGGGCCAACGCCGAAGACGAACGGATCATCCGTACCGCGTTGCGGGAAGGTGAACGGCCCAGCGACGTGCTGCGTCGCGCGCTGCGCCTGCTGCAGCGGGAGATCTGGCACGACCGCCTCGCCGCCGCCGAGCAGCGGGCCGTGGAGGGCCTGCCCGACGAGCGCTAGCGGCGCTCCTCGTCCTCCGGCTTCTTCGGCACCCGGCAGCAGTGCTCCAGGTAGAGGGCCGCGCAGACCAGCAGCACGCAGGAGACGAACGAGCCGGTCGCGATGAAGAACTCGCCGCGCGGCGTCTCCCGGTCGAGGAGCTGCGCCGTGTGGAGCGCGAATCCGGCGAAGACGCCGCCGAACACCGCGCCCGCGTACGCCGACGCCTTGCCCAGCGCCGCCAGCCTGGCCACCGCGAGCGGCTCGACCGGCTTGGTGTCCGGCTTCCTGGCGAGCCTGGCCTTGGTGGCCCAGCCGCTGTAGCCCTCGCCGAGCGCCAGCAGGAGCAGGGTGGGGATGGCGGTCCACGGCAGCAGCGGCAGCCTGCCGTAGTCGCTCATCATGATCGCCGCCCAGGTGGCGAGGGCGACGACGACCAGGATGCCGACGAGGGGGCCGGGTGACGTGGGCTTCAATCGGGCCTCTGCAGCTTGAGATCCTCGCGCAGGCGTACGCCCCGCCGGTCGAGCCCTTCGAGCAGCCCCGCCACCGCGCCCTTGCCGGGCAGCACCCCCTCGGGGTCGCAGTCGGCCCACGGCACCAGCACGAACGCCCGCTCGTGCGCCCTGGGATGCGGCAGCGTCAGCTCGGGATCGTCGGAGACGACGTCGCCCACCACGATCAGGTCGATGTCGAGCGTGCGCGGGCCCCAGCGCTCGACGCGCTCGCGGCCGAACGCGTTCTCCACGCTCAGTGCCCGCTCCAGCAGCGTGCGCGGCTCCAGCGTGGTCTCCGCGATGACGATCGCGTTGAGGTAGGGCCGCTGCCCGCCTGGACCGCCCACCGGGTCGGTCTCATAGACCGGGGACGCCTTGACGAACTCCAGGCCAGGCGCGTCGAACAGGGCGTCCAGCGCGTCCTGCAGGGTCGTGAACCTGCGTCCCAGGTTGCTGCCGAGAGAGAGGACCACCTTCATCCGCGGCTCCGCTCGATGGTCACGATCACGTCGTCGAACGGCACCGGGATCGGCGCCGCCGGTTTGTGCACGCTCACCTCGGCCTTGTGCACCAGCTCGTTGGCCAGGCACACGTCGGCGAGCCGCTGCGCGAGCGTCTCGATCAGCTCGACCGGCTCGCCCTCCACCACCGCGGCCAGCGCCTGCGCCAGCTCCCCGTAGTGGACCGTCTTGGTGAGGTCGTCGCCGGCCGCCGCCGGCGCGGTGTCGAGGAACAGCGTCGCGTCCACCACGAACTCCTGCCCGAGCTCACGCTCGGCGGCGAGCACGCCGTGCCGGCCCCGGGCGCGCAGGCCCTTGAGGGTGATGCGGTCAGCGCTCAAGCTCGCCTTCCTCCTCCTCGTCGTCGTCGGCCTGCAGCACCGGCGACCCGTGGTGCATCCACAACCGCCAGCCCTGGGAGGTGCGGATGTAGACGTTGCTGGCCACCACCTTGCCCGCGGCGAAACTGGCCTCACCCTCCTCCCCCGCGGTCAGGATGTTCTCCACACAGGTCAGCACGGCCACGTCACCCAGCACCGTCGTGTTGACGTCGGTCAGTACGAACTGGATGTAGGTGGTGTTGGCCATGATCAGGGCCCACGACCGCAGCACCTCGGAGCGGCCCGACAGCAGGGTCCAGCCCGGGTGTACGCAACTCACCTGGTCATCGGTGGTGTCCTCGGCCCAGATCTCGGTCATCTTGTCCAGGTCACCGCTTTCGATGGCGGTGTAGAACTCCTGGTTGACCGTCTCGATGGCGGCGGTGTCGACGCTCATGTGCCTGCTCCGGCTCTCTTCCATGCGGCGGCCACGCGCACGGCATCGGCATTGGGACCTACTTCGTGCACGCGTACGCACCAGGCTCCGGCGTGCGCGGCCAGTGCGGTCACGGCCAGCGTGGCGTCGTCGCTGCGACTGAACGGCCGGGGCGTGCCGTCGGGTTCGGCCAGCAGGCGCCCCAGGAACCGTTTACGTGAAGCCCCGATGAGCAGCGGGAAGCCGAGCTCCGCGAGTTGCGGGACGCCGGCCAGCACCGCCCAGTTGTGTTCGGCGTTCTTGGCGAAGCCCAGGCCCGGGTCGAGCACGATCTGCCCCTCCGTGACGCCCTCCGCCATCACCAGATCGACCCGCTTGCTCAGCTCTTCGCGCACCTCCGTCACCACGTCGGTGTAGACGGCGCGGGACTCCATGTCGTGGCTGTGCCCGCGCCAGTGCATCACCACGTAGGAGACGCCGGTGTCGGCCACCACGCGCGGCATCTCCGGGTCGGCCAGGCCGCCGCTGACGTCGTTGACGAGCCGTGCGCCCGCCTCGACGGCCGCCCTTGCCACCTCGGCCCGCATCGTGTCGACGCTGACCACCACGCCGTCGGCGGCCAGCGCCCTGATCACTGGCACGACCCTGGCCAGCTCTTCGTCCAGCGGCACCCGGGCCGCGCCAGGGCGGGTGGACTCGCCGCCCACGTCGACGATGTCGGCCCCCTGACTCACCAGGTCGAAGCCGTGCTGGACGGCGGCGTCGGCGCCGAACCACTTGCCGCCGTCAGAGAACGAGTCGGGCGTCACGTTGACCACACCCATGACGAGGCACCGATCCGCACCTCCCGGCACGTTGATGGGCACGCTAGTCATGGGCCAAGCCTAGGCGCTTCCCCACACCTGCTGACATCGTGGGTACCCCGTTCGCCGTGCGCGACCTGATCAGCGCCCCAGGATGAGCGCCATGGCCTCGGACCGGGTCTTGTCGCTCGTACGGAAGTCGCCCCGCACGGCCGACGTGACGGTCTTGGCGCCCGGCTTGCGTACGCCGCGCATCGTCATGCACAGGTGCTCGCACTCCACCACCACGATCACCCCGCGCGGCTCCAGCACCCGCATGAGCGCGTCGGCGATCTGCGAGGTCATCCGCTCCTGCACCTGCGGCCGGCGGGCGAACACGTCGACCAGCCTGGCCAGCTTCGACAGCCCCGTGACCTGGCCCTTCGCGTTGGGGATGTAGCCCACGTGGGCCAGGCCGTGGAACGGGACCAGGTGGTGCTCGCAGGTCGAGTAGACCTCGATGTCACGCACGAGCACCATCTCGTCGTGATCGACGTCGAAGACCTTGTTGAGCACCTCTTCCGGCGTCTGGCCGAGCCCGGAATACTGCTCGGCCATCGCGCGGGCGACCCTGGCGGGCGTCTCGACCAGGCCGTCGCGGTCGGGATCCTCGCCGATGGCGTAGAGGATCTCGCGTACGGCCTTCTCGATCCGCCCGAGGTCGACGTCGTGCTGCGTCACGTACTTTCCCCGGAGGGCAGGGCATCCTGGTGGCCCGAGGTGAGCGAGCCGTTGGCCGACTGCTCCTTCGGGGTCAGGATCGGCGGCCGGTCGGACGGCAGCCGCTTGCCGTAGCCCGCGTAGGACGGGCGGTGCTCCTTCACCACCACAGGGGCGAAGATCTGCAGCACCTGCTCGCGGGAGAGCGTCTCCTTCTCCATGAGCTCCAGCACCAGGTTGTCGAGCACGTCGCGGTATTGGACCAGGATGTCCCACGCCTGGTCGTGCGCCGTCTCGATCATCCGGCGGACCTCCTCGTCGATGGAGGAGGCGATCTTCTCGGAGTAGTCGCGCTCGTGGCCCATCTCGCGGCCCAGGAACACCTCCGCCTGGCCGGTGCCGAACTTACGGGCGCCGAGCTGCTCGCTCATGCCGTATTCGGTCACCATGCGGCGGGCGACGGCCGTGGCCTTCTCGATGTCGTTGGAGGCGCCGGTGGTGGGCTCGTGGAAGACGAGCTCCTCCGCCGCGCGGCCGCCCAGCAGCATCGCGAGCTGGTCCATCATCTCGGACCTGGTGGCCAGGAACTTGTCCTCCATCGGCAGCGTCATCGTGTAACCGAGCGCGCGGCCGCGGGACAGAATCGTGATCTTGTGGACCGGGTCGGAGTTGGGCAGCGCGTGCGCCACCAGTGCGTGACCGCCCTCGTGGTAGGCGATCATCTTCTTTTCCTTGTCGGACATGACCCGCGTCTTGCGCTCGGGCCCCGCCATGACGCGGTCGATCGACTCCTCGAGGACGTCCATCGTGATCAGCTTCTGGTCGGCCCGCGCGGTGAGCAGGGCCGCCTCGTTGATCACGTTGGCCAGGTCGGCGCCGGTGAACCCGGGGGTGCGGCGCGCGATGACGTCGAGGTCGACGTCGGGAGCGAACGGCTTGCCGCGGCCGTGGACCTTGAGGATGCCCTTGCGGCCCTCGAGGTCGGGGCGGTCGACCGTGACCTGCCGGTCGAAGCGGCCGGGACGCAGCAGCGCCGGGTCGAGGATGTCGGGCCGGTTGGTCGCGGCGATGAGGATCACGCCGCCCTTGACGTCGAAGCCGTCCATCTCGACGAGCAGCTGGTTGAGGGTCTGCTCGCGCTCGTCGTGACCGCCGCCCAGGCCGGCGCCGCGGTGGCGGCCGACGGCGTCGATCTCGTCGATGAAGATGATCGCGGGGGCGTTGGCCTTGGCCTGCTCGAACAGGTCGCGCACACGGGAGGCGCCGACACCGACGAACATCTCGACGAAGTCGGAGCCCGAGATCGAGTAGAACGGCACCCCGGCCTCGCCGGCGACCGCGCGGGCCAGCAGCGTCTTACCGGTGCCGGGCGGGCCGTAGAGCAGCACGCCCTTGGGGATCTTGGCGCCGATCGCCTGGAACTTGGCCGGGGCCTGCAGGAACTCCTTGATCTCCTGGAGCTCCTCGATGGCCTCGTCGGCACCCGCGACGTCGGCGAACGTGGTCTTGGGGGTGTCCTTCGTGATGAGCTTCGCCTTCGACTTGCCGAAGTTCATCACCCGCGAGCCGCCGCCCTGCATCTGGTTCATGATGAACAGGAAGATCAGCACGATGATGACGATCGGCAGGAAGCTCACCAGCAGGCTCAGCAGGATGTTCTCCTGCGGCACCTCGGTGGTGAAGCTCTTGGTCTTGCCGGCGTCGACCTGGGCCTGCAGCTCGTCGGTCAGCTTGCTGCCGTAGCCGGTGACCCAGTCGGACTGGATGAGGTTGGTCGGAGTGCCGCCCGGCTCGACCGCGACCGGGTTGACGAGCTTCACCTCGATCCGGTTGTCCTTGTCGACAATCTTGGCGTTGCTGACGTTTCCGGCGCGAATCTGCTGGAGAACCAAGGACGTGTCGGCCGACTTGTAATTTCCACCGCCACTCCAGAGCTGAGTGACGAGGAGGAGCAGCACGACGATGCCCAGGATCCACAGCAGTGGCCCACGTGTAAATCGCTTGAGATCCATCCGATGCGGAACCCCTTGCGGGCCCGTCCCTTCCTGACCATGGCCTGGAACCCCGGGCACGCCCGGGGCCGCGGCATCCGGCACCGCGACTTCTGACTACCCGAAGGGGACACGTGGTCACCCTCCCGGAGTCTGAAGGTACACCGGCAGAGCGCACGGAGGGACCCGCCCGCTACACCGGTCTTGCCCTATCAACGTACGTCACGTTGCGCCATGTTCCCGGCCATTGCCGGAACGGAGGGCCCGAAGCGCTATCGATATACGTGCGGCGCCAGGGTGCCGATGAACGGCAGGTTGCGGTAGCGCTCCGCGTAGTCGAGCCCATAACCGATGACGAACTCGCTGGGAATGTCGAAGCCCACGTATTTGACGTCGATCGGCACCTTCACCGCGTCGGGTTTCCGCAGCGCGGCGCAGATCTCCAGCGACGCGGGATTGCGCGACTTCAGGTTTTCCAGCAGCCAGTGCAGCGTCAGGCCCGAGTCGATGATGTCCTCGACGATCAGCACATGGCGGTTCAAGATGTCGGTGTCGAGGTCTTTCAGCACGCGTACGACGCCGGACGACTTGGTGCCCGCGCCGTACGACGACACCGCCATCCAGTCCATCTGCACCGGCACGTGCAACGCTCTGGCCAGGTCGGCCATCACCATGACCGCGCCCTTCAGCACGCCGACGAGCAGCACTTCCTTGCCCGCGTAATCCTCGTCTATCCGGGCCGCGAGTTCTTTGATCTTCGCCTGGAGCTCGTCCTCGGGAATGAGCACCTTTTCCAGGTCAATGCCCATGTCGGCAGCGTCCACCTGTGGTTCCTTACGGGATGGGACTGATGGCGAATATCAGGGTGCCATACCGCCGGACGGCGGACAGACCCCCGGGCAGATCCACCGCTTTCTGCCCGTGCCAGTGCGTGACCAGCCGGTCCACAGCCAGCACGTGGGTCGCCGACAGGGCTCCGGACGGCGCTCCCGCCACGATCGCCGCCCTCCGCACCATCCGCCGCCTCACGGCGTCGGGCAGCTTCTCCAACTCCGCCACCGGCAGCCGCACCGACCCGCCGATATCGCTTAGAGCGCAATTTTCGTACGCGGAATGGGCCCAATCGTCGAGCGCGTCCGCGTCCTCCCGCGCCATGGCCGCCGTACGCGCGAGCGCCTCCGCCATCCCCGGCCCGAGCTCCGCCTCAAGCACCGGCAGCACGCGCCGGCGGACCCGCACCCGGGTGAAGCGCGGATCCTCGTTGTGCGGATCATCCCAGGGCCGCAGGCCGAGCGCTCCGCAAGCCGCCACCGTGGTCGCCCGAGGGATGCCCAGCAGCGGCCGACGGTAGATCCCCGCGACGGATGCCATCCCCGACAGACTCCGAGTCCCACTCCCCCGGGCCAACCCCAGCAGAACCGTCTCAGCCTGATCGTCCCTGGTGTGCCCCAGCAACACCGCCGCCGCCCGCAGCCTCTCCGCCGCCCCGCTCAGCGCCGCGTACCGCGCCTCCCTGGCCGCCGCCTCAGGCCCTCCTTCGGTACCGACGGTGACGGTGAGCACCTCGGACGGATCGAGGCCCAGCTCTCCCCCGATCCGCGCCACCGAGACGGCCCGCTCCCCCGACCGCTCCTGCAGTTGATGATCGACCGTCACCAGCCCGGCCCTGAGCCCGGCCCGAGGCGCCACGAACGCGGTCGCCGCCGCCAGCGCCAGCGAATCACCCCCACCACTACAGGCGACGAGAACGAGCGCCCCCTGCGGCAGATCGGCCAACGCCTCCCGCACGGCCCTACGTACATCAGCAACAGCCGGATGTGGACCCACGCCCGCATTCTCCCGCCTCCTGCACCCCACCTCCGCCAGGCACCGGCCATCGCCGTACCGCGCCCCGCCGACGCGGCACTCGTGAGGCCCCCGAGGGGGCGAGGCCCTCAGCGGCGGTGCGGTGGTGTGGGTGTGAGCGGTCTTGGCCCCGCGCCGGAGTCTTGTTGTCCCGGCTTCCCTGCTACGCGGGGAGGGCGGGGGTGCCTATCACGCGGCTGATCCAGGACGTCGGGTCGGCTATCTCCGGGGTTGTGGGAAGGGTTTCTGGGGATGTCCAGATCTTGTTGAAGCCGTCCATGCCCACTCGGTCCACTACCGTGCGGACGAAGGCGGAGCCCTCCGCGTACTGCTTCATCTTGACTTCGATGCCCAGCAGGCGGCGGACCGTGCGGTCGAGGCGGGAGCCGCCCTCGCGGCGTTGCGCGAACTTGGCGCGGATGTCGGCCACAGAGGGCACCACGGACGGCCCTACCGCGTCCATGACGTAGTCGCCGTGGCCCTCCACGAGCGTCATGACGGCCGTGAGGCGGTCGAGGATCTCCTTCTGGCCGGGCGACTGGATGGCGTCGATGAGGTTGCCCTCGCCGCCGCGCACCACGTCGGCGACGGTGTCGGCGGCGTTGCGGAGGCGCTCGAGCAGGGTGGGCAGGTCGAGGTCGGACGCGAGCAGGAACTCGGTCATCTGGGAGCGCACGTATTCGCGCAGCCAGGGCACGCCGGTGAACTGCACACGGTGGGTCTCCTCGTGGAGGCACACCCACAGGCGGAAGTCGTGGGGGTTGACGCCCATCTCGCGCTCGGCGTGGACGATGTTGGGCGCGACGAGCGTGAGCCGCCCCGCGGGCTCCTGACCGGTGGGGTCGGGCGGCAGGAACAGCTCGTACTGCCCCAGCACGCGGGAGGCGAGGAAGGCCAGCACGGCCCCGACCTCGACGCCCGTGATGCGGGAGCCGACGGCGGTGACGATGGCCGGCGGCGGGTTGTCGGAGTTGCCCATGCGCTGCGTGAGCGGCTCGAGCACCACGCGGAAGCCCTCGACGTTGGCCTTGATCCAGCCGGGCCGGTCGACGATGGTCGCCGGCTGCGGCGCGGTCTCCGTGTGGATCTTGGTGAACTGCCGCACGTGCCCTTCGGCCTCGCGCGACAGGGTGCGGAGCTCGGCGACGGCCTGCCTGGCCTCCTCCCGGCTCACCTGTGGGCCGGGGCGCACGAGGCGCGTGCCGGTCGTGACGGCCAGATCCCAGTCGATCACCTGCATACCGTCCACGGTACGTGCTTCTGGTCCGGGCCGCGAAGGACCGTGCGGAGGAAGGGCGCAGGAAGGGCGGAGGAACGTGCTGAGGAGCGTAGTCAGGACGTGATCAGTACGTGCTCAGGAACGTGCGACGATGGCCGCGAGCCGGTCGAGCACGGGTTCGGCGTTGACCGGCACCTGGTCGGCCATGAACGCGTACGTGACCAGCCGCCCGTCCTTGGTGGTGGCGAGCCCGGCGAGCGTGTTGATGTGGTTGAGCGTGCCGGTCTTGGCGCGGACGAGCCCGACCTGGTCCTTGCTGTCGCCGCCGGTGAAGCGCCGTCCGTTGCCGAGCGTCCCGGAGAAGCCGGCGATCGGCATGCCGGTGGCGATCGCGCGCAGCTCGGGATGCTGCGGCGCGCCGGCCAGGGCGATGGCCTTGGCGAGGGCGTGAGGGCTGATGCGGTTGCGGATGGACAGGCCGCTGCCGTCGGACAGCGAGACGTTCTGGGCCAGTCCGAGCCGCTGCAGCACGGCGTTCACGGCCTTGCCACCGCCGCCGAACGACGGCTGCTGGCCCTCCTTGATGGCGACGTGCCGCATGAGGGCTTCTGCGAGGTCGTTGTCGCTGCGGGTGAGTGTGTGCTCGACGAGCGCGTAGAGCGGGGCGGAGTCGACGCGGCCGAGCTCGGCGGCGCCGGCGGGCGCCTCGGCGGGACGTACGGACCTGGCGACGGAGACGCCCTGCTTGGCGAGGAGCTTGGCGAAGGCGTCGGCGGCGTATTGGGGCGGGTTCTGGACCCGGGGGGCGCGGAAGCGGGGGTCCTGGCGGCCCTCGTCGATCATCAGCGCGTGGACGGGAGCCACCTCGCCGTCGGGGATGTAGTTGGGCTTCCAGCCGGGCGCCTTGGGGTTTCCGGTGAACAGGCTGTCGTCGTAGGAGAGGGTGACCTTGCGCACACCCTGCGCCTTGAGCGTGGCGGCGGTACGCGCGGCCAGGGTGTTCAGGCTCGCCTGCTTCGGGTAGTCGGACGACGTGGCCTGGGGGCCGGCGAGCATGGGGTCGCCGCCTCCGACGAGGACGATCGTGCCGGGCTTCGTCCCCTGGACGACGCGGGTGGACAGCCGGGCGTCGGGGCCGAGCGCGGCCAGGGCCGCGGTGCACGTGATGATCTTCGTGGTGGAGGCGGGGGTGATGGCGGTGTCAGGGTTGGCCGCGAAGAGCTGCTCGCCTGTGACGGTGTCGAGGACGACCGCGCCCACCCGTCCGCCGAGCGCATCGTCACCCAGCGCGCTGGCCAACTGCTTCGTCAAAGTACCCTTAGTCGGGAGAGGTCCGTCTCCTGACTTCGCCGAAAGCTGGGCCAGCACAGGCCCCGCGGTGACCACGGGGACGGGGGGAGAGCCTTCCGCCGGGGACGCCGTCGGATCGGTCGGCGCAGACCCGCTCGTCAGCGCGCTCAGGTTGAAGTCGGTGGTCATCGCGTAAACGCCGATGACGATCGTCAGGATCTGGAGCACGGCGAGGGTGGTCAGCATCACCAACCGGTCGCGCCGCGCCACGTCGCCTGCCCTCTCTCCTGTGTTCGCCTACGAGACATTAACGCCCGCCCGGGGGTGCCCGGGGGCCTGAGCGGAGGAACCGCGGTGGAGTTCGACGTTGTCGTTGAGATTCCCAAGGGACAACGGAACAAGTACGAAGTCGATCACGAGACCGGCAAGATCAGGCTTGACCGGCTGCTGTTCACCTCCACGCAGTACCCCGCCGACTACGGCTTCATCGAGAACACCCTCGGTGAGGACGGCGACCCGCTCGACGCGCTGGTGCTGCTGCAGGAGCCGACGTTCCCCGGGTGCTACATCACGTGCCGTGCGGTGGGGATGTTCCGGATGACGGATGAGAAGGGCGGTGACGACAAGGTGCTGTGCGTGCCGTCCACCGACCCCCGCATGCATCACATCCAGGACATCCACCATGTCTCGGAGTTCGACCGCCTGGAGATCCAGCACTTCTTCGAGGTCTACAAGGACCTGGAGCCGGGCAAGTCGGTCGAGGGCGCCAACTGGGTGGGCCGCATCGAGGCCGAGGCCGAGATCGAGCGCTCGTTCCGCCGGGCCAAGGAGCACGGTCACCACTGACCTGCCGTCAGCGGGGCCTGGTGGCGCCCACCAGGTCCCCGCGCCAGATCGAGGCCACCCGTACGACGTCGCCGGTCTGCGGCGCGTGCACCATCTGGCCGCGTCCGACGTAGATGCCGACGTGGTGGATGGTCGAGGGGTCGCCGCTGACGTGCGCGAAGAACAGCAGGTCGCCGCGGCGCAGCTGGTCGAGCGGCACGTGCGGGCCCGAGGTCCACTGGGTGCCCGTCCAGTGGTCGAGCCGCACGCCCACCTTCTCCCAGGCCCGCATGGTCAGCCCCGAGCAGTCATAGGTCTCTGGGCCGGCGGCGGCCCACACGTACGGCTTGCCGAGCTGGGTGAGCGCCCAGTTGGCGGCCACGTCCCCCATCCGCGAGCCACCCGCGACGAGCCCTGACAGGGCCGCCGCGCGCCGCCTGGCGAGGAGCTGGGCGCGGGTGCGGGCGGCGTTCACCCTGCGCTGCAGGGTCGTCTTCCTGGCCATCAGCTGCCGGGTCTCGCGCCGCTGGCGGGCGACCGCGGTCTGGGCGGCGAGCTTGGCCCGGCGGGCGCTCTCGGCCGCCGCGAGCCGCTCGGCGTGCGCCCGCCCCGCGTACGTCCGCAGGATCGCGGCCACTTCCTGGGCATCGCGCAGGCGCCGCATGACCGCGCCCTGCTCCTCCTCCAGATAGCCCAGCACCATGGCCCGGTGCAGGAACCCGTCCGTGCCGCCGCGGTCGGCCAGCATCCCCACGTACGGCTTGACCGTCCCCAGACCGCCGTAGTTCTCGGCGGCGAGCAGCGCGACGTCCTGCCTGGCCCGCTCGACCTCGGCGTCGGCGGCGGCGAGCCGGACGGTGGCCTGCTGCTGCGCCTGCTCGGCCCTGCGCAGCCGGACGACCTCCCCGTTGTACGCCTCCACCAGCCGCTCCACCTCGGCCGCCAGCCGGTCGAGCCGCGACTGGGCGGTCACCAGGGCGGCGGTGGTGCGGCTGAGCTGGTGTGAGCGCTCGTGTACGGTCTGGCGGGCCCGCTTGACGTCGTGGCGGGACGGACCCGGCTCGGCGAGCGCGGGCGGGCACGTGGCCACCAGCAGGCAGGCGGCGAGGAGCCCGGCCCGGAATGCGCGCATAGGTCCCCCTGAAACCGTTGGTTACTCTATGCGCACGATTCCCCCGAGTTAACGCACGTAACGTGACCACACCGAGCCTCAATCGCCCCTTTCCGAAGCGCTGGCAGAACGCGGTTCAGCTGCGGTTCTCCGTTGGGGTGGCGGACGGCTCATCCGAGGGGGTGGGGGTGGCCGGTTCCGACGGCGTGGTGGTGGGCGTGGGCGTCTGGGTGGGGCTCGGCGAGGGGGACGGGGTCGGGCACGGGGTGCGGGGGCCGCAGGGCCGGGGCTTCGGCGGGTGGGGGTGCGGGTGTTTCGGCGGGCGCGGGTGCTTCGGGGGTGGAGTACGGGTCGGCGGGGTCTGCGCCGGCGGGGCCTGCGTCGGGGGCTGCTCGGGCGGCTCTTCCGCGGGTGGCGTGAGCCGCGTCGGCGGCTCCTCCGGTGGCGCGGGCGGGGAGGGTGGTGGCGAGGCGGGCCGGGAGGGCGGCGTGTCCGGCTCGCCCGGCTGTGACGACGGCGGAGAGCCGCCGGTCGGCGTGGCCACCACGGGGACCACCGGAGGCGGCTGCCCCGGCGTCCCCGTGACGCCGAGTGGCTGCGCGGTCGTGCCGTCGAGGATGGGCAGCACGGTCAACGGGACGTCCTCGGGGTCGGCCTGCCAGGGCAGGCGGATGCCGGGCGGTTCGCCCGTGGCCGGGAACGCGGCCGTCGCGACACCTGTCACTCCACCGTTCTCCCTTCCGATGTGCTGGAAGATGACCGCTATCGCCACCACGGTCGCGACCGCCGCCAGCGCGCCCGCCACCGCCTGAGGCCACCTCCTGCCGTGGTGCGCGTCGGGAACGGGAAACCCGGCGGCGCCGAGCGCGGCCGTGCGGCGGGCGACGTAGCGGCGGTAGGGCAGCAGCTCGGGGTCGGCGAAGCAGCTCATCACGCGCACCCGCAGCGTCGCGGGCAGCGCGGGCTCGGGCAGCAGCTCGTAGACCTTGGCGACGGAGACCTCGCGGCTGCGGTGGGGCGCGCAGACCTCGCACCGCGGCAGGTGCCTGACCAGGTGCTCGCGCATCTCCATGGTCAGCGCGCCGGAGAAGCCGGACAATATGCGGGCCCTGCGCGGGCAGTCGTAGGGGCCCTTCCTGGCCAGCACCTCGGCGGTGATGGCGTCGCGCAGGCTCTCGCGGGCCTGCTCGTGCAGCAGCTCGACCTGGCGTACGGGCTGCGCGACCACCTGCGCCAGCTCTGCGGCGGGCAGCCGGTGGCGGTGGACGAGCTCGAGCACCTCGCGCTCGGCCGTGGGCAGGCTCTGGACGGCGTTCCAGGCCATGACTCGCAGGTCGGCGTCGGCGGGGTCGTCGAGGGCGGGCGCCTCGGCCAGGCCCTCGTCGGCGCCCGCCGGCTCGGCGGCCCTGCGGCGCAGGCACTCGGCTCTGGCCAGCGCGTAGAGCCAGGTGCCGAGCCTGTCGGGGTCGGCCAGGGCGCCGGCGTGCGCCTCGGCGGCGATCAGCGTGTCGCGCAGCGCCACCTGGGCGCTCTCGGCGCTGAGGAGAAGGGACCAGCAGTAGCGGTAGACGCTCTCCGCGTACGCGTCGTAGAGCGTGGCGAGTGCCCCTGGATCGCGGGCGCGGAGTGCTTCCACCAGGACGCGGTCAGTCATGTGACCGAAGGTAATGGATCGGTAACTAATAGTTCCACCACTTCCGGGCTTATGGCCGGTTCTTGTCGGGGAGCGGGCGGATTCCCGTACGGAAATATCGCACCGCACAGCATTACCGCCCGAAATTTGCGGAAATTACTGCTTGTGTTCGGAGAGGACGGCAGTGCTCCTGTCCACCGCGAACGGCTCGCTCGTCGGTTTGACCGTGTGCATCGGCACCGCGCCGGCCAGCGCCAGCTCCTCGTAGGGTTTCCCGGTGGACCCCCAGGTCCTGGCGGTGATCTCGGTCTTGGCGACCTTGGCGTTCTTCGGCAGGCCGAGCACCGACAGCACGAACCTGGGCGCGCTGCCGGCCTTCACGTCGTCCACGAACGTGTCGCCACCCCCGAGGAGCTTTCCGGATTTATCACGCAACATCGCCGTCACGACCAGGCTGCTCACCGGCATTTGATAGGGATTGTCGACATATCCGGTAATGAGGTAAGAGCCGTCTTTCTGGGGCAGGGTCTGCACCCGACTGATCGGGAACGGCTGGAACGACGACACGATCCGCGCCGCCTGCCGCCACCGCGCTGGCCGGTACTGGATCGTCACCTTCGCCGGCTTCACCGCGGCCGGAGCCTGCCCGGTGAAGGCCAGCGAGCCGCCCGGCGGCACCGCGTCGAGCGGCTGGTCCAGCTTCAGCACCTCGGCGCCCTTGGCGTCGTGGCCGACGATGGTGGCGACCACGTGCTCACCGAAGTGCCACGGGTTGGCGTTGGTCAGCACGCCCGCCCAGTTGACGGCGTACCCGTCGGCGGACTTGACGATGTTGGAGACCTGCTCCTTCATCGCGAGCGGCTTGAGCTGGGGCTGGACGGGACGTTCCTCGCTCGCGCACCCGGCGAGGCAGATCGCCCCGAGTGCGAGGAGGCTGACGGTTCGGCTACGCGGGATCACTTTGCCGTGATAACCCGAACATGGCACGACCGGCAGCGGACACGCGCCAGCCGTACCAACTCTTTAACGCGGGGCTCTCACCGGGGACGCACCACGCGCGACTCGTCCCAGACCGGCTCGGGCGACTCGTAGACCGTGCCGTCGGCGCCGAAGACGAGGTAGCGGTCGAAGTCGGCGGCGAACCACCGGTCGTGCGTGACCGCCAGCACCGTGCCGTCGAACGCCTCCAGGCCCGCCTGCAGCGCCTCCGCGCTGGCCAGGTCGAGGTTGTCGGTCGGCTCGTCGAGCAGCAGCAGCGTGGCGCCCGACAGCTCGAGCAGCAGGATCTGCAGCCGGGCCTGCTGGCCGCCGGAGAGCGTCTCGAAGCGCTGCTCGGCGACACGGCCGGCCAGCTCGTAGCGGGCCAGCGCCTTCATCGCCTCGTTCTTGAGCCTGGCGTGCTCGGTCATGACGATCTCGACCGGGGTGCGGCCGCGCAGGTCGGGACGCGCGTGGGTCTGCGCGAAGTGGCCAGGCAGCACGCGGGCCCCCAGCCTCGCCACGCCCTCGTGGGCGACCTGCTCGCCGGCCAGCAGGCGCAGGAAGTGGGACTTGCCCGAGCCGTTGGAGCCGAGCACGGCGATCCGCTCGGCGTACCAGACCTCCAGATCGAACGGGCGCATGAGGCCGGTGAGCTCGAGCTGCTCGCAGATCACCGCCCGCTTGCCGGTGCGGCCGCCGCGCAGCCGCATGGAGATGTGCTGCTCGCTCGGCGCCACCTCAGGCGGCCCCGCCTCCTCGAACTTGCGCAGCCTCGTCTGGGCGGCGTGGTAGGCGGCCGCCATGCCGTCGTTGTAGCGCGCCTTGTTCTTCAGCATGTTGACCAGGGCCTTGATCTTGGCGTGCTCTTCGTCCCAGCGCCTGCGCAGCTCGTCGAGGCGCTCGTTGCGGGCCCTGCGCGCCTCCGCGTATGTGGCGAAGCCGCCGCCGTGGATCCAGATGTTGCCCGACTCGACGGTGACGATGCGGTCGGCCGCGTTCGCGAGGAGCTGGCGGTCGTGGCTGACCAGCAGGACCGTCTTGGGCGTCTCCTTGAGCTGCCGCTCCAGCCACTCCTTACCCGGCACGTCGAGGTAGTTGTCGGGCTCGTCGAGCAGCAGGGTCTGGTCGGGGCCGCGCAGCAGCGCCTCCAGGACCAGGCGCTTCTGCTCGCCGCCGGACAGCGTGGCGACGTCGCGGTACTGCACCCGGTCGAACGGGACGCCGAGCGCGGCGACCGTGCAGGTGTCCCAGAGCACCTCGATCTCGTAGCCGCCGGCGTCGGTGTAGTCGCTGATGGCCTGCGCGTAGCGGAGCTGGGTCTTCTCGTCGTCGCGCTCCATCATGGCCAGCTCGGCCTCGTCGAGCCGCTGCGCCGCCTGCCGCACGGCCGGGGGCGCGACGCCGAGCAGCAGGTCGCGTACGGTGCTGCCGTCGCGCACGCTGCCGATGAACTGCCGCATCACGCCGAGCCCGCCGGAGCTCGCCACACTGCCCTCGACGGGCTGGATATCGCCGGCGATGAGGCGCATGAGCGTGGTCTTGCCCGCGCCGTTGGGCCCGACGAGCGCCGCCTTGACGCCCTCGCCGACGCGGAAGGAGACGTCGTTGAGCAGCGGCCGCCCGTCAGGCAGCACGTACGTCAGATGTCCTACTTCCACGTGGCCCATCCCGGCAGGGTAACGGGCGCCCCGCCACCCGGTCATCCGGATTTCGTCGCCCTCACGAGGGGCCTGGACACCAAGTGATCTAATGACTAGAACTGTAGGGAACTCCCCTCCCCCTAGGAACTCTCATGACGCGATTCCGCAAAGCCCTCGCCCCCCTCGCCATCGCGTTGCTCGGCTTCACCGCCGTCCCTCAACCCGCCGCGGCGGTACAGGAAACGTCCACCTGCGCCCCCACGGTCCGGAGCGCCACCCCAGACGCCCGGCTGACCAGCTTGTTCACCAACTACGGCAACGACAACAACCGCCTGGACGACTGGACGGGCGCCGACGGCACGTACTCGCTCAAGCTGCCCGGCGGCAAGGAGCTGTGGGTCTTCTCCGACACGTTCCTCGGCCGGGTCGACGAGGACGGCTCCAGGCCCCCGGTGGTCGAGGAGGGCGGCTCGACGGTCTTCCTCAACAACACCTTCGCCGTCGAGCGCGACGGCCGGCTGTCCACGATCCATGGCGGCACCGAGGCGAAGCCCAAGGCCGTGATGCCCCCGCGCGACGAGAACCACTGGTACTGGGCCGGCGACGCCACGCTGGCCGGCGGCCTCGTGGAGGTCACCTACCAGGAGTACGAGCGCTTCGGCGAAGGCGCGTGGGACTGGCGCTGGCACCGCAACGTGGTCGCCAGGTTCGCGCCGGGCCGCCTTGAGCGCCCGATCAGCGTGCACGACCTGCCGAGCGGCCACGGCGTGGCCTGGGCGTCGGGCATCCTCAGGGACGGCGGTTACACCTACGTCTACGGGGTCGAGGACCTCGGCTCGCCGAAGTACATGCACATCGCCAGGGTCAGGGGCGACAGCCTGCTGGGCCGCTGGGAGTACCGCACGGCCAGCGGCGGCTGGTCGGCGAACCCGGCCGACTCCGCGCGGGTGATGGACGGGGTGGCGAACGAGTACAGCGTCAGCAAGGTCGGATCCGGATATGTCCTGATCACACATGACACGACCGTGGCGCTCAACCCGAACATCGTCGCCTACTCCGCCTGCTCACCCGCCGGCCCCTTCACCGCCAAGCAACACGTCTACACGACCCCCGAGACCAGCGGGAACATCTTCACCTACAACGCCCACGCGCACCCGGAGATCGACGGGCCGGGGCTGGTGGTGTCGTACAACGTGAACAGCTTCGTCAACACCGACCACTACGACGACGTCTCCATCTACCGCCCGCGCTTCCTGGACGTGACGTTCCAGTGAGACGCAACTGGGCGGCCCGCCTGCGGCAGGGCACGATCGAGGGGCTGGCCGCGGTCACCCTGGAGAACGAGCGGCTGCGCGTGACCGTGCTGCCCGGCAAGGGCGGTGACGTCGTCGAGTTCCTGCACAAGCCGACCGACACCGACCTCGTCTGGCTCACGCCGCGCGGCCTGCGCGACCCGCGCGAGCACCTCCAGGGCGCGCCCGACGACGTCGCCCCCTTCATCGACCACTACGAGGGCGGCTGGCAGGACGTCTTCCCCAACGGCGGCGCGCCCAGCGAGTACCGCGGCGCGCGACTGGCGCAGCACGGCGAGGTGGCGGGGCTGCCATGGGAGTGCGCGGTCGTGGCCGACTCCCCCGAGGAGGTCGCGGTACGGCTCAGTGTGCGGACGCGGCGGCTGCCGTACCGGATGGAGAAGGTGCTGCGGCTGCGCTCCGGCACGGCCGCGCTGGAGATCGAGGCGCGCGCCACCAACGAGTCGGGGCTGCCGCTGCACGCCATGTGGGGCCAGCACCTCGTGTACGGCCCGCCGTTCCTGCGGCCCGGCGGCCGGATCAGGCTGCCCGACGGCGTCACCGTGATCCCGCACGAGACCCCGATCGCGCCCGGCGGGCGCCGGGTCAAGGCCGGCGGCCCGTGGCGCTGGCCGGTGGTGCCCGCCGACGGCAGCGGCGCGGTGGACCTGAGCGTGGTGCCCGAGCGCGGCGAGCCGAGCGACATCGTCTACCTGACCGGCTTCGACGAAGGCTGGTACGAGATCACCGGCGCGGTCGGCTTCCGGGTGGAGTGGGACGCCACGCTCCTGCCCTACCTGTGGATGTGGCAGGAGCTGGGCGCCACCACGGGGTACCCCTGGTGGGGTCAGGCGTACACGGTCGGTCTTGAGCCGTTCGCCGGCATGCCGACCGACGGCCTGGCCGCGGCCGTGGACAACGGGACGGCCATGGAGCTGGGCCCGTACGAGACGAAGGTGTTGAAGATGCGCGCCGAGGTGATGGCATGACGGAGTTCGACGGCAAGGTGGCGCTGGTCACGGGCGGTTCGATGGGCATCGGGCGGGCGGTGGTCGAACGGCTCGCGGCCGGCGGCGCGTCGGTGGTGTTCTGCGGCGTCGACAAGGACGCCGAGCAGGACGGCGAGCGCGTCACCGGCCGGGTCGCCGACGTGCGCCGCGCCGACGACCTGCGCGGCCTGGTTGACCTCGCGGTCTCCCGGTACGGCGGCCTGGACATCGTGGTGACCAGCGCGGGCGTGCAGCGCTACGGCACGGTCGAGGACACCCCCGAGGAGGTCTGGGACGAGGTGCTCGACATCAACCTCAAGGGCGTCTACCTGACCTGCAAGGCCGCGATGCCGCAACTGCGTGCCCGTGGCGGCGGCTCGATCGTGGTGGTGTCGTCGGTGCAGGCGTTCGCCTCGCAGGCGCAGGTGGCGGCGTACACGGCGAGCAAGGCCGCGCTGAACGGGCTGGTCAAGGCCATGGCGCTGGACCACGCCAAGGACGGCGTCCGGGTGAACGCGGTCTGCCCAGGCTCGGTGGACACGCCTATGCTGCGCTGGGCGGCCGACCTGTGGCGGGGCGAGCTGTCGCAGGAGGAGCAGGTCGCGCAGTGGGGCCGGACCCATCCGCTGGGCCGCGTGGGCCGCCCTGAGGAGGTGGCCGAGGTGGTGGCGTTCCTGGCGGGGCCGCGCTCGTCGTTCGTCACCGGAGCCGAGCACCGGGTGGACGGCGGGCTGCTCGCGCAGAACCCCGCGGCGCTTCCCGAGTAGCTTCCCGAATAGGTCGAGCGCAGACCACGGGTTCCTCCACGAGGGCCAACACTTCTGCCAACGCGGCGAAACCGCAGGGCAGGGCCCTGATAGCAGTGAGTGCGGCGGGCCGGGCCCGCGACCCGTTCCAGGGGCGCGGCGCCCTTGGGAAATCGACGCGGGTCATGGCCGCTCGCGTGCGATTCCGGCGCGCCGGGTTCCCGGCAGAAACGACTCACTGATCGGAGAGAAACCTGTGAGGCTCACCAAGAAGGCCGCCGGTCTCATCGCCGCGGCCACGCTGTTCACCGTGGTCGCCCCCGCTGCCGCCGCGGTGGCCAGCCCCCGCTCGACCTGCTACGGCGGCCGGGTCTGCCTGTACGCCGGTTACGACTACAACCGCGGCCAGGTCGACCACTGGCGGGACTTCATCTCGGACGACTCCAACTTCGCCGACAACAACTGGCTGAACTGGGACTTCAGCAACTCCTGGCACAGCATGGACAACGAGACCAGCTCGGTGCGCAACCGCGTCGGCTGCAGTGCGACGCTCTGGCAGCACCCCGGTTACACGGGTGCGCACAGCACGTTCACGCACAACTCGAACGACGGTTTCCTGGCGAACAACGCCATCGGCAACAACCGCGCCAGCGCGCTCGACATCTGGTGCCGCTGAGCGATAAAGGGAGTGCCGGTTTCCGGGCTTGGCCCTCGGAAACCGGCTGCCGCTGGCTCATCGCGAGCACTCTGGTGCTGGCGGCGGCCGCGGCCTGCGGCGTCGAAGAGCCGGTGGCACCGCCCGCGCCCACCAAGGGCGTCACCACGGTGTCGCACCTCGTGCTCCCGTTCGACGCCTACAAGACCACTCCCGAGCAGCGGGCCGTACTGGGCAACGCCCACAACCGTCTCGTCGTCAGGTGCATGCGCAAGCAGGGCATCACCATCGACCCGCCCGCCGAGAGCGCGGCCGCGATCGCCGCCGTGGATCCCGGCAACTCCCGCCGCTACGGCGTCACCGACCCGGACGCGGCCAAGCGGCACGGCTATCACCTGGCCAGGCCGCCCTCTCCCGACACGACCGGCGCCTGGGCCGGCAAGCTGCCCAAGCGCACCCGCCACCGCCTGTACGGCACCGCGGCCGACCGCGGCTGCCTCGACCGCGCCACGCTCGCCCTGGACGAGGGGGCGCGCAAGGCGGACTGGCCGTGGCTGGCCCTGCAGGACTCGCTGACGCTGGAACAGGCCGCCAAGCACCCGACGGTGACGGCGGCGGTCAAGCGCTGGCAGTCGTGCATGAGCCAGGCCGGCCACTCCTACCCCTCGCCCGAGGCCGCCATCGCCGACAGCCGCTGGAACCTCGACGAGCCCACGGCGGTGACGGAGGAGGAGCGGCAGACCGCGACGGCCGACACCACGTGCAAGTGGGCGTCGGGCCTGGTCGCGGCCTGGTACGCGGCCGACGCCGACCTGCAGAACGCCCTCATCCGCGACAACCCCGACCGCTTCGCCGCGCTGCGCCAGAACCTCAGGCAGCGCCTGGCCAGAGCCTCACGCCTGCTCTCCGAGGACGAACGCCGCCAGGTGAGCTGACTGGGCGAGCCTGCTGGGCTCGTGCACGTACATCATGTGGCCGGCCTCGTAGTACTTGAACTCGATGTTGCCGGTCAGCTCGGGCGGCACGGGCAGGTGGGCGAAGGTGTGCTCGGCGGCGAAGTACGGCGTGGCGCCGTCGTGGTAGCCGCAGGCGACGTGCACGCGCAGGTGCGGATTGGCCCGCATCGCCGCCCCCAGGCGGGAGGCGACCTGCACGTGCGCGTTCTCGAACTCCTTGTACGACCACGGCCGCACCCGCGAGGTGAGCACCTCGTACGGCAGGTCGTTGGCGTAGCCCAGGTCGGTGCGCAGGTAGTGGTTGAGCGCCGCGCTGTACGGCCCCATGATCGCGTCCATGCTGGGGTCGGCGGCGAAGTGCTCGCGGCCGGCGTCGGGGTCCCAGCCGGTGAAGCGGCCGTCGAGCCTGCCGACGACCTGCCGCCGGTGGCGCAGCACCTCGGTGAAGAACCTGATGTGCTCGATGCGCAGGTCCACCCGGTCCACGTAGTCGGTGCTCAGCCCGGTCAGCCCGGCGACCTTGGCGACGGCCGCCGCGCGCTCCTCGGCGGTGAGCCGGTTGCCCCTGGCCAGCGCCCACAGGTAGTCGCGGTCGGCGTACTCCTCGGCCTCGCGCAGCACGTCGGCCAGCGGCCGGTCGCCGTGCAGGCCGTGGTAGTGGGCGATGGCCGCGTACGTCGGCAGGTAGAGCGCGTAGGCCAGGTCGTTGCCCTCGTTGAACTCGCCGGTGATGAAGTCGAGCACCGAGGAGATGAGCATGACGCCGTTGAGGTACATGCCGTAGCGCGACTGCAGGTGCTCGGCCAGCCCGGCGGCGCGCACGGTGCCGTACGACTCGCCGGCGAGGAACTTCGGCGACATCCACCGGCCGTTCCTGGTGGTCCACAGCCTGATCACCTCGCCGACCGACTCCAGATCGCCGGTGAAGCCGTGGTACGGCTCCGCCTTCTCCCCCTGGGCGGCCCGCGAGAAGCCGGTGGAGACCGGGTCGATGAAGACCAGGTCGCTCACCCGCAGCAGGCTCTCCTCGTTGTCCGCCAGCCCGTACGGGGGCGGCAGCAGCGCTCCGGCGTCGCCCATGACGACCCGGCGGGGCCCGAGCACGCCGAGGTGCAGCCACACGCTGGACGAGCCGGGGCCGCCGTTGAAGGCGAACGTCACCGGCCTGCTGCCGGGGTCGGCGCCGTCAAGGGTGTAGGCGGTGATGAACACCTCGGCCTTGGGGCGCAGGCCCTCGAACGTGCCGTCGGTGGTCACCTCCTCGCGCAGCACCATCGTGCCGGCGGTGGCGGTGTACGCCTGGCCGGACGGCAGGGTGTGGGAGGAGGTGACGAGGTTGTCGGCAGGGGCGGCAGGCTTTGACTCTTCAGACATATCGTCCCATTATGGTGCGATTTCCACCGTGGGATCCGCGAACCTCTCGTTAGGGACCGTCGCGTACCAGCCGGGACGCCCCGGATCGCGGTCGTACGCGTAGCCGCCCAGCTCCTTGTAGAGCTCGGCGTAGCGGGCCACCTGCTCCCGGTCGAGCCGCACGCCCAGCCCAGGACCGGTCGGGACGGCGATGGCGCCCTCCGAGTACGCCATCTTCCCGCCCTCGATCACGTCGTCCCTGAGCTGGTGGTAGTGGGCGTCGGCGGCGTAGGTGAGGTTCGGCAGCACCGCACCGAGGTGCAGCATCGTCGCGAGCTGGATGCCCAGCTCCCCCGACGAGTGCACGGCCACCCCGAGCTGGAACGTCTCGCACACCCCCGCCGCCTTGACGCACGGCCTGATGCCGCCCCAGAACGTGGTGTCCAGCAGGATCACGTCGGCGCTCCTGCGCAGCACGTTGGAGGCGAGCTGCTCGAAGTTCACCACGACCGTGTTCGTCGCCAGCGGCACGCCGACCTGCGCGCGCACGGCCCGCAGCCCTTCGAGGCCCCAGACCGGGTCCTCCAGGTAGTCGTTGTTCAGGTGCTCGATCGCCTTGCCGAAGCGCAGCCCCTCGGCCACCGACAGCACCGCGTTGGGGTCGTACCTGAGCCGGTCGCCGGGGAATGCCTCGGCCAGCGCGCGGTAGCACTCCAGCTCGTGGTCCGGTGGGAAGACGCCGCCCTTGAGCTTGTGGACGGTGAACCCGTGCTCCTCCTTCAGCCGCGCCGTGTGCTCGACGAGCTGCTCGGGAGTGCGGATCTCGGCGTGGGCGTCGGACGCGTACCGGAAGAACAGGTACGACGCGAACGGCACCGCGTCCCTGACGCGCCCGCCGAGCAGGTCGCTGACCGGCACCCCGAGATGCTGCCCGACCAGGTCGAGGCAGGCGAACTCGATCGCCGCCAGCAGCTGCGTGCGGTTGTTGTAGAGCGAGGCCGTCGGGTTCGCGATCTTGAAGCGCAGCGCTTCGAGCTGGAACGGGTCGTGCCCCTTCAGGTACGGCATGAGCGCCCGGAAGGCCGCTTCCGCGCTCTCGCCGCCGCCGCCCATCTCGCCCAGCCCGATGAGCCCGTTGTCGGCCTCGACCTCGACGATCGTCCGGACGAAGCGCCCCCAGTGCGCGCCGTTGCTGTGCCGCAGCGGCGCCTCCAGGGGCACGGCCACCGTCGTGGCGCGGATGTCGACGATCTTCACTGGCGCGTCCCCCTGACCACGGCCACCCCGCACGCGGGCAACCGCACCTCGACCGGCTCCCGCCCCGGCAGCGTCACCGTGGTCTCCACCGGCTCGGCGGCCAGCGACTGCAGCCGCACGCCGTCCCAGCCGATCGAAGTGACCAGCACGTCGGGATGGTCCACCGACACGTACGTCTCCGACGTCCCCGGACTGTCGGTGATCAGCGCGCCCACGAACGGCTCGCAGAGCCCCGAGGCCGCCGCCGCGCCGAGCCGCCGCCCGCCCGCGCCCGTCTCGGACGTCACCGCGTACCGGAACGTCGTCTCGCCCTGCTGCTGGGCCGGGAAGTTGGTGTCCCAGATGTTGTTGAGCGCCCACGAGTACACCGTGCCGTCCTCCTGGTCGAGGGTCGGCGGGAACGGCGCGTACGGCATGTGGATGGTGCCGAGCTGCACCAGCGGCGCCTCCAGCGTGGCCCAGGCGATGGTCAGCTCGGGGTCCTCGAAGGCGATCCAGTGCCTGATCGGCAGCATGTACTCGGCCGAGCCCGGCACCCTCGGCACGTCGGGCCCGCCGACGCCGCCGGTCAGCTCCCAGGCCGTGGCCTGGCCCGCGGCGAACGGGAAGGCCAGGAAGACCGCCTCCTTCGCCGGAGTGCCCTGCTTGGCGAGCTGGTAGGTCAGGTCGAGCCTCGGCACGCCGTGGTGCAGCTCGATCGTGGTGCGGATCCAGTCCACGCCCTTGCCGCGCAGCTCCACGACCAGCTTCTCGCCCACGGCCGTGCGCCTGGCCTCGGTGATCCTCGCGTGCTCGCCGATCGCCCTGTCGCCGAGCAGCGTGCGGTCGTGCGCGCCGACGTGGCCCGACAGGTGGTTGAAGTGCGGGGCGGTGGCGTAGCGGTCGTAGACGTACTGGCCGAAACCGGCCGCCGCGTCGCCGTTGACCAGCTCACGTCCTGCCCGCTTGTCGAAGATCGAGCCGATGTAGCCCTCGCGCACGTCGTACGCCACGCGGTAGAACTCGTTCTCGATCACCCCGCTCTCGTCCAGCTCGACCGGCTCGGGAGCCTGCGTCTCGCCGGGCACGACGTCGAGCCTGACGTAGCCGAAGCCGGGCACGTCGGGCACGACCGCGTGCACGTGCCGCCCGATCGGCCTGGTCGGCCAGTCCGCCGGGTCCACCAGCTCCTCGTGGTGCGGCAGCCGCTCGCCGGTCCGCGCGTCCACGAGCGTGATCGGCACCTCCACATCGACGACGTCCCGGGGCAGGAAGGCGCGCACCACGTCGGTACGCGTCCACGTCGCCGGGTTGAAGACGGCGAACGACGACAGCGCGCCGCCCTCGGCGGCGTCCGACTCCGACAGCGCGGCCCCGAATCTCCTGGCCGCCGCGTGCAGCAGGTCGGAGGCGTCGTCCTGGGCGTCGTACGCGCCGGACGACTTGCGCGTCCACTGCAGGCCGCCCGAGTCACCGCCCTCCTCGGCGTCCTCCCACGGGTTCGCCGCGCCCCACGTGTGCTCGTTGAACAGCGCGACCTTGTCGTACGCCGCGTCGATCCGCTCGGTCGCGTCCACCCCGGCCAGCGTGTGCAGCGTCTCGGCCACCCGCAGCGCCGACTGCGCCCGGCGCACGTAGCCCAGCGGGCGCGCGCCAGAGCCGAGCCCGTCGGCCCACCAGTCGGTCCAGTCGCCCTCGTGCACCGCGAGACTGTCGTGGTAGCGCTCCTCGACGTGCTCGAAGAAGTCGCTGTTGACCGCGCTGCGCAGCCGGGGGTAGGCCCACTGCTCGTTCCACCGCCGCGCGATCGTGGCCGGCACGATCGACGGGCCCGCGTTGTCGGCGTGCGCGCCCTGCACCCGCAGGTGCAGCACGTCCAGCTCGTACGGCTCCTTCGGCGCGTCGGGCCCCTGCCAGCCGAACGTCCCCGGCCCGTACGGGTAACCGCGCGTCGCCAGCGCCGACAGGTAACGCGGCAGCAGGTCATCGGCCAGCTCGTAGGAGTCGGTCAGCCCGACCGTGTTGCCCTCCATGTACGCCATCCCGTGCGGCGTGTCGGTGAACCACACGAGGATCTCGTTGCCGCTCGGCGCCCGCCAGCGGAACGGCCTGCTCAGCTTGTCACCGCCGTGCAGGTACGGCACCGACCGCCCGGCCCAGTTGTGCGCCGCCGCGAGATAGCGCACGCCGTGCTGGCTGAGCGCGTCCACCAGCCCCACGACCGCGCCCGGCACGTCGGTGTGCATGGCCGACGTCGTGGCGAAGCCGTAGCGGCGTTCGAGCTGGGCGGTGAAGCGCAGCTGCCGGTGCAGCTCCTCGGTCGAGCACGCCTCGGTGTGCAGCTGGAACGGCAGCGCCGTCACCTCGATCAGGCCCGCCCTGGCCAGCTCGGCGAAGGCGTCCACCATCTCCTTCGGCCGGTGCTCCAGCCAGCGCAGCGCCGGCATCGACGACTCGACCGTCCAGCGGAACCTGGCGTCGTCCGGCCAGGACGCGGTCTCCTGCCCGAGGCGTACGGCCGCGTCGAGGTAGTCGAGGTGGTGGCGCAGCACCGTGCCCTGCGGGTCGGTGTAGCCGATGTCGAGGTGCGAGTGGTGCACCACGAACACGCTCCACTTGCGCTGCGGCGTCACCGTGATCTGCGCGCTGCCCACCACGCCCGCGTCGTCGCGGCACTCCAGCGTGAACTCGCGCGGCGCGTCCACCTCCGGCACCAGCAGCGTCACGTCGCGGCCCGACGCGCTGTCCACGCCCACCAGCACGTGGGTCAGCGGCTCGGTGCTGGAGACCCGGACCGCCTGGCGGCCGTCGTGGGTGAACAGCGGCAGCACCGCGACCCTGACCTCCAGCCCGCGCACGCTGAGCACGGGCGTCGAGGTGTCGTCTCGCAGCGCCTGCCTGATCCCGTCGTAGTCGGGACTCCCCAGGCTGCGCTGGAGCAACCGGCTGGTCATTGAACACTCCCTAGAGACAGGCCCCTGGCGAAGAGGCGCTGGGTTGCCAGGAACAACACCACAGTCGGCAGCGAGACCACGAGCCCGGCGGCCAGGCCGACCGGGACGGGGGTGCCGGCGTACACGTCGGTCATGAGGCCCGCGATGGCGGTCATGACCGGGCGTACCTCCTCGGTCTGGCTCAGGGTCAGGCCGAAGATGAGGTCGTTCCAGATGAAGGTGAACTCGAGGATGAACACGGCGGTCAGCGCCGTGAACGAGATCGGCAGGTAGATGCGCCAGAAGATGCGCCACGTCGAGGCGCCGTCCATCCTGGCGGCCTCGAAGACCGAGAACGCGACGCCGCTGTAGAAGTTGCGCAGCACGAACGCGGCCAGCGGCACGTTGATCGCCGTGTAGATGAGGATCATGCCGAGGCGGCTGTCGTACAGGCCGGCGTCGCTGTAGCCGACGAAGAGCGGCACCAGCAGCATCTGCGAGGGGAAGATCGTCCCGCCGAAGATCAGCAGGAACCACCAGAACCCGTGGCGCAGTCTGAGCACCACGATCACGTAGCCGGCCAGCGCGCCGACGAGCACGCCGAGCAGCGGCGAGACGATGCTGTAGAGCGCGGTGCTGGCCAGGCTCTGCGTCAGGTTCGCGCTGTCCAGCGCGGTGGCGAAGTTGTCGAACAGGGCGAAGTCGCCCGAGGGCACCCACGCGCCGGCCGGGTCGTACGAACCGGCCGGGCGGGAGGCGTTGACGAGCAGCAGGTACGTCGGCCCGAGCCAGATCAGCCCGAGCACGACGAGCACGGCACGGCGGATCACGTGGCCGTCACCTGCCTGCGCAGATAGAGGTAGGAGGCCAGCCCGGTCACCACGGTCAGCAGCACCGCCACCGCCGAGCCGTAACCGTAGTCGCTGGCCACGAACGTCTCCTTGTACATGGTCACCGCGAGCGTCTCGGAGTTGCGTCCAGGGCCGCCCTGCGTCAGCACCCACACGATGTCGAACGTCTTCAGCCCGGCCACCAGCGCGAGCCCCACCACGACCGCCGTCAGCGGCCGCATGAGCGGCCAGATCACGTGCCGGAACAACCGCCACCCCGACGCGCCGTCCAGCCGCGCCGCCTCGATCGGCTCCTTGGGGATCGACTGCAGGCCGACGACGAACAGCAGCGTGTTCACGCCGAGCTGCTGCCAGGTCCAGACCGCGAGCATGGCGAACGTGTTCACCGGCGCGTCCTGGAGGAACGCGGTGTCCACGCCGAGCAGCACGTTCGCGATGCCCCCGTGCGACAGGATCGGGCTCCACACCATGGCGAGGCCCGCGCCGCTCAGCGCGTACGGGAGCATGAACGGCACCCGGAACCAGGCGCCGCCCTTGATGTCGTACGACAGCACCGCGACCAGCAGCCCGAGCCCGACCGGCAGCACCATCGTGCCGATCACCCAGATCAGCGTGTTGCGGATCGAGGTCAGCAGCGCCGCGTCGTCGAAGAGCTCGCCGAAGTTCGCCAGGCCGTTCCAGACCGGCGGCTCAAGCCCGTCGTACGTGGTCAGGCTGAGGTACGCGGTCCACAGGAACGGCGCGTAGAGCAGCACCGCGACCAGCAGCGCCGCGGGCGCCACGTACCCGTGCCGGAACCGGCCGAGCAGCGGGGCGCCCCTTTCGGACCGGGAGGGCACCGCACTCACTGATGCGTGCTCCAGTACTCGTCGGCGGCCTTCTGAATGGTCTCCAGGACCTCCTTGTACGACGCCGGCTCGGTGACGAACTTGCTGAACCCGTCGAGCGCGGCCGTCAGGATCGGCGGCGGCGTCGCCTCGAAGTAGCGGTTGACCAGGCGGTACTTCCCGCCGCCCGCGTCCTTGGTGACCGTGCCGAGGACCTTGTCGTCGATCGTCACCTTCGGGTTGGCGCTGACGTCACCGCGGCTCTTGGCCCACTTGTCCTGCGCCTCCGAGGTGGTCCACCACTTGAGGTACTTCATGCTGGCGTCGGGGTCGGCGGCCTTGGTGAGCGAGCACAGCGGGCCGCTCTCGAAGATCATCGACGTCTTGGGCAGGGCCGGGTCGACGTTGGGGATGACGAAGAAGTCGTAGTCGGTGCCGGCCTTCATGTCGCGGCTGGTCATGCTGGTGTTGAACCAGGTGCCGAACGTCACCATCGCGGCCTTGCCGTTCTTGAGGACGTCGCCCGGGTCCGTTTTATCGCCGGGATTGATGAAATATCCGGCGTCGATGAGCTGCTTCCACCGCTCCATCACCTGCACCACACCCGGGTCGGTGTACTTCGCCTTGCCGGTGGCGAGGCGGTCGTACAGGTCGGGGTCGGTGCCGGCCAGGAGCTGCTCGAACCAGACGAAGGAGAACAGCACGCTGGTGTGGTAGAACGCCTTGACCCCGTTCTTCTTCAGGGTCTCCGCCGTCTGGACGAGCTCGTCCCAGGTCTGCGGCGGCTTCAGGTCGTACTTGTCGAAGATCTTCTTGTTGTAGAACATCCCCCAGTAGGCGACGTTCATCGGCACGCAGTACTGCTTGCCGCCGACCGTGTAATAGGGCAGCAGGTCCTGCGACAGGTCGCCCGCCTTGATCGCCTCCTGCCAGATGGCCGAGGTGTCGGCCACCTGCTTCTGCTTGACGATCTCCTCCAGCATCCCCCCGGTCTGCCAGGTGAACAGGTCCGGCTTGACGTTCGTGCGGAACGACGCCTTGATGAACGCCTGGTACTGCGCCGAGTCCGTGTAACCCGTCGGCTTCATGCCCAGGCCGATCCGCTGCTTCGACAGCGCGCCCATCTCGTCGAAGAACTTCGACCACGCGCCCTTGTCGTTGTAGAGCGTCAGCTCCGTCTTCTTCTGCTGCTCGCCGGCGCCGTTGCCACCGCAGGCGGCCAGGACGAGCGCCGCCACGCCGAGCGTGGCCACACGTGACCGGAACATGAGCCGGCCTCCTTGGATCTCATCGGGGGGATTGCAACCTGTGCTCGATAACGGTCTTCACATCGACCAGGTGGGCCCGCATGCGCTCCTCGGCCTGCGCCGCGTCGCGTGCTTCGATGGCCCCCAGGATCGCCAGGTGCTCCTCGTAGTCGCGGCGCCGGTCGTCGAAGATCTGCAGGATCTCGCGCTGCTCCGGGCCGTGCACGGTCAGCAGCGAGTCGACCACCTCGTGCAGGACGCTGTTGCCCGCCAGCCGGGCGGTCGCCCGGTGGAAGGCCATGTTCGCGTCGTGCAGCTCGGCGTCCTCGCCGCGCAGGTGCCTGCCCGCCTCGTCGAGCACCCGCCGCAGCGCCGTCAGCTCCGCACCGGCGGCGTGCTCCGCGGCCATCGCGGCCAGCGGCGGCTCGATCACGATCCGCGCGCCGAGCAGCTCCAGGAGCTGGGGGGCGTGCATCTCGCGCATGTTCGGATTGGGCAGCACCAGCCGCTCTATCGCGGGCCCGACATAGATGCCGGAACCGTGCCGCATCTCGATGGCCCCGGTGGCCTCGAGCCTGCGCAGCGCCTCGCGCAACGTCGGGGTGGTGACGGCGAAGCGCTGGGAGAGCTCCCTGGTCGAGGGCAGCCTGTCGCCGGGCCGGTGCCCGCCCGTACGGATGAGCTCCAGCATGCGCTCGGTGAGCGCGTCGGAAAGCGAGGGCCGCGTTACCTCGGACATATCAAGTGATCTAATCACTTTTCCGGGATGGCGTCTATGAGGGATGCCGTTTCGTCACAGACCGCGTAGTGAGACGGGCTCTCGCTGCTTTGTCAGCGCTTGAGCAGCTTGAGCATCATGTCGATCTGCCCCTTACGGGAGCTCTGCACCTGCGCCGCCCACTTCTGCACCTCGGGATTGGCCCCCTTCGCCACCTCGGACGACGCCATCTGCACGGCGTCGTCCTGGTGCGCGACGAGCAGGTTGAGCAGGTCGTACTCGAAGTTCTTGGACGCCTTGAGCTCCTGGACGCGCTTGGCGTCGGTCTCCGGCATGCCGCCGTGGTGGTCGTGCGCGCTGCTCGGCGGCGTGAGCGGCTGGTCCCAGTCGCGCAGCCAGCGCGTCATCATCTCGACCTCGTCCTGCTGCGTGGTCTCGATGGCCGAGGCCAGGGTCTTGACCTCGGGGTCGGTGGCCTGGGACGTACCGACCTTGGCGATCTCGATGCCCTGCCGATGGTGCTGCACCATCATCTGGACGAACATCACGTCCTCGGCGTTCACCGGGGGCTCGTCCCCCTGCCCGCCGCCGCAGGCCGTGATGAGCAGGAGCCCGAGGACCGCTAAGACCGTACGCAACCGCCTCAACTCCCGCTTATCAGCCAGGAAACCTTCCTATTCGAAGATCCCCACCCACGCAAGGGCCCTGGACGAAGCTCAGCGCCTCCCCGATGTGCTGCCGGACGATGCCCATCATGAACTCCCGATCAGGGAAGTCCCCGTCGAGCAGCCGCAACGGGCCCGCCACCAGCGACAGGTGCTGCGCCAGCCGGTAGAAGCGCATCCTGGCCTCGTCCAGGCCCTCGACACGCAGCTTCGGATAGCGCTCGCCGAACCTGATGCGCAGGAAGACGTGCTCCCACTCGACGTCGAAGAACCGCGCGCCTTCGATGTCGATGAGCACGGGCTCGCCGCCGTCGTCCATGAGCAGGTGGTCAGGGCCCAGCTCGCCGTGGATCAGAGCGTGTTCCGTACGCGGCTCGATGCCGCCCGCCATGCCGTGCAGCAGTTCCTCGAACGCCGTCCGCTTCTGACTGATGGCCTCGACCCGTCCGGCCGCCTCTCCCAGATCCTTTAGTGCCCACCCCAACACCACCTCAGGACACGTCTCAGACCTTCCCTCTCCCGCCTTGACCGGCCCGACCTCGCCGAGCCCCGCCGACCGGTGCCCCGCCATCCTCTGGAGATGCTCGGCCAGCCGTTCCATGCTGCCGTCGTCGCTCCCGAGCCGCTGCTCGAGCGTGCCGCCACGAACGTCCTCGACGACCGCCACCTCAGCCGGATAGAGCCGCCCGCTCCCGTCCACGAACCGCAACTCCGGCACCCGGACGCCCAGCTCGCTGAACTCCTGATGCGCCGCCAGAAACAGCCCCATCTCCGAACGCCCCTTGTCGGCGCCCGCTCCCCAGAAGTTCTCCGCGTCGGCCCACACGTAGAGGACAGCGCTCGGCCCGCGCTCGAACATCAGCCGATAGACCCCCTTCTTGGTGCCACCCCGCAGCCGCTCCACCCGTTCGAGCTTTTCACCGAGCGCCTCGCGTACCAGGGGACCAAGGTCCTCCACAGAAGCGAACCGCCGTTCCGTGCTCACAGGGCCTGCTCAAGGTGGTGCCGCATCGGCCGGAACCCCAGCTCGGCGAAGAAGGCCAGCGCGGCCTCGTTGAAGTCCCACACATCGGTGAGCACGGAGGTGCAGCCTGCCGCTCTGCCGGCCTCGCGTACCGCCCGGGCGAGAGCCGACCCTACCCCCGACCTCGCCACCTCGGGATCGACCGCGATGTGCTCGATGGACACGAAACTCCGCGCCCGCATCATCACATCGCCTTCGCGCCGGTGCACGACCCCGGTCACGTACCCGACCGCCCGCCCCGCTTCCTCGGCCAGGAACGCCAGCGCCCCCTCCCTGCCCAGGAACCGCACGAAGAGCCGCGCCACCTCCTCCTTGTCCCCGGCCGGCACGAACACATCCGGCCGCGCCTCGACATGCAGGGCATGAACGATCTCATTCAACCGGGCGAGCACCACCGCATCCGCCTCAGTGGCCCGCCGCACTTCGATCTCCGTCACCGCGCAATGGTCCCCACCCCAGCCAAGGACCGCCACTGATTTACCCGCCCACACCGCGCCGGCTCATCACCAGATCGACCGCCCACCGCACCCCGGGCCGCAACGTCTGCCCGTACTCCCGGAACAACTCATCCCGCGTCCCGAAATGTCCGAGATCAGCCACCACCCGCGCCGACAGATCGCAGGCCGGCGCGACGGCGCCGTCCCAGTCCACGGCCGTCCTGGCGACGGCGTCGAACAGCGTCTCAGCCCCGGCGTTGTCGAACCCGGAGTCCACGCACAACCCGTCGTAGATCTCGGACACCGCGACCCAGCACCCCTCCACCCGGAACTCGGGCCACGCCAGCACCACCTCGTCAGGCACCAGCACCCGCATGCCGGGAAACCGCCCGTACCAGAAGCCCCCGTCGATCACCCGCCCCCTGACCCGCGTGGCGAGCCCCCGAGCCCGAGCCACCGCCTCGAGCACCGCCATCCGCTGGCTGCACGACCCCCGCCCCCGCCGCACGGTCACGGACACCGGCTGCTCGTCGTTCATCGCGTAGACGGGACGAATGCGGTCACCGATCAGCCGATGCGCCTCGCGCACCCACTCCCGGCCCCCCACGCCCCTGACCTCGTCCGCCAGGCGCGCCACCCGAGGATGCCCCCAGTCGAGGATCCGCGTCGCCTCCACCCCACCCGCGACGACCGCCGGTTGAGGAGTGTTCCCTGATAACCGCCGCCGGGGCATGAGCAGCCGCGAAGTCACGATCCCCTCCTGGGTCCATTCACCTCATGAGCAGCATCAGACGCCGCAAACAGAAAGCCAACCCCCAAAAGACCCCTGACACGGACGCACCCCCTTCATTCCAGCACCGACCCCCGATCCCGCCATCATGCCGATCTTTGCCCGGATATGGCGACCCCGCCGGGCATCGGCGATGCTGGGGCGCGTGGAGTACGTGTCCAGAGTGCCGGAACCACCGTTGGACAGTCTGATCGACGACCTCTACTACCTCGCGGGCGCGCCCCCGTACCCCAAGCTGATGCTCCCTCCGATGCCGTCCGCCGTGCTCATCGTCAACCTCGGAGATCCGTTCCGCATCGGGACCGCCGACTACGGCGACGGCTGCGTGCTCACCACCCCCACCCACGCCGTCGAGTTCGGCCTGGTCCGCCACACGAGCGGCGTCATGGCGGCGGCCATGGGAAGGGTCACCATCGGCGACCTACCCACGAGTTCCGCACATTCACCGGACTCACACCCACCCGGTACGTCGAGGTAAGGCGCCGCTTCCTGCACGAACACCCCGGCCACGCCCTGGACGTCGGCCCACTCCCCGCCGTTTGATTTCTTACAAGCCCCCGCCCCATGGGACACGCCAATATGGGCCTCATGGGCAAGGTCATCATGTACGCCACCGTGTCGGTGGACGGTTTCATCGCAAAGGACGACGACGAGGTCGGCCCGCTGTTCGACTGGATGTCCAGCGGCGACATCCCGCTCGAGGAGAACGGCCATATCAAGGTGACGCAGGCCTCGTACGACTACGTCCGGCCGTACTGGGACGAGATCGGCGTCACGATCGCCGGCCGCCACGTCTTCGACCTGACGAACGGCTGGGACGGCAAACCACCCGCTGACATCGACCACGTGGTGGTCGTCACCCACCGCCCACCGCCCGCCGACTGGGACCCGCAGGCACCCTTCCACTTCGTGAACGGCATAGAAGCCGCCATGGCCAAGGCCCAGGAGCTGGCCGGCGACCGCACGGTAGAGGTCGCCGCAGGGAACGTCGGCGGCCAAATGCTCGCCGCCGGCCTGGTGGACGAGGTGGCCATGGACGTAGCCCCGGTAGTCCTCGGCACCGGCAAACGCTACTTCGGCGCACTGAACGCGATCCACCTACTGGAAGACCCTCACGTGGTGATCCAAAGCACCCGAGTCCTCCACCTCCGCTACCGAGTCCGCCACTGACCTCCACTGAACACCGGGTTCCGCCGCAACTGCTCGGCACACCACCGAAAGTGCCCGTCCTCCGCACCCATGCCGAACAGATCGTAAGTGGTGAGCGCGTACACGGCCTGGTACACGCGCAGAACATCAGCCGAATACGAAAACTCCCGCGCAAAGAGCTCGGTCAGCTCCACGCTGTGCTCTCCGGCATACGGCCCATACATGTCCCAGATGATCGCCGTCACCGCCGCCTCGAACGCCGGATCCCCCGCCGTCGTGAAGAACCCGAAATCAAGCACGGCAACAGGCCGCCCATCGCCGGCAACATGAACGTTGGGCGGCACAAGATCCCCATGGATCGCAGAGACCGGCCCATCAGCCACGGCCCGCAATCCACTCAGCACCCTCCCAACCCCAGCCTCAAAGTCCGGAACCCGCCCCTCGAGAGCGGCACCATTCCTGCTCACCGCCCGGTCGACCAAACCCGCCAGAGCATCCTTGAAGCGCCGATGCCCCTCCCACAAGGGCCGATCATCCCCCTGAACACTCAACCGCCGCATCACCTCAGTCCCCGGCACCGAAGCAAGCCCCCGCAGCACGATTATCAGCGCCTCCTTATGGGACGCAGGCAACTCCCGCCCGTACTGCTCATGCACCGACCTCATGGGAACACCGGGCAACTCCCGCTCATACGTCACCACGACGCCATCGTGCTCGTGCACGTCATGAATAAGCGGAGTAGCAAAGGGCAACGGACACTGCGCAACATCGGCGAAAACCCGCCGACTGACCTCGGTCTGCGGCCGCCCATTCACCCAAACCTTGGCCACCCGCCCGTCCCCGAGCGAGTACACAACCCCCTCAACCCCAACCCCGATCCGCCGCACATCGGTATAACCACGCTCACGGAAGTACTCAACCCACGAAAGGCCGCTGCTCGCCCTCTCCGAAATCTCCACCCGTGCATTGAACCAGCACCCATGAGGCCCTTACGTTCGATCCATGATCAATCACGGCGGCCCTGAAGAAGCCACGCATACTGCCGACCCACCCAGCGCTGACCTGGGCCGCTCCCGTCGCGTCATCCTGCGCCGCATGACCAGCCACGATCAGGACGAGTTCCTCGACCGAGTCCGTGCCACGGACGGCCTGAACCTCCCCGACACCCCGGAAGCGTTCCAGACCTTCCTCAGCCGATTCGACGAGGGCCGATCCGCCGATGCCTTACTGGTCCGCCTCCGCGACACCGGCGCCATCGCCGGCAATATCAACATCAACAGCATCATCCGCGGCCGCTTCCAGAACGGCTCACTGGGCTACGCCGCCTTCACCCCATACGCCGGCCACGGCTACATGTCAGAAGGCCTGGCCCTGGCCCTGCACCACGCGTTCATCACACTGCAACTGCACCGCCTGGAAGCCCAGATCAGCCCCACCAACCAGCCCTCCATCAACCTGATCGAACGCCACGGCTTCCGTTACGAGGGCTACTCCCCCGACCTCCTGTTCATCAACGGCGCCTGGCAAGGCCACGGCCGCTGGGCCCTCACCAACGACATGCACGGCACCCTCCCCGACACCCCTCACCCCACCTTGCCCACCCATTGACTCGTAGGCCGCAGCTCTCGAACCAGGGCATTCCTCCGGGAGGAGATCTCCCGACTGGTCGGCCACAGCAGCACAGCGGTAACGGAGCTGGACTACCGCACGCAGCTCCGCCCCGTCCTCCAAGGAGCGCTGTGGCAATGGACCGCATCCTTGTCTCTTGATAAGAACGACAGGTTTCATCGTGGGCAGGTCTCGCGACAGGGACAATCAGGGCGTGCGATTACTAATCATCTTCGTTGCCCTGGCAACGCTAACGTCATGCGGGTACATCGATCGGCAACGCATCTCGCGTTCATTCGCCGAGATGGAACAGGTCGCCCAGACGATGGGGCCAGAAAGCAGCCAGATGAATGGGCCGCTGGAGGTCGGAGAGGCTGAGTTTCAAGCTGTCTATCGAGAAGGCGACCGCGTCTATTTCAAGGTGGGTTATAGCTGGGGCGGTGTGGACCCCTACGGCTACGTATGGAGCCCCGAGCACGTTCCGGTCGATGACTCCAACCCGGCGGTCGCTTCGTCCTTCGAACACATCGAGGGCCCTTGGTATCGCTGGAGCGACAGCTACTAGTCGGGAGCAACGCCCGGGCTTAGTCACTCGGAAGCTCCTCAAGATCCCTTCAGGGGCTTCCGACCTGGAGCCGCCTTGGGGATTCGAACCCCAGACCCCCGCGCCCGGGCCCCGGTCCACTCGTCACAGGTGCGTCGCCCGGCGCAGCAGGCGGTCGATGTTCTCGCGGCTGCGCCTGTCGGTGGGGGTGTGGACGACGAGGCGGACGCCGGGGTGGTCGGTCAGTTCCATGCCGGTGGCGTGCAGGCTCACTTCGCCGATCCCCGTAACGTCGTAGCGCTTGTCACACAGGCGCGGTGGAGCGACGTCGTGCGTTGCCCAGAGCCGGGAGAACAGCGGGCTGGCGGTGCACAGCCTGGTGACGAAGTCCTGCCATTGCGGGTCGCCCATGTTCTGGCTGTAGCGGTAGCGGAATCCTGCCACGGCCTCGGGTGCCTGCTCGTCGCGATTGACGATGTGGTGCTGCCACTCCGGTGCCGCGAAGAGGTGCCAGAGGGTGTTGCGCTCGCCGGGCGGAGCACTGACCAGAGCGGGGTGCAGGGCGGCGTATGGACGGTTCCAGCGCAGCACCTCGGTGCGGGCGTCGACCAACATGGCGGGCAACGGGTCCAGCGCTTCCAGGACGGTGTCGAGGTGGCCGGGGAGCTCGGTCGGCGGATCACTGATGACCGGAGGCCGGGGGACCTCGGCCAGACGGTAGAGGTGGTCGCGCTCGGCGGCGTCCAGAAACAGCGTGCGGGCCACCGCGTCGAGCACCTGGGAGCTGACGTTGATCGGCCGCCCCTGCTCCAGCCACGTGTACCAGGTGATTCCGACACCGGCCAGCTGGGAGACCTCCTCGCGGCGCAGTCCGGGGGTGCGCCGACGGACTCCCGGGCGTATGCCGACCTCCTCGGGTGAGACCCGCGCGCGTCGTGAGCGCAGGAACTCCCGCAGTTCAGTCCGGTTCGTGGTTGTCGGCACATGTCCACTGTGCCAGAGCCGGTAGGGCGTCGGCCTGGTGCCGCTAGTACCAGCATCAGCAGGCTTCTGGAGCCGGTGTCCGCACAAGGCGCAGGCTCGTACTGCCTGTGTTCCTCAGGACGTTCCCGGGACGTCTTGCAGGACGTTCCTCAAAGCGGCCACCCAGATGAACGGACGACGAGTTCCATGAGCAACGCATTCCATAACAAGGTCGCGGTCGTGACGGGCGGAAGTGCCGGTATCGGCCACGTCACCGCACGGAAGATCGCCGAAGGGAGCGGCACCGTCTACATCACGGGCCGGGACCAGGACGCCCTGACGGCGGCGGCCGCGGACATACGGGGTGATGTCATCGGGGTGCGGGCCGACTCGCGCTCGGCCGACGACCTCGACCGGCTCTTCGCGCAGGTGGAGCGGCGCAGCGGCCGGCTGGACGTGCTGGTCGTCAACGCGGCGGCGATCGCGACCGCACCGCTGGGAACCATCACCGAGGACGTCATCAGGATGGTCTTCGACGTCAACATCACCGGCACGATCATGACCGTCCAGAAGGCGCTGCCGCTGCTGGCGGACGGTGGCGTCATCGTCCTCACCGGCTCGATGGCCGCGCACAAGGCGTCGCGCGGGCGGAGTCTCTACGCGGCCTCCAAGGCCGGGGTCCGCGCCCTCGCCCGTACCTGGGCCCTTGAGCTGACCCCACGCGGGATCCGGGTGAACGTGGTGAGCCCGGGTCCGACGGACACGCCCGGGATCGCACAACTGGCCGCCACCGCCAAGGAACGCGAGGCGCTCATCGCCACGATGGGCACCGGGACCCCGATGACCCGGGCCGGTACCGCGGAAGAGGTCGCCGCCGTCATCGCCTTCGTCGCCTCGGACGCAGCCTCTCACGTCAACGGCGCCGACTACCAGGTCGACGGCGGATACGGCCAGGTCTGACACCCTCACGGGGCCGTCACGGACTACCCGGACACGACCGAATGTCCTCGATTGTGCGACATCCCGTGAGTTCCCCATATCCCGCGCCACCTGGGCCACGGGCTTGCCGGTCTCCTTCACGATACCCACCGCACCCGCCCGGAATTCCGGATCAAAGCGCCGCCGCTGACTCCTGCCACGACCAAACCTCTCCCGGTTCGGTCTCCACGCTACGAGGAGAAGCCGGCCTCCCCCTGCCCGCCTTGTGCGCCGCCGCTCTACGGCACCGCCGCCGTGTCCAGGACGACGCCCGCCGCGAGGCCGGCGACAAGTGGCAGGACTCGGAACTCGTCTTCACCACCAAGTGAGGTACGCCGATCGAACCCCGCAACTTCAACCGCTCCTTCGAGCTGCACGCGAGGAAGGCCGGCCTGCCGCGCATCCGCGTTCACGACACCCGCCACACCTGCGCCTCGATGCCGGCCGCCCTAGGCGTCCACCCGCGCATCCTGCGGCACTCGCAGATCTCCGCGACCATGAACGCCTACACCCAGATCGCCAGCCCGGAGACCCGCAAGGCCCTCGACCAGCTCATCGCCAACCTAGATCTCTAGCCCCACAGAACCGTAGTCATGCAACACATCAGCGGAGGCCATTCCAACGGCTAGATCGTTGATGTGAAATTCGCTGATCGTCTGCGGGCACAGCGAAGGGCGTCCAAGATCGGTTTGTGAAGACTGAGCTGGACGCCCTTCTGAC